>NZ_RAVZ01000393.1 GCF_003611635.1 Corallococcus terminator | reverse complement strand
AGCGGTGGGGCTGTGCGGGGTTGCTGGGCGTGCTCGCGGCGGCTGGCGTGGAGGCCGCGGACGCGAAGGATGACAAGCCTCCGAAGGTGGAGACGCCGCGGGAGGACAAGGGCTTCGCCATCGCGTCCGACGACGGCAACTACCGGCTGGGGGCGGGGTTGCAGTCCGCCTACAAGTTGGAGCCCGTCTGGGAGAACGGCGAGGCGATGTCCCGCACGGCGTTCCCGTTCCTGCGGCCCCGCATCTACGGCAACGTGTACCGGCCGTGGATCAGCTTCTGGACGTCGCTGGAGCTGGCATCCCCGCTGGCGCCCTTCCTGCTGGACTCCTACGTGGACGTGCAGCCCTGGAAGGCGGCGGGCCTGCGGCTGGGGCAGCACTACACGCCGCTCAGCCGGCATGAGTCGCTGGGGCCGCAGCAGATCCTCTTCCCGGAGTTCGCGCCGGTGGCGAACTACTTCTGGACGGGCCGCGACAAGGGCGTGACGTTCATGGGGACCACCGACACGCTGGAGTACTACGCGGGCATCTACAGCGGCTCGCCCCTGCGCTCCATCACGTCGGACCCGGGGCGGTGGGTGTCCAACGTGCGGCTCACCGTGAGCCCCATGGGGCCCATGGGCTACGGCGAGCTGCCGTACATCATGTCGGATGAGAACGGCGCGCCGCTGCGCGTGTCCTTCACGGTGCAGGGCGCGGGCGGCAAGGTGCAGCGGCGCGAGGAGAACTTCAACGTGGAGACGGGCAGCTTCGACATCATCGACGAGGGCGTGCGCAAGTTCGCCACCGGTGGTGTGGATTTCATGCTCCAGGCCCAGCGCTTCACCTTCTTCATGGAGGCCTACATCGAGCGAACGAATCCGGAGGCGGCGGGCACGAACTTCACCAGCGTGGGGGCGTGGGCCCAGGCCGACTACGTCTTCTACAAGAAGGTGCTGGACGCGGGCGTGCGCCTGTCCTGGCTGGACGCGAGCCACGAACTGGACGATGACGCGCTCTACATCGCGGAGGCGCAGCTCGCGTGGTTCCTGGACGCGCCCTTCCTGGCGGTGAAGCTGCGCTACCAGTTCGCGCACCAGGAGACGCCGGACCCGGCGCTGCTGGGCGCGGTGACCCTGGCGAAGGACACGGGTACGACCAACCTGCTCACGCTCCAGCTCAACCTGGCGTTCTAGCGGGGCGCCACCGAGCGCCGGATGACCGCGGGCGTCAGTCCGGTGACGCGGCGGAAGACGGTGGTGAAGTGGCTCTGTGAGCTGAAGCCGACCGCGAGGCCGATGTCTCCCAGCGAGTGCGCGGGGTGGCTCAACAGCTCGCGCGCCCGCTCCACCCGCCGCTGCTGGACGAAGGCGTGCGGGGTCATCCCGGTGGACTGCCGGAAGGCGCGGGTGAAGTAGAAGACGCTCAAGCCCGAGCGCTTCGCCAGCTCCCCCACGCGGATGCGCCGGGCGAGGTGTGCCTCGACGAAGAGCTGCACGCGGGAGAGGGCGGCGGCGGAGAGCCCGCCGCGTCTGCGCGCCGCCGGTGAGCCGCCCGGCGTGTCGAGGAGCTTCGACAAGCGGGACGCATGGCGCTCCTGGACCGCTCGCGCGGCGGTGAGGAAGCCGGCGACGACCTTCAGGTCCGCGTCCGACAGGGGCTCCATCAAGCGCATCCCGTCCACGCTCAAGGGGCCCCAGAGGGTTTCAATCCATTCGCGTGCGTGTTCGGTGAGGACCAGCCGCCTGCCGCCCCTGGCAGCTTCGCGCCGCACGTAGCCTGCGAGCTCCAGCCGCTCCACGTCGGTGCCGCGCGCGACCGCGCTCATGGGCGCGGGGCCTCCGAAGTGCAGTTGCGCAAGGCACACCAGCTCCGCGCGGCCCAGCGCCAGGACCTCACCGACCGCCGCGTCGAAGTCCGCGGAGGCGTCCTGGAAGCGGACGATGTCGGTGCCAATCTGTTGGAGGAGGACGTGCCGGGGGCTCATCGCGAATCACCGCAGGATTGAGAAAAACAGCACAAGGACGCGAAAGACGCCCGGGCACACCGGGACGCATCCTTCAGCGCATGATGAACCTGAAGCTGTCCGTGGGCGCAATCCTGCTGTGGCTCTTCGTCCTCAACCTGGGCATCGCGTTCGGCGCGGGGCTCTATGAGCACCGCATCCTCCTGCCCCGGTGGCTGGATGCCACGGGCGCGCACTGGAACGCGGAGGCGGCGCGGCAGGACAACGTGGGGCTGCGCTTCTGGGCCTTCGTCAGCACGGGGCCGCTGACGCTGCTCACCCTGGCGAGCTTCTACTTCGCCACGCAGGTGACGGGCCCCCTGCGCTTCTGGTGGCTCGTGGCGGCCGGGGTCGCGCTCGCGGACCGGCTGCTCACGTTCTCGTACTTCATCCCCACGATGATCCGCTTGCTGGACGCGCCGGACTCCCCCGCGTCCGTGGCGTCCGCGCTGCGCTGGTCCCAGGTGAACCACCTGCGCCACACGCTCGTCGCGGTGGCGTGGTTCGCCTCCCTCCAGGCTTTGTCCTGGCTGCGGTGGGTGGCGCGTTGAGCCCTGGATGAAACACGGGCACGCCGCGCGAACACGGTGTGCCCGGAGCCGGGACTCAGTTGAAGCTGCTCACCGCCTCCTGCTCGGTGTCGTAGACCTGGAAGACGGTGATGAGCTTGGTGATCATCAGCAGGTCCATGATCTTCTGGGAGGGGTTCAGCAGACAGAGCTTGCCGCCCTGGTTCGTCGTGGTCGTGTAGGAGGAGATCAGCTCCCCCAGCCCGGAGCTGTCCACGTAGGTGATGTCGGCCAGGTGGAGCACGAGGTTCTTCTTGCCTTCCTCCAGGGTGCTGCGCACGGTGTGACGCAGGACGTGGGCACCTTCGTTGATGGTGATCTTCCCGGACAGGTCGAGGATGGTGGCATTGCCGGACTGCCGGCTCTTGACGTTCAACTCAGCCATGGCGCTTCTCCTGGGTGTTGGGTGGAACCGCGTGCTTCTGCTTCGACAGATGGACGACCTGGCCCCCCTGGGGATGGGTGGAGAACTCCACCGAGTCCATGAGCGTGCGCATCAGCAGCACGCCCCGTCCCGAGGGCTTGAGCAGGTGTTGCGGCGCGAGTGCGTCCGGAAGGAGGGCGGCATCGAAGCCAGGGCCCTCATCGCGCACGGAGACCGTCAGCCGGTCTTCGCGTGACTCGAACGTGACTTCCACGCGCCTGGCCACCCGGCCCTGGTTGCCGTGCTGGATGGCATTGGCCACCGCCTCCGCCACGGCCAGCTTCACGTGCTCCGCCGCCGCGTCCGCGAAGCCCTGCTCCCGAAGGAAGGGTCCCAGCGCCGCCGTGACGCGTTCGATGAATGGCAGCCGGCTCTCGCCAGCGAGCATGAGTGTCTTCGTCATCCAGGGCCGTGGGTGAGAGGGCTTGCCGCCGCCGAACTCGTTGGGGCCCAGAGGTAGTGACGGAAGTCACGCCTTGCAAGAAGAACCGGATTTTATCGTTGAATGCGAATCCGGTCAGCCTGGGTCCACAATCACAGCCATCCGGGTCCGTGCGAACTCGGGAGGATTCAACGCACGCTGGCCCAGAAGGGCAGGAGCGCCTGACGGCTGGCGGCCAGCGCGTGGCGCGCGTCCGCGTTGACGTCGCCGGTGGCGAAGCTGTCGTCGCGTCCCGCGAGCACCTCGATGCAGGCATGCACGGAGTTCGACAGGCCCTCCAGCGAGTAGCCCCCCTCCAGGCACAGCACCAGCTTCCCGCCAGACACTTCCTCCGCCAGCTTGCGCACGGAGGTGCACATGGCCGCGAAGCCGCGCTCGGTGACGTCCATGCCGCCAATGGGGTCGTCGCGGTGCGGGTCGAAGCCCGCGGAGACGAGGATGAGGTCGGGCCGGTACGCCTGGGCGACGGGCAAGAGCAGCTCCTCGAAGATCATCCCGTAGTCGGCGTCGGTGTTGCCGCCAGGCAGGCCGCAGTTGACGGTGAAGCCCTGGCCCTCGCCCCGGCCGACTTCCGGCGCGGCGCCGCTGCCCGGGTAGTAGGGGAACTGGTGCACGGACTGGTAGAGCACGTCGCGCCGGCCCCAGAAGGCCGCCTGGGTGCCGTTGCCGTGGTGCACGTCCCAGTCCAGCACCAGCACGCGCTCCGCGCCCAACCGCCGTCCGGCCTCCGCGGCGATGGCGGCGTTGTTGAAGAGGCAGAAGCCCATGGCCCGGTCCGGCTCCGCGTGGTGTCCGGGCGGACGCACCAGCGCGAACGCGTTCCTGGCCTTGCCCGCGAGCACGGCCTCCACGGCCTGCACCGCCGCGCCCGCCGCCAGCCGCGCCGCATCCACGCTGTCCGGCGACACGAAGGTGTCTCCGTCGATCTCCGCGCTCTGTCCGCTCAAGCCCGCGAGCGAGGCCAGCAGCGCCGGCGAGTGCACCGCCGCCAGCTCCGCGTCGGTGGCGGAGCGGGGCTGCGCCATCACCGTGCCCGCGATGGGGGTCCGGGCGAGCACCTGGAGGATGCGCCGCAGCCGGGCAGGAGACTCCGGGTGGCCCTCGCCGGGGTCGTGCTGGAGGAAGAGCGGGTCGGTGAGCAGCAGCGTCGCGGTCATCGTACTGACGACCTTACGCATCCTGGGGCCGGGAACCCAGCGGCGGAGACCGGGCCAGAAGGGGCCGCTCCTTGCCCTGGGTGGCACACCCTCCCTACAGTGCGCGGGCCTTGGCACGTCGCCTCAAGAAACCCGGTCTCCGGGGCATCCTCCTGGGTTCTTTCGGCCTCGCGTTGGCCGTCGTCCTTGGATCGCTCTATTTCGTCGTCCCCTTGCAGGTGGAGAGCTACCTGAAGGAGCGGTTGCGCGCTCACGCCCGTGCGAAGGCACAGGAGGTAAGTGAGCTGCTCGCGGCACAGGGGGACATCCGGTCGGTTCCCAGCCTGCAAGGCGTCTACCGTCAAGACGAGGACTTCAGCATCGTGGCCCTCGTGGATGCCCATGGCTCGCCCCTGGCCACCCACCCCTCGCCGGTGCCCGCCTGGTTCCAGAAGGCCCTGGAGGATCGCACCCGACCGGAGTCCGGGCCTCCGCCTCCGTTGAACGGGCTGCCGTTCCCCAACGGCGACGAGGCGGTGTCCGTCGCCGTGGCGCCCGCGAGCGGCGCGCTTGGGGAAGTGGTGGTGGTGGTGAACCTGTCGCGGTTGGACGGCGTGCTCCAGTCGCTGCGCCACACCGTGCTGCTGGCCTTCCTGGTGGGGCTGGTGCTGTTCCTGCTGGTGGCGTTCCTCATCTCCCGCGCGTTCATCCTCCAGCCGCTGGACACGATGATGTCCATGGCGCGCAAGCTGGCGGAAGCCGACCTCACCGGCCGCGCGGACGTGCGCAACAGCACGGACGAGCTGGGCCAGTTGGCGGAGGCGCTCAACCGCATGGCGCAGAGCTGGCGCGACACGTTGGGCCGCGTGCGCGGCGTGTCCGACGTGGTGGCGGGCGTCATCGAGCAGATCCACCGCACCGGCACCACCGTGTCCTCCGGCGCGGGCACCGTGCAGTCGCGCGTGGAGGAGACGTCCTCCTCCATGGTGGAGATGATGGCCAGCTTGCGCGGCATCGCGGAGAACGTGGAGGTCCTCTACCAGAGCGCGGAGGAGAGCAGCTCCTCCATCATGGAGATGGCCGCCACCAACGACGAGGTGGCGGAGAACGTCCAGGCCATGGCCGCCAGCGTGGAGGAGACCACCAGCGCCATCGAACAGATGACGTACTCCATCAAGGAAGTGGCCAAGAACATCGAGGACCTGTCCGCCTCCACCGAGGACACCTCCTCCGCCATCAGTGAGATGGACGCGGCCATTGGTCAGGTGGACGCCAACGCCAACGAGACGGCGCGCCTGTCCGAACAGGTCTTCGAGGACGCGCAGACGGGCGTCGAGGCCCTGCGCAAGACGCTGTCCGGCATCGACCGCATCAAGGACACCAGCCGCACCGCCGCGGGCGTCATCGACAGCCTGGGCCGGCGCATCTCCGAGATTGGCAACATCCTCAACGTCATCGACGACGTGGCGGAGCAGACGAATCTCCTGGCCCTCAACGCCGCCATCATCGCCGCGCAGGCCGGCGAGCACGGCAAGGGCTTCGCGGTGGTGGCCGAGGAGATTAAAGACCTGGCCGAGCGCACGGGCGCGTCCACCAAGGAGATCGCGGAGCTCATCCGGGGCGTGCAGGAGGAGAGCCGCAACGCCGTGGTGGTGATGAACCAGGGCTACAAGAGCGTGGAGGAGGGCGTGCAGTTGGGCCGCGAGGCGGAAGGCGCCTTGCGGAAGATCAACGACAGCACGCAGAAGTCCACGCAGATGGTGAAGGCCATCGCCCGCGCCACGGTGGAGCAGTCCCGGGGCAGCAAGCAGGTGACGGCGGCCATCCACCGCATCTCCGCCACGGTGCAGATGATCTCCCAGGCCTCCAACGAGCAGGCACGGGGCGGTGAGCAGATCATGAAGAGCGCGGAGCGGATGAAGACGCTCACCCAGCACGTGCAGCGCTCCAGCCAGGAGCAGGCGCACGGCAGCAAGCAGATCACCCGCTCCATCGAGAGCATCAACGAGATGGTCACCCACCTGAACCGCGCCCAGAAGGAACAGACCAAGGGCAGCGAACAGGTGCTCAAGGCGGTGGAGACCATCAAGGGCGTGTCCGAGCACCAGACGCGTTCGGTGCGCCAGTTGGAAGAAGCCATCGACAACCTCACGCGTCAGGCGGAGATCCTCCGCGCCGAAGTGCGGCGCTTCCGCGTCTGAAGTCCTTTAAGAAGAAGGCAGCCCGCTCCTCATGTCCGCTGAGTCCGCTTCTTCCCCCGCTCCCGTCTCCGAGCGTGCCGTGGTGTTGCTCATCGGCGCGGTGCAGTTCGTCAACATCCTCGACTTCGTGATGGTGATGCCGCTGGGCCCCGACTTCGCGAAGGGGCTGGGCATCGAGTCGTCACACATCGGCACCATTGGCGGCAGCTACACCGCCGCCGCGAGCGTCGCGGGGCTGGTGGGCGGCTACATGCTGGACCGCTACGACCGCCGCAAGGCGCTGGCGGTGTGCATGCTGGGCCTGGTGGCGGCGACGGCGGCGGGGGGCCTGGCCACGGGGCTGTCCACGCTGCTCCTGGCGCGGGTGTGCGCGGGCCTCTTCGGCGGGCCGGCGACGGCGCTTTCCCTGTCCATCATCGCGGACCTCATCCCGGCGGAGCGCCGGGGCCGGGCGCTGGGCGCGGTGATGGCGTCCTTCTCCGTGGCGTCCGTGCTGGGCGTCCCCATGGCGCTCAAGGTGGCGGAGGTGGGCGGCTGGCGGCTGCCCTTCTTCGCGGTGGCGGCGCTGGGGTTCGTGGTGGCCGCCGCCGCGATCCTCCTCCTGCCGCCGGTGCGCGGACACCTGGACGCGGGGGGAAGCGCGGCCCGGGCCCCGGGCGTGGGCGCGCTCCTGGGGCGCACGGACGTGCAGTTGTCGTATCTGATGACGGCGCTGGTGATGATGAGCGGCTTCATCGTCATCCCGAACATCTCCGCCTACCTCCAGCAGAACCTGGGCTACCCGCGCGACCGGCTGTGGATCATCTACTTCGCGGGCGGCATCGTGAGCTTCGTCACGCTGCGGCTGACGGGGCCGCTGGTGGACCGCTTCGGTTCGTTCCGCGTGGGCACGGTGGGCGTGCTGCTGGCCGCGGTCTTCACCTTCGTGGGCTTCGTCTCCTATCCGGCGTGGCTGCCCATCCCGCTGCTCTTCATGGGCTTCATGATGGCCATGGGGGTGCGCAACGTGGCGTACAACACGCTCACCTCCCGCGTGCCGGACAACCCGGTGCGCGCCCGCTTCATGTCGCTGCAGTCCGCGACGCAGCACATGGCGGCCGCGCTGGGCGCCTTCCTGTCCTCCCGCCTGCTGGTGGACCTGCCGGACGGGACGCTGGGGGGCATGGGGACCATCGCCTGGGTGTCCATCGGTTTGTCGCTGGGGGTGCCCGTCATGCTGTGGGTGGTGGAGAAGCGGGTCCACTCGCGGGAGCAGGCCCGGGCCCTGGCGGTCCCCCCCGGCCAGGGCATGGCGGTGCCGCTGTCGCCCCAGGCGAACCCCCAC
>NZ_RAVZ01000392.1 GCF_003611635.1 Corallococcus terminator | reverse complement strand
ACTCGACCCTGCCCATGCCCCCGCCGCCCCCCACGAGCATCCAGGCCCAGCAGCAACTGGCCACGCTCATGGAGCGGCTGGAGAAGGCCGTCAACCGCGCGGAGTCGCTCGCGGCCGGACAGCCCCAGCAGCCGCAGTCCTCCGTCGCCGCGTCCGGCCCCAAGGCCCCCAGCGGCAGCGCGGAGGCAGGCGACACGTCCGACCAGGGCCTCGTGCCGTACGAGGAGCGCGTCGTGACGGCCAGCCGCCGCGCGCAGTCCTCGCTGGAAGCGCCCAACGCCACCACCGTCATCACGGCGGAGGACATCCGCCTGTCCGGCGCCACCACGCTGCCGGAGCTCCTGCGCCGCGTGCCCGGCGCGGACGTGATGGCCATGGGCGTGGGCAGCTCCAACGTCAGCCTGCGCGGCTTCAACCAGCGCCTGGCCAACAAGGTGCTGGTGCTGGTGGACGGCCGCACGGAGTACCAGGACTTCCTCGGCCTCACGCTGTGGGCGGGCCTGCCCGTGGGCCTGGAGGAGATCGACCGCATCGAGGTCATCCGCGGTCCAGGCAGCGCGCTGTACGGCGCCAACGCGATGCTGGGCGTCATCAACATCATCACCCAGGCCCCCGGCACCGGCCGGCGCGCGCGCTTCAGCGCCCTGGCGGGTGGCGGCAACACCGTGCAGGGCTCCTTCGTCAGCCACGGCCAGAACGGCGCCCTGCGCTACCGCGCGTCCGCTGCCTACCGGCAGGAGGACAAGTGGACGCTCGACTACGGCAGCGGCCGTCCGGACTTCGCCCTGGTGGGCCCCGACCCGGAAGTCGGTCTCCGGGGCGCTCGCGGCAACCTCTCCACGGTCTATTCGTTCTCCGAAGGGCGCGCGGTCGGCCTGTCCGGCGGCGTGCACCGCTACACCACGGAGGCCTACCCGCTGGGCCTCTTGCGCAACTACTACATCGACGCGCTGGGCGCGTACGCCAAGGCGGATGTGGAGCTGGGCTCGGTGAAGCTCAAGGCCTTCTGGAACCACCTGTCCGGTGACGCCGGGCCGCAGTACGAGGCCATCGGTCAGCGGTCGCTGACCACCAACGTCGCCTCCAACGTCTTCAACGGCGAGGCGCTGTACGCCCGGGGCTTCGAGCTCGCGGGCGAGCACCAGGTGAACATCGGCGTGGAGGGCCGCCTCAAGCGCGTGGCCTTCGGCTACCTGGACGGCCTGCGCGAGGAGTTCCACGCGGCGGCCTTCATCCAGGATGAATGGCGCATCGTGCAGCCCCTGCGCCTCGTCGTCAGCTACCGCGTGGACCGCCACCCGCTGCTCAACAAGGGCAACCCGGGCATCGCGCAGTCGCCGCGCCTGTCCGCTGTCTTCCAGCCCATTGAAGGACACGCCTTCCGCGCGTCGGTGGCCACCGCCTTCCGCGAGCCCACGTTCCTGGAGAGCTACACGCGGCTGCCCGTGCCCGTGCCGGGCGTCAACGGCGTCAGCGTGCTGACCACCGGCAACCGGCAACTGCGGCCCGAGCGCCTCAACGCCCTGGAGCTGGGCTGGCGCGGTGAGTCCCCCCGGCTGGGCCTGGACTGGGACGTGGCGCTCTACCAGAACACGGTGAAGGACCTCATCGGCCTGTCCTCCGTGCAGCGGCTGCCCGCGGGCGAGTCCTACGACAGCGGCAGCGGCAGCTACCTGGTGGGCCGCTCCATGTTCACCAACGAGAACGCCATCTACACCGCGCGCGGCGCGGAGGCGGGCCTGAGCCTCTCCCCCATCGACGGTCTGGGCATCAAGGCGAGCGCCGCGCTCCAGAGCGTCACCTCCGACCTTCCGGAGGAGGGCCAGTGCGGCCCGTGCAGCCAGGCGCCGGGCTTCAAGGTGTTTGGCGGCATCACGTACCGCACCCGCGCGGACCTGGAGTTCGGCATCGACGCGGCCTTCACGTCCTCCTCCACCTGGGTGGAGCGCGAGCCCGCCGCGTCCGACCCGACGCGCGTGGAGCTCTTGTCCAACAACCTGCCCGCGTACGCCGTGGTCAACGCCCGCGTGGGCTACGAGGTGGTGAAGGACTTCGCCTCCGTGTCGCTCATGGGCAGCCAGTTGGGCGGCACGCACGCGGAGCACCCCTTCGGCAACCGCATCGAGCGGCGCGTGTTCGCCAACCTCACGGTGACCCCATGAAGCGCGCCCCTTCTTCTCCCTTCACCAGCGGACTCTTCGCGGTCGCCCTGACGTCGCTCCTCGCCCTGGGCTGTGAGGGCCCGGAGGTGAAGCCCACCGCGGACGGCCGGCAGAACACGCGCGCCGCGCGCATCGAGGGCAGCCTCGTCGTCCAGTCGCGCGCCCGGGGCAACGCCGTGGTGTTCCTCTACCACGCGGAGAGCCCGCCCCCGCCGCAGGGCTCCGGCCGTCCCCTGGCCTTCACCGTCATCCCCGCCGCGGAGTTGTTCGGCACGGCCCTGGGCGACAATTCCCCGGGTCCGTTCACCGCGCCGTTCGCGCTGAGCCTCGTGCAGCCGGGCAGCTACGTGCTGCGAGGCTTCATCGACGCGGACACCTGCCGCTTCGTGCCGCAGCCCTGCCACGTGTCCGACTTCAACCCCTGGTACGGCGTCACCTCCGAACCCAACGCGGGCGACGTGGGCGGCGGCGGCGTGGATCCCACCAACGGCACCACGCGCATCCTGGAGGTGACGACGGACGCGGACGGCTGGCCCGTGCCGCTCACCGGCGTCAGCGTGTCCTTCGCGGACTCGGCCACGGTGCCCTTCGACCGGCCCGCCTTCCAGGTCGCCGAAGGCCGCGAGTTCGACACCGCGTCCACCCCCGTGAAGTTCCTGACGCTCACGCCGCAGCAGTTCACCGGCGCGGTGGACCAGCGGCCGCCGGGCTTCTGGGTGCAGTTCGTGGACGCCAACCGCGACGGCGTCCCCGACGACACCAACAACGACGGCGTCCCCGACTTCTGGCCGCGCGTGGTGGTGCGCAAGCTGGCGGATGTGCCCGATGTCGTGGATGAGAACGACCTGGACCGCAACGGCGTGGTGGACGACGAGGGCGTGGACTACGCGCGCGTCTCCGGCGGCAAGGACGGCAAGCCGGACGTGGCGGTGCTGGCGGCCGGCCTGGTGCCTGACACCCTCCTCGCTGCCCTGAGGGACGAGCAGGGCAACCCCCGCCCGCAGCCCGTGTTCGTTCCCCAGCTCCGCGTGGCCATCCAGAACCGCGCCCTGGACGCGCGCGACCCCGCCGCGCCTGCCCTGCTTTCGACCGTGCCGGCGGGTCGCTACAGCGTCACCCTGGTGCAGTCCACGGGACAGACGTGGCGTGTGCCCAATGAGTTGGATCCGACCCTCGCGGAGGCCGCAGGGCTGCCAGGCGTGCCTTCCCAGGCCTTCCTGTTGGACGTTCGTTGAAGCTTTCAGGGGGCGCCTGAAATCTCGGTGAGGGGCCCTGCGTTGCTTTGACTTCGCAGGGCCCATCCGCGACCATGGGGTCGTGCTGCCGGAGGCGCTTCCCCTCCCGAGGTTTTGATTCCGATGAAGGCCGGCCCCCTCTCCGCCCCCGAACCCGCGCCCTCCCGTCCCACGGGAAGTACGCCCACGGTCCGTCCGGCCTCGGGAACAGGGCCGCAGCGCGTCCTGCTGGTGGATGACAGCCGCTCCATCCGGACGCTGCTGAAGATCTACCTGATGGCCCGCAGCTTCGAATTCCTGGAGGCCGAATCCGCCGAGGAGGGCCTCAAGGTCGCCGAGGCGGAGCCGGTGGACCTCATCCTCACCGACTTCCACATGGACGGGATGAACGGCGCGGACTTCGCCGGGCAGATCCGCGCCAGCACCAATACCAAGCTGTCCAAGGTCCCCATCCTGATGATGACCGGCGACCCGAACGTGGCGGAAGTGCGCGCCCTGGGTCAGAAGGCCGGCATCAGCGCCTTCGTGCGCAAGCCCGTGAGCTGCGCGCAGTTGATGACGCTGGTGGACACCATCCTGCCGCTGCCCCGCGCCGCGAAGTAGCCGCGCCTCGGTCGCGGCACGTCACGCCGTGCGCTGCGCCGCCAGGGCCCGCTTCTTTCGCAGGGCCTCTCCCACCCGCACCGCCAGCAGCAGGGCCAGCACGGCGCCGTAGAGCACCGGCTCCGTCACGTCCTTCTTCACCCGCCACACGAAGTGCACCACGCCCAGCATCGCGGCCACGTAGGCCAGCCGGTGCAGGCGCTGCCACTTCGGAAAGCCCAGCCGCCGCACCGACTGGTTCGTGGACGTGACGGCCAGCGGTATCAGCATCACGAACGCGGTGAAGCCCACGGTGATGAAGGGCCGCGTCAGCACGTCCTCCGCCATGGCGCGCACGTCCAGCCCCTGATCCAACACGGAGTACGTGAGGAAGTGCGCGCTGACGTACGTGAAGGCCAGCAGGCCCAGCGTGCGGCGGATGCGCGCGGGCCACGTCCAGCCGGTGATGAGCCGCAGCGGCGTGCACGCCAGCGATGCGAGCAGCACCGCCAGCGCGAAGAGGCCCGTCTGGTTGAGGGCGAACTCGATGCCGTTGGCCCCGAGTTGTCCCTGGGCGCCCTGCACCGCGAGCAGGGCCAGGGGGGACAGTCCCCCCAATGCGACGGCGGGGTTGAGCCAGGGTTGCTTGGAGGCCATGCGCTAGAAGTCCCGCTTCAGGTCCATGCCACGGTAGAGGTCGGCCACCTGCTCCGCGTAGCCGTTGAAGGGCAGCGTCGGGCGCCGGCCGGTGTCGCCGATGCGCCGCTCGCTGGCCTGGCTCCAGCGGGGGTGGTCCACCGCCGGGTTCACGTTGGCGAAGAAGCCGTACTCGCGCGCGTTGGCCAGGCTCCACGTCGTGCGCGGCTGCTCCCGCGTGAGCGAGATGCGGACGATGGATTTGATGCCCTTGAAGCCGTACTTCCACGGCACCACCAGCCGCAGCGGCGCGCCGTTCTGCGCGGGCAACTGCTTGCCGTACAGGCCCGTGGCCAGCAGCGTCAGCGGGTGCTGCGCCTCATCCAGGCGCAGGCCCTCCACGTAGGGCCAGTCCAGCACCGGGCTCTTCTGGCCGGGCATCTGCTCCGGGTCCTCCAGCGTGGTGAAGGCCACGTACTTCGCGAAGGACGTGGGCTGCACGCGCTCCAGCAGCTTGCCCAGGGGGATGCCCAGCCACGGAATCACCATGGACCAGGCCTCCACGCAGCGCATCCGGTAGACGCGCTCCTCCAGGGGGAAGCCGGCGATGAGCTGATCCACGTCCACCGTCTGCGGCTTGTGCACCTCGCCGTCGATGACGACGGTCCACGGCCGGGACTTGAGCGTGTGGGCGCGGCGGGCCGGGTCGTTTTTGTCCAGGCCGAACTCGTAGAAGTTGTTGTAGGTGGTGATGTCCTCGTAGGGCGTGCGCGGCTCGTCGGTGTCGAAGGCCCCCGCGGCGGGCGCCACCGGCTGAGCCACCTCACCCGCGTCCGGGACGAAGCCGTCCATGGGCCGGGTGCGCTTCATGCCCAACAGGTACAGCCCGCCCCCCACCACGGCGGCGGTGCCCGCGAACAGGCCCGCGTTCTTGATGAGCTCGCGGCGGCGCAGGTAGAGCTTCTCGGGCGTCACTTCGGAACCGGGAGGCTCGGGAGGGAGCTTGTCGCGCATGGCCCCTCTATAACGCTCCAGGCCCCCGGTCGGTTACCGCCGGGCGTCCTTCAGCCGCCACAGCCGCCACCAGGGCGTGCCGGGGGACGCGTGGTGCTCCCAGTGGTAGCCGAAGAAGAAGCAAGACAGCAGGGCCCACAGGTGGTTGCGCGGCAGGGTGCGCGCATGGTGGGGCGCCATGTCCGCCGTGTCCGGGCGCCGGTGCGGCCGGTAGGTGCCGAAATAGAAGAGCTGCACGGTGGCCAGCACCGACGGCAGCACCCAGAAGGCCAGGAGGCGCGCCTGGGGCACGCCCAGGTACATCAGCGCGTTGAACTTCAGCGCCATCACCCCGATTTGTGACCACGTCGTGTAGCGCACCATGAAGGTGGCGAACCACGGCCAGAACGACTGCGTGCGGGTGGCGAAGTCCGGGTCGTGCTCCCCGGTGGGGTCCGCGTGGTGCGCGCGGTGGTTCACCACCAGCCGCCGGTAGGACAGGCCCGCGAAGAGGAAACAGGCCACCGTGCCCACCGCCGCGTTCACCCGGCGGTTGAGCGACACGGTACCGTGCATGGCGTCGTGGCCGGTGATGAAGAGGCCGGTGGACAGCCACATCTGGAAGAGGACGTGCAGCCAGGTGAGCGGTGAATCCCACGGCCGCTCGGGGCCGGCCAGCAGCCACGCCAGGTGCCCTCCCCACGCTCCCAGCACCGTGAGCGCGAGCAGGGCGCCCCACGGGTCGGGTGGCACGGGCTGGGAGGAGGACACGGACGCCATCTGCTTGCCTTACTGGCCACGCCCCGCCCGCCGCGCACGGAAAAACGCGGCAGGCCGGGGAATGGGAGGCGGCTACTTCGTCCCGGTGGCGGAGGGCGCAGCCGCGGGCGCGCCGAAGTCGCGCACCAGCGAGTCGGCGGTGACGTAGCGCGGCTCGATGTCCACCGGCACGTTCTTCAGGCGCTCCAACACCTTCTGCACCGGGGGCCGCACCACGCCCTGCTTCGCGAGCAGGGCCTCCGCCTCCGCGCGGTCGCCCCGGGCCTGCAGGGCCATGAGCTGGTTCGTCAGCGACGTGACGGAGGACTGCATCTTGTCGGGCACCACCTCGAACGTGCCGTCCGCGTTCACCTTCACCGCGCCGGTGTCCAGGAAGTGGTTGAGCTGGAGCGCGACGCCCTTGCCGTGCGCCTCGTCGATGCCGAAGCGGATGGAGCGGAACGCGGACGCGAGGAACGTCGTGTACATGGTGCGCTGCAGGGACTTGTCCAGGGTGCCCTTGTCCACCAGCCGCTGGAGCGCCCACAGGCCGGAGATGTCCGCCTTGGCCTCTTCAATGGCGCTGGAGGAGGCCTGCAGTGCCTGCCGCACCGTCGTCTGCTTCCCGGCCACGGTGACGTTGTGGGGCCCCAGGCCGTGCATCAGCTCGTGCATCAGGATGTGCGTGAAGAAGGCGTCGAAGGCCACGTCCTTGCGGTCCTTCGCGGGCAGCGCCACCTTCGCGATGGGCAGCAGCACGCGCTGGAACTTGGCCTCCTGCACGTTCTTGAGCATCACGCGCTTGGTGCCCTTCTCCGCCGCCACGCGCTCGTCGTTGGGCAGGTTGAAGGCCGCGGTCTGCACGCCCCGGTTGCCGTCGCCAGAGGAGTACAGGCTGTTGATGACGCGGATGGGGGCCAGCGCGCCAATCTTCGGATTGCGCAGGCCCGGCTCGATGGGGAGGTTGTTCTCCAGCTCCTGGAGCTCCGAGCTGAACTTCGACAGCTTCTGCGTCTCCACGTCGTCGCGCACGCCGATGAACGCCTCGAACGCGGCCTTGTAGTTGAACCAGCCGTCCTCGTAGACCTCATAGGGCCCGATGGTGGGCTCCACGCTCGCGTCCAGCTCCATCCACGCGACCTCGCTCGCGTAGTAGTCGTTGGACAGGAACGCCGCCGCGCGCTTCTCCAGGAAGCTCTTCAGCGAGGGCTGCTGGGTGAGCGCCGCCGCCTCGCGCAAGAGCTGCGCGGCCATGGCCAGCTCGCCCTGGTATTCGACGCTGTAGGGCACGCTCACGAACTTGCCGTCCGGGCCCTTGCGCAGCGTGGTGAAGAAGCCCGTGGCCGCGTGCTGCTGCGCCTCCGGCAGGCCCTTCACCCACGCCTCCACCTCCGCCTTGGTGGCGCCCGCGGGGTAGAAGTTCCCCTCGTCCGGCTTCGCCGGCACGCCGGGCAGGAACGGCTTCGACTCGTCCAGGCGCGACCAGGGGCCCTTGTTGAGCAGGAACGCGTGCAGCCGCTCCTTGCCCAGGGGCGTGGTGTCCTTCACCAGGTCCAGCAGCAGCGCCTCGTTGCCCGCCCAGACCTGACGCAGGAAGAGGGGGTCCATCAGCTTGGCGGCCTGAACCACCTTGGCCAGGGCGCGCTTTTCCGCGTCCGGGAGCTTGGAGACGTCCACCTTCAGGTCCACCGGGGCGAAGCGCGCCGTCATGCGCTTCAGCGTCGGGGCGTCGGGC
>NZ_RAVZ01000391.1 GCF_003611635.1 Corallococcus terminator | reverse complement strand
CGCCCGCCCCGGAGCCCGCCGCCGTGACGACCCCGAACCTGGAATGCACCCTGAGCGCCCCCGCGACGGCCCGCGTGGGCGAAAGCGTGGAGGTCCTCTTCCAGCTCACCAACCGCTCCGCTCAAGCCCTCTGGGTCCTGAAGTGGCAGACGCCGCTGGAGGGCATCCTGGGCACCGTGTTCCAGGTCACCCGCGACGGAACGGAGGTGGAGTACCAGGGCCGCATGGTGAAGCGCGCCGCCCCTTCCGCCTCCAGCTACGAGGCCATTGCCCCGGGCGCGACAGTGGAGAACCGCGTGGAGGTGACGCAGTCCTATGACTTCAAGAAGCCGGGCACCTACCGCATCACCTTCCGCGACGAGCTGATGGACGTCGCCACCCGCCAGGAGGACGTGCCCCGCCTGAACGGCGACTACAAGTCCACCCCGGTGAAGTGCGCCCCGGTGGACGTGACCCTCACCGCGCGCTGACGGCCTGCTCCCGGATTTCCCGGGAAGCGGGTGTCCTGCTTCAAGCGGGCAGGCATTGTCCCCCTCCTCAGGCGGGCCCGGGCGCGATACACCTGGGCCCACCATGGCGGACACCTCCTCGATCCACATCCCGACGGTCGACCTCGCGGACCTCGCGTCGGGCGAACCGGCGCGCCTCGAACGCGCCGCGGCGGCACTGCGCGAGGCCTTCGGCGTCTTCGGCCTCGTGTTCGTGAAGAACCACGGAGTGGACGCACCGGCGCTGGAGCGCTTCTACGACGCGTTCTCCGCGTTCGTCGCCCTCCCCGAAGCCGTGAAGCGCCCCCTGGGCCGCGCGGACCTCTGGTACCAGCGCGGGTGGACGCCTCCGAACACGGAGGTCGCCGTCGCCGGCAACGGGCAGCCGGACTTCAAGGAGTGCTACTTCGCGGCGCCCACGCCCAACGACGCGCAGTCCGCACTGGAGTTCCCGGAGCTGTACCCGGAGAACATCTGGCCCGACTCCGCGCCGCCGTACTTCCAGGACGGCCTGCTCACCATGGGCCGCGCGCTGCACGAGGCCGGGCTCAAGCTCCTGCGCGGCTCCGCCCTGGCGCTGAACCTGCCGGAGACCACCTTCACGGACTTCTGCGACCGCGCGCCCCACGTCACGCGCGCGCTCCAGTACCTGCCCCTGGGCCCGTCCCAGGTGAACACCGGCATCCTCTGGGGCGAGGAGCACACGGATTTCAACCTGCTCACGCTCCTGCCCGGGGGCCGGTTCCTGGACCCGGAGGGCCGCCCGGCGCCGAAGCCGGATGACAAGAGCGGCCTGTACCTGCGCACGCGCGCGACGCCGGACGCGCCGCAGGGCCTGATGGTGCGCGGCACCGCGCCCGCGGGCTGCATCGTGGCGCAGGTGGGCCAGCAGTTGGAGATCCTCACCGGCGGCACGTTCCTCGCCACGCCGCACGTCATCACCGCGCCGGGCGTGCCGGGGTGGCAGCGCCAGTCCGCCGCGCACTTCATGCACGTGCACACCAGCACGGTGCTCTTCCCGCTGCCGGGCTTCCGCACGCCGGAGGCAGTGGGCAACTACGCGCCGCCGGTGCTCGCGGGCACGTACGACATCAAGACGCTGGTGGACATCGGCCTCGCGCCGCCCGCCGCGCTCGACAAGCTGGGCTACCGTCACTACGACCGGCTCAACCGGATGCGCGCTACCTCGTAGGCCCGGAGAGGTTCCAGGCGGGAGTCGCCACGCGTTGTGGCTGGCGGAGCTGGACGGGCTGCGTTACAGCGCGACTCCAGCATGGCCAACGCGCTCAGCACGTCCGTCTTCCGTCACCGCGACTTCCGGCTGTATCAAATCGCCCGTCTGTGCGCGGTGCTCGCGGTGCAGATTGAGTCGGTGGCCATCGGCTGGCAGGTGTACGAACTCACCGGCAGCGCGCTCGCGCTGGGCTACACGGGACTGGCGCAGTTCGTCCCCTTCCTCGCCTTCAGCCTCCTGGGCGGGCAGGTGGCGGACCGCTTCGACCGCCGCCGCATCCTGGCCATCTGCCAGGGCGTGATGCTGGTGTGCAGCCTGCTGCTGCTGTCCTTCACGCTGGGCCACGTCACCGACGTGCGGTTCGTCTACGGCGTGCTGGTGCTGTTCGGCACCGCGCGGGCCTTCTACGCCCCCGCGGGCTCCGCGCTCACGCCGTACCTGGTGCCCCCCGAGGAGCTGACGCGCGCGGTGGCGGTGAACTCCACCACGTGGCAGGTGGCCACCATCGCGGGCCCCGCCGTGGGCGGACTGCTCTACGGGTGGCTGGGCGGCAAGGGCGTCTACATCGCGTCCGCGTCGCTGTGCGCGCTCACGGTGGGGTGGATCCTCTCGCTCAAGGTCCGCACGGGCAGCGCGTCGCGAGAGCCCATCTCGCTGGCCACGCTCGTCGCGGGCCTCCGGTTCGTGAGCCAGAAGCGCCTGCTGCTGGGCAGCCTCACGTTGGATCTCTTCGCCGTGCTGCTGGGTGGCGCGGTGGCGCTGCTGCCCATCTACGCGCGCGACGTGCTGCAGACGGGGCCCTTGGGCCTGGGCCTGTTGCGCAGCGCTCCGGCCGCGGGCGCCGCGGTGGTGGCGGTGCTGCTCGCGTTCCGTCCCCTGGGCGGCCATGCCGGGTGGAAGATGTTCGGCGCGGTGGCGGTGTTCGGCGCGGCCACGCTGGTGTTCGGCCTGAGCACGTCGCTGCCCCTGTCGCTCGTGGCGCTCGCCATCGGTGGGGCCGCGGACATGGTGAGCGTGGTGGTGCGCCACACGCTGGAGCTGGTCTCCACGCCGGACGACATGCGCGGCCGCGTGGGCGCGGTGAACATGATGTGCATTGGCGCTTCCAACGAGCTGGGCGAGTTCCGCGCGGGCTCGCTGGCCGAAGCGCTGGGCGCCGTGCACGCCGTGGTGATTGGCGCCGTGGGCACCCTCGTCGTCGTGGGCCTCTGGGCGTGGCTCTTCCCCGAGTTGCGCAACGTGGACCGGCTGGAGTCCGCCGCGCACCGGCCCACGCCCGAGCCCAAGCCCGCCAACTCCGCGCCCTCCGTGTAGCGGCCCGAGCCTGCACGTGAAGCCCTTGGTCCTCCGAGCATTGAACGCGGCGTGAGGGAGCTGTTGCCTGGGGGGCAACGCCCGGGTCCGCCGCTGTAGCGCGAAAGGACACAACCGGGTGCGCCTGGCCCCCGCGTTCCGAGTGCGCCGCAGGGACGGCATGGTCCGTGCTTCGTGGCAGGCCCCATGGGGTATTACTGGAACGTGATGGCACTCACCGTGGGAGTGGTCTTCTGCTTCGTCTTGGGCCGGGCCCTGTTCGAGAGCGTTGAACCGGCCCCCGCCGTCGCGCGGGTGAAGCCCCCGGCAGCAGCGCCGGCCTCGCCCGTGCGCCATGCGGACGCGGGCCACCTCCCTCGCAAGTAGGGCCCCGACTCCGGCGGCATTTGCGATGATGCGTGCCCGGTGAGCGCGACGGGCACCCTCCTCTTCCTGCTGCTCTGGGCGGTGCTCCTCGCGGGGGCGCTGTCCATCGTCGTGTCCACGCTGCGCACCGGCGCGCCGCCCATGCCCAGCCCGCCCCGGGTGCGGCGGGCCCTGCTCGCGATGCTTCCGCGCGACCTGACGGGCACCGTGCTGGAGCTGGGCGCGGGCTGGGGAGACCTGGCCTTCCCCCTGGCCGACCGCTGCCCCCAGGCCCGCGTCATCGCCTACGAGCGCTCCTGGCTGCCCTTCCTCTTCATGCGCCTGCGCATGCGGTTCTTCCCGCGCGCGAACCTCACCCTGCGCCGCCAGGACTTCTTCCGTGCGTCCTTCCAGGACGCAAGTTGCGTCCTCTGCTACCTGTCGCGGGGCCACATGACGCGCCTGGCGCCCCGCTTCGCGGCCGAGCTGCCCGAGGGCGCCCTCATCCTCAGCCACACCTTCTCGCTCCGGGGGTGGACGCCCGCGCGCACCGTGCGGCTGGACGACCTGTACCGCACCCCCGTGTACCTCTACGTGGTGCCACCCCGGGAACAGGCCCGGTAGAGTCCCCCGCCGGGCCCGCCCCTTCGTTCCACCCTTGCCGTGAGAGACGCGACGCGATGAGTGACTTCCAGTTCCAGGACATGCTGCCGCTCGGCAAGGACGAGACGCCCTACCGGTTGCTCACGAAGGAGCACGTCTCCGTGCTGGAAGCCGGCGGCCGGTCCTTCCTCCAGGTCGCGCCGGAGGCCCTCACGTTGCTCACCCGCGAGGCCATGCGGGACATCTCGCACCTGCTGCGCCCCGGGCACCTCCAGCAGTTGGCGAACATCCTCCAGGACCCGGAGGCGTCGAAAAACGACCGCTTCGTGGCGCTGGAGCTGCTCAAGAACGCGAACATCGCCGCGGGCGGCGTGCTGCCTTCCTGCCAGGACACCGGCACCGCCATCGTGATGGGCAAGAAGGGCCAGTACGTCCTCACCCAGGGCGGCGACGAGGCGGCCATCTCCCGGGGCGTGTTCGACACGTACCTCACGTCGAACCTGCGCTACTCGCAGATGGCGCCGCTGGACATGTACCGGGAGGTCAACACGGGCAACAACCTGCCCGCGCAGATCGAGCTCTACGCCACCGACGGCGACGCCTACAAATTCCTCTTCATGGCCAAGGGCGGCGGCTCCGCGAACAAGAGCTACCTGTTCCAGGAGACCAAGGCGGTCCTCAATCCGCAGAGCCTGCTTACGTTCCTGGAGACGAAGATCCGCTCGCTGGGCACCGCCGCGTGCCCGCCGTACCACCTGGCCATCGTGGTGGGCGGCACGTCCGCGGAGTTCGCGCTGAAGACGGCCAAGTACGCCTCCGCGCGCTACCTGGACTCGCTGCCCACCGAAGGCAACGCCCTGGGCCGCGGCTTCCGCGACGTGGCGCTGGAGCAGGAGGTGCTCAAGCTCACCCAGCGCACCGGCATCGGCGCGCAGTTCGGCGGCAAGTACTTCTGCCACGACGTGCGCATCATCCGCCTGCCCCGCCACGGCGCGTCCTGCCCGGTGGCCATCGCCGTCTCCTGCTCCGCGGACCGTCAGGCCCTGGGAAAAATCACGCGCGACGGCGTCTTCCTGGAGGCCCTGGAGACCGACCCCGCGAAGTACCTGCCGGAGGCGAAGGACACGGACCTGTCCGACGACGTGGTGAAGCTGGACTTGAACCGCCCCATGAGTGATTTGCGCGCGGAGCTGTCGCGCTACCCCATCAAGACGCGCCTGTCGCTGTCGGGCTCGCTGGTGGTGGCGCGCGACATCGCGCACGCGAAGCTCAAGGAGCGCCTGGACCGGGGCGAGGGCATGCCCCAGTACATGAAGGACCACATGGTCTACTACGCGGGCCCGGCGAAGACGCCGGAGGGCTACGCGTCCGGCTCCTTCGGCCCCACCACCGCGGGCCGCATGGACGCGTACGTGGATCAGTTCCAGGCGGAGGGCGGCAGCTTCGTGATGCTCGCCAAGGGCAACCGCTCCCCGGCCGTCACCGAGGCCTGCAAGAAGCACGGCGGCTTCTACCTGGGCTCCATCGGAGGCCCGGCGGCCCGGCTCGCCAAGGACTGCATCACCAAGGTGGAGGTGCTGGAGTACGAGGAGCTGGGCATGGAGGCCGTGTGGAAGATCGACGTGGTCGACTTCCCCGCCTTCATCGTCGTGGACGACAAGGGCAACGACTTCTTCGCGAACATCAACAAGCCGTCCGCGAAGAAGGCCTGACGCGCCGGAGTCCCTTCCGGCGCGCGGGGTTCAGTCGAACTCGAGCGCGCGCTGGAAGTCCGCCGGGTTGGAGGCCGCGCTCTGCGCTGTCTCCAGCGTGATGTCCCCGGCCCGGTACAACTGGGTCAGGTGCTGGTCGAAGGACTGCATGCCGAACATGTCGCGGCCCTTCTCGATGACGTCCTTCAATTCGCTGGCGCGGTCGTCGCGGATGTACTGCTCCACCGTCTTCGTCTGCACCATGATCTCCAGCGCCACCGTGCGGCCCTTGCCGGTGGCCCGCGGCAAGAGGCGCTGGGAGATGGTCGCCTTGAGGCAGTCCGCCAGGCGCATGCGCACCATGGTCTGCTCTTCGGCCGGGAACACCGACACCAGGCGGTTGATGGTGCGCGACGCGTCCGTGGTGTGCACCGTGGACAGCACCAGGTGTCCCGTCTCCGACGCCTTCAGCGCGATGTCGATGGTCTCCGTGTCGCGCATCTCGCCCACCAGGATGACGTCCGGGTCCTGACGCAGCGCAGCTCTCAGCGCGATGGCGAAGTTCTGCGTGTCCGGCCCAATCTCCCGCTGGGAGATGGAGGACTTCACGTTCTTGTAGATGAACTCGATGGGGTCCTCGATGGTGAGGATGTGCAGGCTCTCCGTGTGGTTGATGTGGTTGATCATCGACGCCAGCGTGGAGCTCTTGCCGGACCCCGTCGCCCCCGTCACCAGCACCAGCCCGCGCTCGTTGCCGGCGATCGTCTTGAGCACCTGCGGCAGGCCCATGCCGTCGATGCTGGGAATCTCGTCCGGGATGATGCGCAGGATGCAGGCGAGCGAGCCCCGCTGCCGGTAGATGTTCACGCGGAAGCGCGCCACCCCCGGAAGGCTGTAGGACGAGTCGCACTCCTGCACGCTGTCCACCTGCGCCTTCATCAGCGGATCATTCATCACGTGCAGGGCCACCTGCTTGGTGTGGTCCGCTTGCAGCTTTTCCATCTTCAACGGCCGCAGCACACCATTCACCCGGTAGATGGGGGGATCCCCCGGCCGGAAATGGATGTCCGAAGCCCCGTTCTGGACGCCAACGGTGAGCAGCTTGTTCAGGGTGTTCAGATCCAGGGTGATGCCTCGCACGTCACGGAGGGAGCGGAGGATTCTAGGAGAAGGCGCTCGATTCTCTCCAGGATTGCAGTGTGGGAAGCATTCTCCCAGCCCTGCTGTATTGATTCTCCCCGTAAAACCAGGAAGGCGAGTACCCCAGGGGATGGTGGAACTGTCCTCGACTGCTCACCAGTGGCCTTCCAGCCTGCCCAGATGGCCCGGATGCCCTGCCTGGAGGCCATGGCGAACATCCGGGCATGAACGCACGAACCGAGCAGGCCGCTGGATACGAAGAGATGTCCTCCGCCGACTTCGCCGCCCTGGAGGTGTGGGATCCCACGCAGGTGGTCATCACGCCGCGCATGGCGGCCCGGCTGTGGTTGCAGACGAGCCTGCGGCTGACGCGGGCCCAGAAGGAACTGCACGACGCCATCTTCGGCAACGACGGCACCGATGAGGCGTTGGATCGCTTCGCCAGCGCCCGCGCGGAGCTGGACTCGGCGGAGGCGTGGGCCCTGCACGTGTCCCGCAACATTCCCCGTCATCGCTAGCGGAACGTCCCCCCTCAACCCAACCTTCAACCCTTCCCCCCGGAAGTGACGCATGGGTGGCGGCGGGACGGACGCGGGCAGGAGCCCGTTTCCGCCCCGTCGTCACCCGTCGTCGTTTCGGGGCAGGCGTGAGGCGGGAGCTACTCGTCCTTGCGCGAGGTGCCGCACGGGTTGTTGCCCGGGGGCGAGGACGCGAGCCGCTGGAGCAGGCCGCCCTGGAGTTTCTCCAGCAGGCGTGACAGCTCCTCGAACTCTCCGGGCGAAAGCTGGGCCCGGGCCTCTTCGTCCAGCCACTCCGTGGCGCGCTCCAGGGCCTGGAATTCCTTGCGGCCCGCGTCGGTCGCCTCCAGGCGCACACAGCGGCGGTTCTCCCCCGCGCGGCGCTCCACCAGCCCATCCTCCTCCAGGCGATCCACCAGCCGGCTCACGGCGGGCGCGTCGATGAGCAGCCGCTCCGCGATGACCGCCTGGCTGTGGATGTCCAGCACGAGAATGTATTTCAGCACGAGCAGTTGCATCAGCGGCCGGTCCGTTTGCTCTCCCACCTTCTGGCTGAGGAGTCGGACCACGGCGCGTCGCGTTGATGCCACTTGCTCAGCGAGGGTCATGGGCGTAAGAGATCATTGCATTCGACAACGGTTGTCAATTACATCTTGACCGCGCGCAGGGGCCGGAAGGTGTGTTTGCCACACGCCCACCGGAAAGTCCTGCCGCTCCAGAGTATGGCCACCCCCAGCGCCCTTCTTGTCCTCCTCCTCGCCGCCGCACCCCAGGCGCAGCCTTCCGCGCCC
>NZ_RAVZ01000390.1 GCF_003611635.1 Corallococcus terminator | reverse complement strand
GCCCATGGGGGATGACGCGTCCATGGCGGAGGCCCTGGGGCGGGTGGTGAGGGACGCGGCCTGGCGGGACGACCTGCGGACCCGGGCACTGGCCCGGGCGGACGAGCTGTCCTCCGAACGGGCCCTCAAGGCCTGGGAATCGCTGCTCGCGGACGTCTGAGCCGTCCCGGGTTAAGTAGGTAAGGACGGGGGGCCGGGTCAGGAAGATCTTGCCCCCCCTGTCCGGCTTCAACAGGATTCGCCCCCATCATGACGACCCCAAACGAGACGCAGGGCCTCAACTTCCTCCAGGAGGTCATCGAGGAGGACCAGCGGGCCGGCAAGCACGGCGGTCGCGTGCACACCCGCTTTCCGCCGGAGCCCAACGGTTACCTCCACATCGGCCACGCCAAGTCCATCGCGCTGAACTTCGGGCTGGCGAACCAGTATGGCGGCAAGTGCAACCTGCGCCTCGACGACACCAACCCGCTCACCGAGGACACCGACTACGTGGAGTCCATCCAGCGCGACGTGCGCTGGCTCGGGTTCGACTGGGACGACCGGCGCTTCTTCGCGTCCGACTACTTCGACCGGCTCTACGCCTTCGCCGAGCAGCTCATCTCCCAGGGCCAGGCCTACGTGTGCAGCCTGTCGCCGGAGGAGATCAGCGCGTACCGCGGTGATTTCACCACGCCGGGCCGGGACAGCCCGTACCGCACGCGCTCGGTGGAGGAGAACCTGGACCTGTTCCGCCGGATGAAGGCGGGCGAGTTCCCGGACAGCAAGCACACGCTGCGCGCGAAGATCGACATGACGTCGTCGAACCCGGTGCTGCGAGACCCGCCCATCTACCGCATCCGGCACGCGCACCACCACCGCACGGGCGACAAGTGGTGCATCTACCCGCTCTACGACTTCGCGCACTGTCTGTCGGACGCCATCGAGGGCATCACGCATTCGGTGTGCACGCTGGAGTTCGAGAACCGCCGCGTGCTGTACGACTGGATCGTCAACGCGCTCATCAAGGGCGACCGGCCGAATCAGTACGAGTTCGCGCGGCTGAACCTCACGTACGCGGTGATGAGCAAGCGCAAGCTGCTCCAGATGGTGACGGAGCGGCTGGTGTCGGGCTGGGACGACCCGCGCATGCTGACCATCAGCGGCCTGCGTCGCCGGGGCTACACGCCTGCGTCGCTGCGGGACTTCGCGAAGCGCATCGGCGTGAGCAAGTCGGACAGCCTCATCGACATGGGCGTGCTGGAGCTGAGCATCCGGGACGACCTGAATGAGACGGCCCCGCGCGCCATGGCGGTGCTGCGTCCGCTCAAGGTGGTGGTGGAGAACTACCCGGAGGGGCAGACCGAGGAGCTGGAGGTCGCCAACCATCCGAAGAAGGCGGAGCTGGGCACGCGCAAGGTGCCGTTCATGCGCGAGCTGTACATCGAGGCGGACGACTTCCAGGAGGTGCCGGAGAAGGGCTTCTTCCGCCTGGCGCCGGGCAAGGAGGTGCGCCTGCGCTCCGCGTACTTCATCAAGTGCGAGCAGGTCATCAAGGACGCGGCCGGCAACATCACGGAGCTGCGCTGCACCTATGACCCCGCGACGCGCGGCGGGGATTCGCCGGATGGCCGCAAGGTGAAGGGCACGCTGCACTGGGTGCCGGGCAACGCGCCCGTCGCGCAGGTGCGGCTGTATGACAGGCTCTTCTCCGTGGAGCAGCCGGACCGGGACAAGGAGAAGGACTTCAAGGCCTTCATCAACCCGGCCAGCCTGGAGGTCGTCTCGGATGCTCGCGTGGAGCCGTCGCTCGCACAGGCCAATCCCGGTGACCGCTTCCAGTTCGAGCGCCTGGGCTACTTCTGCGCGGACGCGCTGGATTCGAAGCCGGGAGCGCCCGTCTTCAACCGCACGGTGACGCTGAAGGACTCGTGGGTGAAGGAGCAGAAGAAGTAGGCCGTCCCCTTCGCCGTTCGTGATGCACCCCTGGAGCCCCGGGCCTGTTCGCCCGGGGCTTCGTCGTTTCTCAAGGGGGCAGCAGACCCCACGCGTCCAGCGAGGCGCAGCGTCCGTTGCGCCAGGTGGCCTGCGTCGTGGCGGGCGTGTTCCAGGTGATGAACGTTCCGCCGGGTGAATAGGGCAGCCACGCGGGGATGGGCGAGCCGGTGCGCGCCATCGCGCCCCAGGCGGACTGCATCTGCTGGGACAGCGTCAGGTCCTGCGGCGTGGGCGTGGTGGCCACCGCATCGAAGCGGCCGAACAGGTAGACGATGTCCGTCCCGTGCGCGACGCCCAGCGGCGCGAAGGGCCCGTTGGGGAGGGCTCGCGCGAAGCGGTAGAGGTACGCGGGGGCCGTGCCCACGGTGGCGCTCGCGGTGGCCAGCCGCTGCGACGGACACGCGAACGAGAGGTCCGTGCCCAGCGCATCCGCTGCGGCGACCTCGCCCACCACCGAGGGCTGGTAGAGCGCGGTGAGCTGCGTCTTCCTGGCGCTCGCGCCGATGGCATCCACGTAGCGGCCGAAGTCGCCCGGGTTGCCGACGACGCCCATGCTGGCGAGGACGAAGCTGGCTTCGTTGTCATTGGCGCCCACCAGCACGGGCACGTCCCCGCTGCCCGCGAGCACCCGCGCGAGCGGCCGGCCCTTCAGCACGACGCCGTCCACCACCGGTAACGTGGGCCACAGTCCCAGTCCGGTCTCTGTCACGGGCGTGAGCTGTGCCTGGGTTCCCAGCACCTGCACACTCGGCTTCGCGCGCAGGCATGCGGCGACGTCGCCCTCGGTGCACTCCATGACGATGGCCGAGAGGAGGCCCACGAAGTACGCCGACGGGAAGGCGCCCACGGACTGCTCCTTCTCCAGGACGGGGCGGTAGGTGCCGGACTGGATGGCGGCGCGCTGGAACAGTCCCTGGGCCGGCGTGGCCGCCAGCAGCGTCGTCACGGAGACGGCGCCCGCGGACTCCCCGGCGATCATCACGCGCTTCGGGTCGCCTCCGAACGCGGCGATGTTGCGGCGCACCCAGTCCAGCGCGGCGATCTGATCACGCAGGCCCCAGTTGCCCGTGCCCCCGTCCGGCGCGGTGAGCTGGGGCAGGGCGAGGAACCCGAGCAGGCCCAGCCGGTAGTTGAACGACACGACGACCAGGTCCTCACGCTGCGCGAGCTGCGCGGCGTCGTACCAGGCCTCGCTGGACGCTCCCTCCACGTAGCCGCCGCCGTGGATCCACACGAGCACCGCGCGCGGCTTCGCGGGGGCGGCGGGGGCCCACACGTTGAGGCGCAGGCAGTCCTCGTTCAGGTGGAGCACGTCCTCCCTGAACTGGGGGCAGGGCGGACCAAAGGCGGCGGCGGTGAGGGGCTGCGTCCACCGCGTGGGGCGCGCGGGCGGAGCCCACCTGCGGTTCCCCGAGGGAGGCGCAGCGTAGGGGATGCCCTTGAAGACATTGAGTCCGCCCGCGACGGAGCCCCGGACGGGACCGTCGTCGGTCGTCACGTCGAGCGCCTGGGCGACGGCGCCCACGTGGAAAGAGGACTCCTCCGGGAACTCCACGGGGTCCGTGCAGCCCCAGAACAGGAGGAGGGACAGGAGCCATGGCAGGTGCGGTGCGGTCTTGGGCATGAGCACCCGTGACGCTAAGGAGGTCGCCAGACATTCGTCTACCCACTCGCGCCAGCCGCCGAGGACACCGGGGCGCTCCGGTTCCATCCGCCCTGGGTTTCAACCCCGGCGAACCTGGCAAGAAGAGCGCAGGGGACGTGCCGGGCTGCTCGTTGGGAAACCTGTCCGACTGTCGGACAGGTTGGGACGCCTCGTCCACGGAGGGAGGCTTCCAACCCGAGCCGGGCTTCCGCACCGGATTCGTCAACGAACTTCTGGCGACCTCCCGGGTCCAGGCCCTGCCGGGGAGCGATGGTGCGCCCGTTGCTCGGACGGCATGCTTCGGAGGGCACCCCTGCCCGCGCTGGACCCGGGATCTGCTGGTCCGGCCGGATGGTGTCCTGCGCGGCGGACCTGCTGCGGCTGGAGCACCCGGAGCTGCTGGGGCTGTTGAAGACGCTGGACCGGACGCCGGACGACACGGCGGGCAGCGCGGCGCGCGACTGGGGTTCAGTGCAGGACCGGATGAACCTCATCGTGGACCTGTTCCGCTCCCGGCAGCAGGACCGGGGCCTCTACGAACAGCCCTTCACGCTGACGCAGGTGGAGGCGTTCCAGCAGGGACGGGTGCCGCAGGGCGGCTATGAGCGGGGCGGCGTCTCGCGGGTCATCTCGACCATCGTGGGACGCCAGCCCAGGCGTTCGAACAGGCGCCGCGCGGACTCGTTCTTCGCGGCGGTGGAGAGCACGACGCGGGGAGCGCCCATGTCGGTGAGCCGCTGCACCATGGCCTCCGCGAGCAGTTGTCCGGTGCCGGTGCCGCGCGCCTTCTCCTCCACCCAGATGTCGTGCAGGGCGCCGTGCTTGTCCAGGAGCATGTTCCAGTCCACGCCCTCCAGCCGGCCGTAGCAGTAGCCCACGACGTCGCCGTCCAGTTCGGCCACCAGGACCACGGCCTCGTCGGGACGGCGCGCCTCCTTGCCCAGCCACCAGCGGTAGCCGGACTCCACGTCGTCGGGGACCATGAAGCGCTGCGCGTCGAAGCCGTGGTGCTGGTGCGCGAGCGCCGCGCCCATGCGACCCAGCGCGGGTTCGTCCGAGGCCTTCGCGGGACGGATGATGACGGGCATGGAGACTCCAGACGGCGGGGTTCGGTGCCCCAGGATGGGCACCCAGGGCCGCGTCTGTCGAAGCCTTCCGGAGGGAAGTGCTCAGCCGGCCACCCGGGCGAGTGCCGCGCCCAGGCCCTGCTCCACGACGTTCCGGTAGGGGCCCTCGGGAACGTGGGGCAGGGCTTCCACGGCCTGCTGGTAGTGGGCGCGGGCGGTGGCGAAGTCGCCCCGGTCCTCGGCGCACCGGCCCAGGTTGAGGTGGAGCGACGCGAAGAAAGAGCGCACGCGGTCGTCATCCACGGCGCGGGCCCGGTCGAGCGACACCTGGTTCCAGTGCCGGGTGTCCTCCGGCGTGGGCTGATGCCGCGCGAGGTAGTGGGCCGCGATGCAGGCCTCGTAGTCGTCGGTGGCCACGTCCCACGCCCGCTGGAAGCACTCGCGTGCCTCCTCGTGTCGGCGGGCGGCTTCCGCCTGCATGCCCTGGCCGCACAGCTTCACGACGGGATTCTCCGGGTCCATGCCCGGCATGATGCAACGGCCCGGCGGCCCTTGCGAATGGCGGGGCCTACCGGGCCCCGGAGCGAGCCGGCTGCTGCTGGCGCCGTCGCTGACCGAGCTCCGAGCGCGCCATGTCCATCAAGGCCCACGCGGACATCACCGCGAACACCACGCCGACCAGCGTCACCACGTAGTTCGACACGCCGACGGTCTCACACTGGATGCACGCCACCGACGGATCCGCCGGCTCATAGTGCAGCGTCACCGGGGCTCCGGCCGGGTAGTGCCGCGTGACCGCCTGGGCCTCCGCGAGCGCCCCCGAAGCGTGGCCGTCGAAGGCGAACGTGTCGGACGTGTACGGGGTGCCGTTCACCTCGTAGCGGTAGCTCACCTCCGGCCGGAAGCTCACGGAGCGCTTGGCGCGCAGGGTCTCCACGCGGGACTCCACCACCGTGCCCTGCACCGTCGGCCAGCTCCGGCTCACGGTCGTGCGGTAGACCATCTGCCCGCCCGCGAACGCCAGCGCCACGCCGATGCCCAGCAGGCCCAGCCCCATCAGCCACTTCATCATCGCGTCGTACCCTTGCCGGCCCTGGAGCCCCCGGCGCTGGAAGTCGTCTTCTCCCAGTGATTGCAGCCACCGGGCCAGCGCTCCTTCCGGGGCGGAGCAGCCTTCCGCGCCTGGGGCAATCTTCCCCGTGGGGCAATCCGCCCCAGCGCGCCCCCTCCCGTTGGTTTCCAAAGCAGCGCCGAGGGGGCAGACTCGGCGGCACTCCATGCCCGCTCTCGCCCTCGAGCTCGAAGTGGCCCGACGCATCGCGCGCCAGGCTGGTGACCTCCTCCTGCAGGTCTACGCCACCGACTTCTCCGTCACGAACAAGGCCGGCGGGGCGGGGCCCGTCACCCTGGCCGACGAGCGCGCCAACGCCTTCATCGTGGGCGAGCTGCGCAAGGCCTTCCCGGGCGACGGCGTGGTGGCGGAGGAGACCGAGGACGCGTCCGACGCGAAGCGCTTCGAGCGCTGCTGGTACGTGGATCCGCTCGACGGCACGCAGGAGTTCGTGAACCGCAACGGCGAGTTCGCCGTCCACATCGGCCTGGCGGTGGAGGGCAGGCCCGCGCTGGGCGTCGTCTACCGCGCCGTCGGGGACGTCCTCTATTCGGGCGTCGTCGGCGGGCAGGGCTTCGTGGAGGACCCCCAGGGCCGCCGTGTGCTGCGCGTGTCGGACGTGGCGGATCCAGCGGCGCTGCGGCTGGTCGTCTCGCGCTCCCACCGCTCCAGCGCGACGGACGCGGTGGTGACGCGGCTGGGCATCACCCGGGAGAAGGAGTCTGGCTCGGTGGGCGTCAAGTGCGGCCTGCTCGCGGAGGCCCGCTGCGACCTCTACGTGCACGCCAGCGACAAGAGCTACCGCTGGGACAACTGCGCGCCGGAGGCCGTCCTCCGTTCGGCGGGCGGCATCCTCACGGACCTGGCCGGCGTGCCGTACCGCTACGACGGCTCCGAACTCCAGAACCGGCGGGGCCTGCTCGCGTGCAACGCCGCCGCCTTCGACCAGGTGCTCCCCGTCGTGTCGCAGGTGGCCCGCGAGGCCGGCCTCCTGCCGTGACGCGGCTTCAGCCCCCGTCCACCGCGCGGCGCAGCTCGCCGAACAGGCGCGCCAGGTCCGGGAGCTGGTAGCTGGCGTTGAGGCCGCTCGGGTTGGGCAACACCCACAGCCGGGTGTCGCCGAGCGTCTCCTCCTGGCGGCCGAACCGCGCCTTGGGCCGGGCGAAGGCGCCCCGGTACGCGCCCAGGCCCAGCACCGCGAGGAAGGCCGGGCGGTAGCGCTTCACCTTGTGCTCCAGGCTCTTGCGTCCCGTCACGTACTCGGAGGCGTCCAGCAGGTCCGCGGACACCGTGGCCCGGTCCACCACGTTCGTGATGCCCAGGCCTAACGCCTTCAATTCGCCCTGTTCGGACGGCAGCAGGCGGCGCGGCGTGAAGCCCGACAGGTGCATCGCGGGCCAGAAGCGGTTGCCCGGCCGCGCGAAGTGCACCCCCACCACGGCGGAGTAGAGGCTGGGGTTGATGCCGCAGAAGAGCACCCGCATGCCCGGAGCCAGCAGGTCCGGCACGGTGCGGTCGGTGGCGGCGAAAAGCTCGTCCTTCGTGGGGCGGTGGAGGGTCTTCATTGGACGTGGGAGTCCAAACCTAGCGGGTTGGGTGCGGCCTCGCACGCTGCTTCGCCTCGCGGGCACTCCCGGCCCTGTCGGTGGGGGCTGGCTGCCCGCCCGGTGGGAGCGAGGGCAGGGGGGCCGGGTCGCATCCGGGAGCACCCCGGCGTGCGATGCGAGCTCCCGGCGTCGTTGTTATCCGGAAGGCCATGGCCCGTCCGGTGAAGGTCGAGACCCTGCTGCCTGTCGAGGTGGACTTCCAGAAGGAGCGCGCCTCCGGGCTGCGTCGCTCCGGAGACAGCCTGGAGAAGGCCCTCGCGGCCCTGTCCCAGTCCGAGCGCGAGCTGCGCGCCCTGGGTGGACCTTCACGGGCCGCGCGCTATGGGGCCTACCGCGCGCTCTGGACGGAGGCGGAGCGCCTGCGCTGGAACCTCACCGTGCAGCGCGAGGCCTGCGGGGTGCGAAACCACCGCGACCTGGACTTCGTCTACCCGCTGCCGCCCCTGTTGAAGGAGTGACGGACACGGCCTCAGGGCGAGGAGCGCCACGCGGCCACGGCGAAGAGGATCCAGCCCACGAGGAAGCCCAGGCCGCCCAGCGGGGTGATGGCGCCCAGCACTCGCACCCCGGAGAGGGCGAGCGCGTACAGGCTGCCGGAGAACAGGACGATGCCCGCGAGCATCGCCCAGCCGGAGGCGGACAGGAGCGCGGAGGGGCGCGTCACGCCCAACAGGCCCACGGCCACCAGCGCGAGCGCGTGGTACATGTGGTAGCGCGCTCCGGTTTCGAAGACGACCTGCAGGTCCTGGGGCAGCCGGGCCCGCAGTGCATGTGCCCCGAAGGCTCCCGCCGCCACCGACAGGAAAGCGTTCACCGCTCCCACCACGAGCCACCACCGCATGATCGAGTGCCTTTCTTCGCGCGCTTGACTGCGGCACGCTACACCGCGCCTCACGGCAGCGTCCTGGTTGAACACGCACCCCGCCCCAGCCGCGCCCGACC
>NZ_RAVZ01000038.1 GCF_003611635.1 Corallococcus terminator | reverse complement strand
GGGGTGGGGCGGGCATGAGAAAAGCGGCCATCGGTGACGGTTGGACCACCCGTCCCGATGACCGCTGGGGTCTGCTTCGTGCGCGAGGCGCGGCTTCAGCGAAGGATGGTGGTGTGAGAGCCGAGCGTGATGCCCCGCTGACCGCTCAGCTTCTGTGCCAACTCGGGCGGCGCGCCCAACTGGTGGGGCGCGAGCATCCGGCTGAAGTTCTTGCTGCCGGGCGCCACGTAGGCCTGGAACGACAGTTGGATCTTGAAGCCCAGGAGGGGCTTGGTGCCCTTGGCCCAGTAGGAGTACGTGATGTTCGTCTCGAAGTTGGGGGGGATGTTGCTGATGACGAAGGTGCCCCAGCTCCGGTTCCCATCCGGGCCGGGCACCGTGTCCGGCACGACGGTCGGCTGCACGACGATGGGCGGATTGGGACCCGCGTCACCCGACGAGAAGGCGACGACGCCTCCGGCGGGCACATTGGTGCACGTCAGCAGGAAGATGAACTGTCCGCCATCCGGCTTCCCTGGGAAATGAATGGCGTGGTTGAAGTCGGGGCTGTTGGCGTCGACGACGCTGACGTTGCGCCAGCCGAAGCCGGGATTCTCGATGATGAAGTCGGTCAGGTCCGAGTAGGTGCCCACCTGGGGGATGGGGTTCTCATGCTTGTTGGTGACGACCCGTGAGATGAGGCAGTAGTGGTCCCCGCTGATGTCATTCGGCTCCCAGAAGAACGGGCTCTCCGTCACGGCGATGTCCCCCGCGGAGTCTGCCTTCAGGAGCGACCCCGGCTGGTTGTCGCTGGTGAAGATCTGGTTGTCCTGCCACTGGTCCGGGAAGAGCAACAGGCTGGCCTTCGAGTAGTACAGAGAGGCCACCCCCTGCTGCGGTCCCGAGGAGAGGTTCGTGGTGCGCAGGTAGATGTAGTTGGGGCCGTTGCCCACCAGATTCTGCCCCACGTCCTGCCCGTAGTTCGACGTGAAGAGCTTCTTCGGGTCCCCCTGGGGGGAGATGCCGTAGGGGATGATGTCCGGCGACTCGTAGTTGCGGGGGGAGGGAATCTCCCCGGTGTCCGACGTGGTCGTGCGGAAGAACAGGTCGTCATACTTGGTGGTCATGGGCGTGCCTCGTCGAAGGGAGTGAAATCCGCGCGCGGGAAGGTCCCCGGCGGATGCTGGGACCTCAATGCACCCACCACGCCAATGACTCACACCTCCGAACCGCGCGGAACTCCAGCAGCAGCCCTCGCACCAGCGCCCCGCTGACGCATCAGGCGCAATCCCTGACGCGTCAGCGGGAAGGCCACGACGCCTCTTCTCAGTAGAGCAGGGAGCGGATGGGGGCGAAGGCGTGGACCGGGGGGCCGTTGCCGAGCTGGCCATGGGTGTTGAGGCCAAAGCCCCAGAGCGTCCCCCCCGACGTCAGCGCCATCGTGAATCCCTCTCCCACGACGACCGTGGTGGCACCGCTCAAGCCCACCACCGGCGAGGGCGTGACGACCATGTTGTCGAGGGTCGCGGGATTGCCCAGGCATCCCTCGTAGTTGACGCCCCAGCCCCAGAGCGTGCCGTCCGAGCGCGCCGCCACGGTGTGGTAGGCCGCCGTCGCCACGACGGTCGTCCCGCTCCAGCCGTTGAGCTGGACGGGCACGGAGTGGCTCGCGCCGGAGCCGTCACCCAGTTGGAAGTAGCTGTTGTCGCCCCAGGCCCAGAGGGTGCCACCTGAACGGATGGCGAAGGAGGAGGTGCCGCCCGCCGACACGGCCACGACGCTGTTCAGCCCCGACACCAGGACGGGCAGCGAGCGATGGACCTGGCTGCCGTCGCCCAACTCGCCGTTGTAGTTCGACCCCCACGACCACACGGTGCCGTCCGCGCGCAGGGCCAGGCTGTGGTAGTGGCCCGCCGTCACCGCCACGACGCCGGTGAGCCCCGCCACCTGCACCGGGCTCCGACGGTCCACGAACGTGCCGTCGCCGAGCGCGCCCGCGCCGTTGTAGCCCCAACTCCAGACGGTGCCGTCGGCGCGCAGCGCGAGCGTATGCAGGGTGCCCGCCGCCACCGCGATGATGCTGCCCAGCCCCGCCGCCTGGCCGGGAAGGGTGCTGCCCACGGAGGTGCCCTGGCCCAACTGTCCCCGGTCATTGCTTCCCCAGGTCCACACGGTGCCGTCGGAGCGCAGCGCCACCGAATGCAGGCCCCCCGCCGCCACGCCCGTCGCGAAGCCCAGGGTGGGAAGCTGGGTGGCCTTGGCGCGGTTGCTCAGGTGGCCAAGCCCCAACTGGCCCACGTCGTTCGCGCCCCAGGCCCAGACGGAACCGTCCGAGCGCGTCGCCAGGGTGTGCGCGGTGCCCGCGGCCACCTTCGATACGCTGGTGAGCCCCGACACCATCATCGGGGTGACGCGCGTCGCGGACGTGCCGTCACCGCGCTGGCCCACGTCGGAGGTGCCCCAGGCCCACAGCGTCCCGTTGCCCAGCGCGCCCAGGGAGAAGCCCCAACCCGCCGCGATGGAGACCGCGCCGGAGAGGCCCGACACGGCGACCGGAGCGTTGCGCGCGGTCCGCGTGTCGTCGCCCAGTTCGCCCCAGGTGTTCTGTCCCCACGCCCGGAGGGTGCCGTCGGAGCGCATCGCGAGCGAGTGGTTGCCGCCCGCCGCCACCGACACGGTCTGATCCATGGAAGCGAGGCGCACGGGCACGTTGCTGGCGGCGAAGGTGCCTGTCCCCAGTTGTCCGTAGCTGTTGGCGCCCCAGGCCCAGACGTAGCCATCCGCGCGCACCGCCAGCGAGTGGTAGCCGCCAGCGGAGAACGTCGAGACCTGGGTGAGTCCCGGGAGGACGACGGGCAGGGTGCGGTTCGTGGTGGAGCCGTCTCCAAGCTGTCCATAGATGTTCCAACCCCAGGCCCGGAGCGTTCCGTCCGAGCGCAGCGCCAGACAGTGATTGGAGCCCGCCGTCACGGCGACGACGCTGGACAGCCCTGACACCTGGCCCGGCGTGGAGCGGTTCGTCAGGGTGCCGGAGCCCAGTTGGCCCTGCCCGTTGTAGCCCCAGGTCCACACGGTGCCATCCGAGCGCACGGCGACGACGTGGCTGTCACCCGCCCCCACGGACACCACGCTCGTGAGGCCCATCACCTGCACGGGGGTGGTGCGGTGGGCGGTGGTGCCGTCTCCCAGTTGTCCGTAGCCGTTGGCGCCCCAGGCCCAGACGGTGCCATCCGAGCGCAGCGCCACGGAGAAGTTCCTCCCGGCGGACACGGCGTTCACGAAGTTGAGCCCGGAGACGCGCACCGGGCTTGCGCGCTGGACGGTGGTGCCATCCCCCAGCGCTCCGAAGACGTTGAGGCCCGAAGCCCAGACGGTGCCGTCCGGGCGGAGCGCCAACGCGTGGGAGACCCCCGCCGCGACCCGGGGCGGGGCGACCAGGGCGGAGGACCGCCGCGCCAGCGACTCCGGAGATTCCACCTCCGGGCCGCACGCGGTGAGGCCCAACACCAATCCCAGCCAGACACTCCAAAGCCTGCTCAAGACGCCTGCCATGTGATTTCTCCCCCCGCTTCCGGCCCACACGACCCCTGAACGAACCGGGCCTGTATTCCGTGAGGGGGGCTTCACCGCGGGACAATCCCGGCGTCGCATGACGGACACGGCCCGGCGGGCCGTGTCCGGATTCCAGACGCGCGTTCATCCCCGGGGGCGAAGCAGCGCCACCCTGGAGAAGGGGCTCACGGGGAGAGTCCGATACAAGGCCAATCCACCTCGGACGCGGGGTGTGGTCCGCGTCCCAATGATGCCCGCTGTACTTCAGGGGGATGCCGCGCGCCGGACGGGCCCGGCGCGCGGCATGAGACCTCGTGGGCTTCGCGAGGGTGTTTCGTTCAGAAGCAGGTGCAGGCGGCCTTGACGCACTTGCCCAGCCGGAAGCCCTTGCTCTGACAGCTCTGGTTGCATTCCACGGGGTTACATTCCACCTGGGAAGCTTCCGCGGGCGTGGAGAACGCCATCGTGGCGCCGAACGACAAGGCAGCACCGGTGACCATCGCGAACAACGCACGTCCTGCCTTCTTGACAGAGAGGGTCATCTCAATCCTTCGGTATGGATGGGAGGGTGAACACAGTGTTTCGGCAGTCAGCGGACTGCGTGCGGCCCTGAAACAGTATTTCCAATAAAAATTACAATCAACTTGTTCCTGTCTTGAAGAAAATTGGATGGAGAGCGCACCCAGCTCCTCTATGGCGCGGTGTGCCATTCCGCCCCTTGTTTGAGCGACATGGCCCCGGGGTCCTCCAGGGAACATTCTGGCCGGGAGGTTGGATTCCAGCCCATCAGGTGGGGGCCTGGTGGTGATTCAGGCAGCGTCTTCTTGGCGGAGAGGCATTGGACCCGGGGACTTGTGACCTGCCGTCGACCCCTCCGGCATTCCCGGGTGTATGCTGGGTGTCTTCATGACCTGTGGGTTCACGACGCTCGTGACCCTCACGTCATCTGATGGAGGCAGGACCTTGATCAGCTCCCTCATCCGGCAGGTCGTCACCGCGGTCCAGACGGCGGTCACGAAGCCCCCGGCGGCCCCGACGCCGGCCCCGCCCCCGGCGGCTCCGCCTGCGCCGTATTTCAAGGACGCCCTGGACAAGGCGCGGCCGAACCCCGTGAACCTCAGTGGCTACGGGAGCGCTCAGGCGTCCACGGAGGCTTCGCGCGTCACGCCGGAGCTGACCCGGGCGGCCAGCGGCGAGACCGACGGTCCGCCGATGCTGCATCTGGGCGCCGGGTGGACGCCGCAGGGGCAGGGCTACGACGCCGGGCGGGGCGAAGTGCTCACGACCTATTACAACGATGACCACGACGTGCTGCTCTCCGTGCAGGACAAGGATTCGGGCGGTGAGACGCTCCAGGTCGAACTCGGAGGTTCCAGTTGCACGGGGCCCGCGCCCACTCACGGTGGCGGGGTCTCGACGGACGGTGAGTTCGTCTACGTTTCCGACACGGAGCACATCTTCGTCTACACGCGGGAGGAGCTTGAGCGGGCGGCGAAGGCCGGGACCCAGGCCAGCGCCTTCCAGGTGATGGATGTCCCGGAGCGCGACGGCGTGAAGGATCCGGCCACCGGCCTCGACCTCGTGTCCGCTGGCAGCTACATGACCGTGAAGGACGGCTACGCGTACATCGGTAGCTACAGCCCGGACGGGGATGGCAAGGCGGGCGCCGTCTGGCGTTACAAGCTCGACGAGAAGACCGGTGCCCTCATCGAGGACTCGCGTGAGGGGCCCATCCGGGCGCCGGACCGCGCCCAGGGCATGACGGTGGTCGACGGCGCCCTGCTGTTCACCACGGGCGACCACAAGCTCGTCTACCAGCCCATCGAATCCACCGAGGACTCCTTCAAGGCGGACATCGATGCCCGGGTGGACATCAGCAACGGGCTGATCGACCCCTACGCCCAGGGCGTGAACATCATCGATGGCGAGCTCTGGGTGACGTACGAGAGCGGCTCGGAAAAGTACCGCGACAAGGTCAAGGAGCCCCGGGTGCACATCCAGCGCATCCCGCTGGAGGACCTGGACCTCGCGGCGGCATGCCTCACGCCGGAACGACTCGAAGAATGAGCGCCGGAGCGATGGCCGTGACGGAACCCGTATCGCAGCCCTCGCTCCTCGTCCAAGAGGCTCGCTTGTTGTTGGAACTTCGCAACTTCACCTGAAAGGAACCTTCCAGATGCAAGTCGTTGTAGCCCCGACGGGTGCGCACGCGTTACGCTGGGCGCCTTCGTGGTTAGCGATTCCCCGCTGGAAGGAAATCCTCAAAGCCTATGCGCGCCAAGTCACCCTCCCTGAGCGCAATGCTGGCCGGCATCATCGGCGGTGCCATGCTGGCCGGCTGCCAGACGTATGACTTCGAGCCGGTGGATCCGCTCGCGATCGCCCAGACGACGATAGAAACGGTGATCGCGGCGCGCGGCAGCAAGCCGGACGTCATGCTGCTGGTGGACACCTCTGGTTCGATGACGAAGCCGGTGGAGCCCGAGAAGATCGTGAACGGCGTGAAGGTCTGTCACGGCCAGGATGAGCAGGGGCGGGACTACGTCTGCGACGAGGACCTTCCTTGCAATACGTCCGTGTGTCCCACGCGCTGGTCGGAGCTCCAGGCCGCCATGGCGCCGTTCCTGGCGGAGAGCGGCAAGCTGGTCCGCTTCGGCCTGACGACGTATCCGGCTCCCATCACCTCGACCAGTGCGACCCCGGTCCAGCTCTGCGCCGCGGCCTCCGCGGGCGAAAGCGTTCGCGTCGCGATCCCGACCACGCTGGAGTCGGACGACGACCTGCTGGCCCACGCGAAGAACCTCAACACCGTCCTTCAGGCGATCCCCAACGGCGGCGCGAATCGTCCCCGAGGGGGTACGCCGACGAGCGGGAGTCTGGCGTTCACGGGCTCGTTGCTGACGACAAACCCCAAGGATCGCCCGCAGATCATCATCCTGCTGACCGACGGTCTGCCGAACTGCAACGCGGACAACGAATACAACGGCGGCAAGAATCCCGTGGAGTGCGCTTGCACGGTGGTGCCGACAACCCATTGCGCCGTGGAAGATGGCACGTACTATCAGCGCGGCTGCCTCGACAAGAACGCCTCGGTCGCGGCGGTGCAGGCCTTGAAGGCTCGTGAGATCTCCACCATCGTCATCGGCTTCGGCGCGGAGACGTCGGCGGGCGCGGGTCCCCAGGTGCTCAACGAGATGGCCCGCGCGGGCGGCTTCGCGCGCACGTGCCGAGCGGACATCGACTGCGGCGCGGGTGACACGTGCGATGTGGCCACCCAGCGCTGCGGTCGCGCCTTCTACCAGGCGGGAAACCAGGTGGAACTGGGGGCCGCGCTGAAGGCGATCAGCGAGCAGCTCCTGCCCGGCGAGCCCTGCTACATCCCGCTCGATCCGAGCCAGATGCCGTCCGACCCTGCGCTCATCGTCGTCTACATCAACGGCGAGCGCACGCTCGGCGGGCCGGACTCCTGGTCGGTCGTCGACACGGGCGTGCGGTTCACCGGCAGCACCTGCGCGCGCCTCGAAGCGTCGCGTCCGGAAGCGCCGGTCAGCGTCGAAGTGCGCGCCATCCGCGAACTCTAGCGCGCGGCGCCGTCGCGGCGGCTGTTCCCGCCTGGCGATGCGGCGCAACGGCTGATGAGGGCAGAAGCGCTGCGCGAACTGGAGTGCTTCGAGGATGCGAGCGCCCTGCTGGGTGGGGAGTTTCCCGAGCCCCTGAAGGGGGGCGCGCGGTTCATCCAGGAGCTGGCCCTCCATCGCGTCCGCGAGGTTCGTCAGCTCCCCTCTTCGTGAAGGGCGCGCCACGCATCAGCGCGCCTTGAGCCGCGGGCCGGGACTACGGCGCCGGTTTTGTTTCGGGGCCCTTCAGGGACTCCCTCGCGCGCAAGCGCTCCTCGCGGTGCTTTGAGACCAGCCCTCGCGCCTTCTCCTTCTGCGTGTCGTCCAGGAGCGCTTCGACATCGCGGTAGGCGGCCATCTCGTTTTCCTCCATCGCTTGGAGCAGGGCCTGCTCCCGCTTCAAGTCCTCTTCACTCAGTGGCGTGGGAGGTCGGGCGGGAGGCCTGTACTGGGGCCGGCCGCCCAGACCCACGGGGCTGTTTCCGCCAGGCATCCTGGCCCCTTGGGGTGGACCGTCTCCCGGGAGCGGGTCGGGGTGCCAGACCTGCCGGAGCTGTTCACGGAGGGGCCGGTTGGTCACATCGAGTGCTTCATCCCGCTGACCCACCTGGATCAACTGGTCCGTGGTGAGCATCAGCTCTTGCTGGTGCTCGAGCAGCAGCGCGAGCGGCGATTGAAAGAGGACCCTGGGGGGCGGCGGACGCGCGGGACGCTCCTCCGGGAAGGACGAAGCACAGGCGGTGAAGAGCCCCACCAGCAACAACCACGGCATGAGATGGCGCGGCGACATCGGTCCTCCATGGGGCGTGTGTCTTCGAGCTCTATGCCGAAGTCCCGTCCCAAAGAAAGGACTGGAGGTCCTTCTGTCGCGTGCCGGAGTCCTACAGACACGGGCTCCAGCCTCGCCAGGGAGGCTGGAGCCCGAGTCGATTCACGCCGCAAAGCAGGTGGACGTGCCGCGCTGGCTCAGCGTGGCCCTCAACGAGGGTCCGCTGAAGGTGGAGACGCGAGGCCCGCTCTTCCAGGCGGAAGTGGCGGCTACCGCGCCTCCGCCGCCTGCTTCAGCGCGGCGATGTCCAGCTTCACCATCTTCATCATCGCGCGCATGACGCGGTCCCGCTTCGCCTCGTCCGGGTCCTGGAGGAACTCCGGCATCACCGTGGGGACGATCTGCCAGGACAGCCCGAAGCGGTCCTTGAGCCAGCCACACTGCACCGGCTTGCCGCCGTTCGCGATGAGCTTGTCCCACAGGTCATCCACCTCCGCCTGCGTCTCACAGCTCACGCTCAGCGAAATGGCCTCCGTGTAGGGGAACTGCGGCCCGCCATTGAGCGCGAGGAAGCGCTGTCCCGCGAGCTCGAATTCGATGGTCAGCACCGAGCCCCTGGGGCCGGGCCCCGCCTCGGTGTGACGGGCGACCTGCAGGACCTTCGAGTCCTTGAAGATGGACGTGTAGAAACCTACGAGTTCCTCCGCGTTGTTGTTGCACCACAGGCAGGTGACGATCTTCTGGGGAACGGACATGGGAGCTCCTCCTTGGGGCTACGGTGGGCACCGCGCCGGCAGGAGGCGGTAGCACGAAGCCAGACCGCCCTCCGTCCCTCCTGTCATGCGAGCCCTGGCTTGTGTTCAGGGGGCGCCAGCGGCCTGCGCGTCGCCGGGGCCGGGCCGAACGCCCGGACGCTTCAGGAAGGCGCCCGGTGTGAGCCCGACGAACTCACGGAAGTCGGCGATGAGGTGCGCCTGGTCGTAATAGCCCGCGTCCGCGGCAATGCCTCCCCAGTCCTTCGAGGTCGCCGCCATCCGTACGGCACGCTGCAGGCGAACGGTCCGCGCGAAATCCTTCGGCCCGATGCCGATGTTCTCCACGAAGGCGCGGCGAAGATGCCGCGACGTGACACCCAACTGCTTCGCCACGCTCTCCACCCGAACCTCGTCGCCTTCGAGCAAGCGAACCGCGCGGCGAGCGAGCCGTGCCGATGCCGGTTCGAAGGTGGTGTGGGGCCGCAGGGCGAGCGCGTGGGAGAGCCGGTCCATGACCTCCGGCAGTCTTCGCGCCTCGAGGAGCTCAAGGCAGAGGTCGCTGCCCGGACGGCCCCAGAGGTCTTCCAGCGGGACGATCCGGTCCGTCAGCGCGTTTGCCGCCACGCCGAGGAGCGGCGCCGACCAGCCCGGCTTGAACTGAACGATGACCGCAAGCGCGACGCCGGGTGCGTTCTTGAACAGCGCCCGCGTTCGCGGACCCGCGACGCACACATCCCCTTTGCGGCCCTCCTCGAGCACTCGAAAGACAAGCGTCGTTCTTCCGTCGGGCAGCCGTTCGTGACGTGCGTGTCCGGCGACCGGCACGATTGCGCGAACGTCTTCGACGAAGCGGGAGAGTGAGAACGTCAAGGCGGTGGAGTCCATCGTGCGCGGCACCCTCGCACTCTCACGCGTCCACCGTGGCCATTCAAGCCGGCACGCAAGGAACGATGAAATGTCCGGTCCTTCCAATCGGAGGGCCGCGGCGGGAGGTACGAAAGGGGTGGAGGTAACGCATGGGCAGACGAAGCGTGACGACGTGCAGCGCCTCTTCGACCGAGAGCACTGGCCGAACCCACGAAAGGAACGCAGCGCCATGAGCAAACCGATTCCGGCAGCCCACACCCCCAGCGCACCCACGCCGGTCTTCTCCATCAGTCCCGTCGTGCTGCCAGCCCCCGGCCGCGCCGTCGAACTCCAGGTGCGAGTCTCCGCGCCCGTGACTGGAAGCGAGCTGCCCATCCTCTTGCTCTCGCACGGCCACGGCCGCTCCAATCACCTCTCCTCGTTGAACGGCTACGCCCCGCTTGCCCACTTCCTGGCGGCACACGGCTTCGTCGTGATCCAGCCCACCCATCTCGATTCCAAGACGCTCACCCTGGGCCCTGGTGACCCCGATGCGCCTCTGTACTGGCGAGCCCGGGCCGTGGACATGAAGCGCATCCTCGACCAGCTCGACGTCATCGAGCGCGCCGTCCCAGGACTCGCCGGCCGCCTGGACCGAAGCAGGGTGGCTGTCATCGGACACTCGATGGGTGGGCACACCGCGAGCCTGCTGCTTGGCGCGCGGCACAAGGATCTCCAGGACGGAACCGAAGTGAACCTCGCCGAGCCCCGGATCAAGGCGGGCGTGCTGCTCGCCGCGCCCGGCAGAGGCGACGCCCTCAGCAAGTTCGCGGCCGAGAACTACGCCTTCTTCTCGACCATCGACTTCTCCACGATGACGACGCCCGCGCTCGTGGTCGCTGGCGACAAGGACGACTCTCCCCACCTGACGGTCGCGGGCGCTGACTGGCACGCCGACCCCTATTTCCTCTCCCCAGGCCCCAAGTCCCTGGTCACCCTGTTCGGCGCAGGGCACGGGCTGGGCGGAGTCTCGGGATATGACGTCGCCGAGACCACGGATGAGAACCCCGAGAGAGTCGCTGCCGTCCAGCTTCTCACCTGGGCCTACCTGCGCACCGCGCTCCATCCCGGAGACTCCGCCTGGCAGCAGGCGCAAGACGCGCTGACGGGCGCAGCCAACCCGCTCGGACGGATCGAATCCAGATAGGCGGAGGAGGCCGTCCACGCGCCCCTCCAGACGTGGAGGAGCGCGGGTGGGCGTACCGGCGGAGAGGGAAGACGACAATCTCGCAAGTACGGCGCACTTCACGCGGCAGCCTTGGGAACACACCTCAATCCATGACGGGCGAGTTTCGGTAGACGTTCCATGATACGGATTTGGATGACGCGTGAAGTCCCCGCGCTCCTGATGCACCGCGCAATCTGAGCTCCCATCAATTGAGGCAGTCAGACGGCGCGTAAAGTATTGTTCACCGCTTGTCGCCATTGTCATGGAAGTCGCGTAAGAGCATTCACTGCAGAAAGGGCGTCGGCCGCGCGATCCGCAGGCAAGACAACCCTGACGACAGACACAGCCGACAGGCTGTCGACTTCAGTGAATTCAACAGACGCGACACTGCGCATGCCGCGCGGTGCCATGCAGCCTTGGGCTGCAAGCGGGAGACGTATGCGGAAGCTGTCCATGACGGGCGTCATGCTGTGCGGAGCACTGGTATCCGGGTGCCAGGCGGGAGAGTGGGAGCAGCCCGCCCACGAACAGCCCGGTGGCACCGGCACCGAGGCGTCCGTCGCGTCCACCCGTCAGGCGGTCATCTCCCCGGAGCTCGAGGCGTCGCTCGCTTGCGTCGAGACGTATGCCAACGCCGGGACCTGCGACTGGGCTCACTGGAGCGAGATGGTGGAGACGTGCGTGACCCACGAGCACGGGGAACTCGAGGATGGCCTCTTTATCGAAGAGGTGCAGTCAGGGAACTGCACGGCGGCCAACTGGTCCGCGCTGCGCGAGCAGCTCATCACCCCACGCCCGCCGCTCGTCCGCGTGCGCCTGGCTTGCAATGGCGCCGCCCAGGTGATCAAGGAGGTCGAGGCCAACGGCTGCTATGCGCTCGCGCAAACCGCTGGCGCCTCCTACTTCGACGTGCCGATCGGCAAGGCCGTGCGGCTCTTCGCCGGTGTGGGCTGTACCGGGACCTCGGTCACCGTCCAGACCGACACGAGCCTTTGCGAGACGTCGTTCGCCAACGGCACCAGCACGAACGACAAGGTGCGCTCGTTCCGGGTCCAGGACGTCGAGGCGCCGCCATCAGAGTACCGCTATGACTGCGCCCTCGAGGAGTCGACGTGCGTCAAGAACCACAACAGCACAAGCAGATTGGTCGCCATCAACCGGCCGCACACCGTCAAGATCGTCCGCGTCACCGTCGCGGGCAGGAGCACGCCCTCGATGGGCCTCATCGAGGAGAAGGTCGTCAACATGTACGACTTCTTCAACGACGCGTCTCGCGGGCAGATAAGCCTGGCAGCGCCCCTCACCCGGCGGGAACTGGCGGCGCCGGCAGGCAGCACCTGCAATGAGGCGAAGCAACATGCCCTCAGATACGCCAGCCCGAACACGTTCTTGACCGTGTATTCGATGCCCAGCGGGCTGTGTTCCACCTCGAAGGCCGGCGCGCGCAGCATCTACCTCAATGGCAACCTGCTCCGGGACCACACCCACGAGACCGGGCACGTCCTCGGCCTCGGACACAGCAACGCGAAAGACCCGTTGGGCGGCAAGGACATCCCGTACGGCGACTCAAGCTCGTACATGAGCGGATTTTCGTCGGATAACTACAACCTCCCGCAGCTCCACTGGCTGGGGTGGACGAAGAAGAATGAGCTCGTCAATGTCACCTCGGCCATCGCCAACGGTGCCACCTCTACGGTCACCCTCCGACCGGTGGGGGACAATGCCCTCGACAGCGGTCACCCGCTGGGTGCGGTCTGGGAGATTCCCAATACCTCGCCCAAGGAACGGCTGTTCATCGCCGTACCGAAGCCGAGCCTCAACGATACAAACCAGATCGCGGGTGGCACGGTGATCGTGTACCGCGCCCCCAAGTGCGAGACCTGCACAGGCATGGCGATGAAGACGACGACGCTGGGGCGGTTCAGCGCCAAGACCGTCAAGGAACACCTGATCGGCGGCCTCTCCATCACGCCGGTGAGCTACACGCTGGCGGCCGATCCGGACATCGAGACATTCGCCTCCGTCACGCTGGAAATCAGGAAGTAGAGGTCGGCCCTCATTGCGACCGGCTGGTGCTGAGCGACAGCCGGTCGCAGGGACCTCTCTACGAGGGCATCGTAGGGTCGGGCCGCTGGACGTCCCACGCCCGGGTCCGCGTCCTTATCCGACCTGGGGGGGCAACTCTTTCTCTCAGGCTCCGATAACTCCCTGGAACCCGAGAATCCTGAGGACCTGACCATGGGCATCGACGGAGTAGGAAAAGGCAGCATCCGCCCGGTGACGCCGCGTCCCCTGGACGCCCAGGCCGCGCCCGCTGCCGCGAAGAACCAGGTGGCCCGCCCCCTGGCGCGCGCGGACGTCTTCGAGGCGAAGCGCGCCAAATCCACGGGTCCCACGCCGGGCAACGCGAACCTGCCCCCCGTCCAGTCCAACACGGGCACGGTGCAGGCCGGCACGGTGGCGCTGACCGACGCGGCGAAGGAGGCGCGCGGGGCGCTGAAGATCGACGAATCCGCCGACCCGACGACGTACGACGGCATGTACCTGGGGTCGGACGGCTACGCGTACCCGCCGGACAAGTTCTCCGTGTCGGAGGTGCCGCCGTTCCATCCGGAGACGCCCATCGCGAGCCCCACGCCGACGACGTACCACGTCAACGGCATCCAGACCCCGCAGGGCAGCGCCACGAGCGAGGCCCAGAAGATGGCCAACGAGACGGGCACCAACGTGGTGCCCATCTACAACGCCTCGGAGAGCCTGGCCGAGGACGTCGCGCAGACGGGCATGGACCGGCTGGGGTTTGGAAACAACCCGGCGGCGCAGACGCTGGCGGACGCCATCTACAACGACCTGAAGGCGGGCAAGAAGGTCAACGTCACCGGCTACAGCCAGGGTGGCGCCATCGTGTCCAGCGCGCTGCGCGATGTGGACAACCGCATCAAGGAAGACATGGGCGGCTTCTGGGGCAACCTGCCCATCCTCGGGGACGGCAACCGGGAGAAGCGCGAGGAGCTGCTCGGCAACGTGAACGCCACCATGTTCGCGGGCGCGGGCAAGACGTTCCCGGACGGGCCGAACTACACGTTCTACGTCAACAAGCAGGACCCCGTGCCGACGTGGCTGGGCTCGCACGAGTTCAACCCCGTCACGGACATCGTCACCGGCATCGTGTCCGGCCTGTTCCCGGGCGTGGGCCTCATCAACGGCGGCCCGTCCATGCAGGCCCCGGAGGGCTCGACCATCCACACCTTCGACTCCCCCGGGTCGAGCGGAGAGGTGTTCGGCACCGACGGCAAGCACGGCATCGACACGTATCTGGGGAACATCCAGGACGCAGTCTGACCGCCCACACCCGCGCCACGCCGTCCTCGCTGTAAGCCCACGCCCTTGCTGCGGCCCTCCTGGAGGGCCGCCTGGGCCGGTGTGTGTCCCAAGGGGTTGAACGGCCTCCCCTCTGGACAAGCCGCATTGACCGCTTTTCCAAGAAAAGCTAATTCCACGGGCTGTGCGAGGGCTTCCGATCCGGGGCCCGCACGTTCCCGTGAGGCCGAATGAAACTGAAACTGACCCAGGCGGTGAGTGTCATCTCCCTGCTGGCCGCGGCATGCGGTCCGATGCCCGAAGCACAGGAGTCCGACAGCGAGCAGTTCGGTCACACGGCGCAGATGATCCGCCGGGAGCGGGCCATCCCCGGCGAGTACATCGTCGTCCTGCGTGACTCCACGCAGGAGGTCCGGCAGCAGGGGGCGGCGAACATCGCCCGGGAGATGGTGTCCCTGACCGGTGGCAGGGTGCTGCGGACCTATGAGCACTCCCTCCACGGCTTCCTGGCGAACATGAGCGAAGCCGAGGCCCAGCGCCTCCTGGCCGACCCTCGCGTGGCGTATGTGCAGGAGAACGGCCTGATCCACGTGTCGGCGACGCAGACCAGCGCGACCTGGGGCATTGACCGCATCGACCAGCGTGACCTGCCGCGCAACAGCTCCTACACCTACAATGTCGACGGTACGGGCGTGCATGCGTACGTCATCGACACCGGTATCCGGCTGACCCACACCGAGTTCACCGGTCGCACCGGCAACGGCTACGACTTCATCGACAACGACAGCGACCCCTCGGACTGCCATGGCCATGGCACGCACGTGGCGGGCTCGGTGGGCGGCACGACCTGGGGCGTGGCGAAGAAGGTCACCCTCCACGGGGTGCGGGTGCTCGACTGCACGGGCTATGGAAACGACGCGCAGGTCATTGGCGGTATCGACTGGGTGGCGGCCAACCACATCAAGCCCGCGGTCGCGAACATGAGCCTGGGCGATGTGGGCATTCCGGCCATCGATGATGCGACGGAGCGGTTGATTGCCGCGGGCGTCACGACGGTGGTCGCCGCCGGCAACGACAGCGCCAACGCCTGCAACTACTCGCCGGCCCGTGCGCCCAACGCCATCACCGTGGGCTCCACCACCAGCAGCGATGGCCGCTCGTCGTTCTCCAATTACGGGACGTGCGTGGACATCTTCGCGCCGGGCTCGAGCATCACCTCGGCCTCGAACTCCGGCAACTCGTCGAGCACGTCGATGAGCGGCACGTCCATGGCCTCGCCGCACGTGGCCGGCGCCGCGGCGCTCTACCTGAGCGCCAACCCCACCGCGACGCCCGCGCAGGTGCGTGACGCGCTGGTGAACAACTCCACGCCGAACAAGGTGACCAGCCCGGGGACGGGTTCGCCCAACCGGCTGCTGTACACGCTCTTCATCACCGGCGGCGGCGGCAGTGACACCACCCCGCCCACGACGTCCATCACCGCGCCCGCGGGCGGCGCCACGCTGAGCGGCACCGCGAGCCTGAGCGCCAGCGCCTCCGACAACGTGGGCGTGTCGCGCGTGGAGTTCTACGCGGGCACCTCGCTGCTGGGCACGGCGACGGCCGCGCCGTACGCCTTTGCGTGGAACACGACGGCGGTGGCCAACGGCACCTACGCCTTGACGACGAAGGCGTATGACGCGGCGAACAACGTGGGCACGTCCGCCACGGTGTCGGTGACGGTGAACAACGGCACGGGCAGTTGCTCCATCTCCGAGCAGCTCCTGCTCAACGCGGGCTTCGAGAGCGGCAACACGGGCTGGACCACGTCGTCGGGCGTCATCGACGGCACCACGTCCGGCAGTGCGCCGCGCACGGGTACGTACAAGGCCTATCTGAACGGCTACGGCACGACGCGCACCGAGTTCGCCTACCAGGACATCGCCATCCCCTCCACGGCGTGCAGCGCCACGTTCAGCTTCTGGGCGCGCATCACCTCGGCGGAGACGACGACCACGACGGCCTACGACAAGCTGGCCATCCAGGTCCGCAACAGCGCGGGCACGGTGCTGGCGACGCTGGCCACCTACAGCAACCTGGACAAGGGCTCGGCCTACGTGCAGCGGACGTTCGACCTGGCGGCGTACAAGGGGCAGACCGTCCGCATCTACTTCAACGGCACGGAGGACTCGTCGCTGCAGACGAGCTTCTTCCTCGATGACACCGCGCTGAACATCGTCCGGTAGTCCTCCGGGCGGCGCGGCCCCTTCCGCGCCGGCACCGAGACGTGCGGATTGGATTCAAGGTTCAGAGGCCCAGCAACCCCCTCCGGTTGCTGGGCTTTTTCTTTGTCGTGCATGAAGCAGGTCTGCCTGGACAGCGGCGCGGCCATTCGGAGGCGGAGGGAATCGAACCCGCTTGGGCAGATCCAGTCCCTGCTCGGACCACAGGCCGCCCGCCCGGTTTCCTTCTGAAAGAGGGGCGGCACTCTGTCCGGATTTGCGAATTCGATTGAGCAGACGGTGCTCTCGGCGCGAGTAGACTCCAGACACCCGAAGTAGCATTGAATAGTGGCTGTCCAGGAGGCTGGTACGGCCCCGAGGAGGCGCGGTGCAAGGTATGTGGCCTCATCGGGATGGACGAGCACCCGGGAGCGCATAGGGTCTTCCTGGGACAGCAAGTCGAGGAGTCGGAATGCTCGCCGTCACAGGAGTTGGGATGGTTTCGGCGCTCGGGAATGGCGTGGTGGACGGGTGCGCGGCCAGCAGGGCGGGCATCGTACGCATCGCTCCGCTCGACGAGCCCTGGCTGTTCGACCCGGATGGTGGCGAGGGTCAACCCGCCCGGGGGCACTCCATCCCATGGGTGACCGCGGGATTCACCGGACTCGGCAGGCTCGCCGCGCTGGCGGAGGCGGGGCTTCGAGACCTTGCACGAAGCGTGGAACTGGCCGACCTCTCACGGTGCGCGCTCTATGTCGTCGCCCCGAGCGACATCCACCGCCGACTGCTGGAGGAGCAGGGCCTGCTGCCCGAGGAGCACGAGGCGCGAAGGGAGGTCTACTCGACGCGGCTGCTCCCCACCCTCCTCAAACACCTGAAACCCAGCTTCCCACCTCGCTTCCAGCGCACGCTGTTCGGTGAGGCTGGCCTCTTCGAGGCCCTGCGTGATGCCACCGAGCGGCTCCGCCTCGGGCAGGTGGACCGCTGCATCATCGGCGGCCTGGACAGTCTGGTGGATCCCCAGGTCACATGGGCCCTGTACCGGCTCGGCCTTCTCAAGGGCCCTGAGCGCCCCACGGGAGTGCTGCCAGGGGAAGCCGCTGCGTTCGTCGTCCTCGAACTGCCGACACAGGCCTCCCGCAGGCGTGCGCGAATCGAAGCCCGCTTGGAAGCCTACGAAGCCGAAGCCGAGCCCTTCCACCGCCGCTCACGACAGGCCGCCGTGGGCCAGGCATTGTCCCGATGCATCCGGGCCACCCTGGAGGCCCTCCCGGACCAAGGGAAGGAGACCGGACTGATCATCGCAGCCCTGAATGGGGATGCCTACCGGGCCCAGGACTGGGGCACGGCGCTCGTTCGTCTCCGAGACCTGAACCTGGGTGAGTCACGCCAGTGGTCCCCTGCCCAGAGCTTCGGGGAGGTCGGCGCCGCGACCGGGCTCGTCGGACTCTGCATGGCCATCCGGGCATTCGCCCGCGGCTATGCGACGACCCGCGGCGTCCTCGTGTGGACCGCGGGAGATGATGGAAGCCGGGGCGCCTTGTATGTCAGGGCTCCGGACAGGCAGCCCGATGAAGACGGGAGGAGATAGATGACGACCGGCAAGCACGTCGCGCTCTCGAAGCTCAAGGACCACAAGGACGAGAAGGGCTGCGTGAACAAGCACGAGGTCGCCTTCGACAAGCCGACCTATCCCAACTGCGCCTACAAGCCCAATGGCTACAACGCCATCCTGAGCGAATTCGTGAAGGGCACCGCCACGTCAAAGCGTTCCCTCTACGAATACGACTTCACCCAGATGCATCCCGAAGGCAGCTCCATTGATGGGAATCCGCGTGCGCGCCTCCCGCCCAGATGGAGACCTTTTCCTCCACCGGCCGGCAATCCAATGCGGAGAAGGAACTGGGACTGCCCCGCAAGGTCCACCGGAACACCGACCCGCGCCACAACGCCAAGGCGTGGCACCTCGAAGGCCAGAACTACAAGGTTGGCCACCTGCCCTTCGGCCACGAGTACCACCACCTCATGCCGGAGGAGGCCATTTCCGAGGCACTGACCGAGAAGGAAGCGGAGGTGCTCCAGGCCGCCAGCTACAACATCAACGCGGGCAAGAACATCATCATCCTGCCCATCACCCAGGATGTCGCCTTCGCACTGATGCTGCCGAAGCACAAGGGCTGGCATCGCGCGTACAACACGTCGTGCATCAGCCTCCTCAACAGCTACAAACAGTCGCTCTCCGAAGATGAGGAGGGGCACGAAATCACACCGGCCAACGTGGGCGGCATTCGCACCAACATCGAGATCTGGGAAGACAATACCTACAAGGTCCTCGTCAATGTCGGACGAGCGGTTGCGATTGCCCAGAAGGCCGCGGCCAAGGTCAACGACGTCTTCAAGAGATAGGCAGGGAGGCGGACTTGGAAATGGAAACGACTGGGGCAGGGACGAGCGAATACTTCATCCTGGAGTGGGCGGCGCTCGACGGATATTGCGCCGTCTTCAAGCTTCCGGAAGGGATGCCGAAGATCCACAAGCCCGCGCGCGGCATCCGCATGGGAAGCGAGTACCCGGACGGGCTGCGATTCAGCATGGCGAAACAAGAGCCCGGGCTGAAAATCGCGGACGTCATCGCGAACGCCGTGAACTACTTCATGGTGTCGAAGCGGATGAAGGAATTCCTGGCGCGGCATTCCGGGGCCGACATCGAGTTCCTCCGGTTCGTGCTGCTGAACCATCGCGGACGTGTCGCGAGCGAGGACTGTTACATCGCGAACGTCATCGGCATGCAGGACTGCGTGGACATGGACCGGTCGGACGGGGACCGGGACGCGCTGAAGCCGGACCGCTTCATGTACCTGCGTCGCCTGGTCCTGAAGGAGGACACGCTCGACCCGTCGGCGAAGCTCTTCCGCATCGCCACGGCTCCTCGGCTGATGATCGTCCGCAAGGACCTCAAGGAGCAGGTGGAGCAGGAAGGCGTCACGGGCATCACCTGGTACCCCGTGGGTTCGGAGGTGGAAATCACCCTATGAGCCATGACTCCGTGGACGTTGCCCGGTACAACATGTCCCTGACCCTCCGCTCCAGCCTGGAGGGCATGGTGCGCCAGGACGAGTACGAGGCCGACCATGTCTCGAACATCTGCGTGGCGTACCGGGTGCTCGGCATCTGCGCGCTCTTGCAGACGGCCGATGTGGATGCCTTCGCAGAGCTGCTCTGCAAGTCGGGGCAGGCCCGGCTCTGTGCTTGCCCTGGCGAGGTGTGACAGGGGGAGGGGCAGGTGGGGGAGCGCGGCAGTGGTGCGTCACCGGGTGCTGCGCCTTCTGGACAAAAAAGGGGCCTCCCCACACAAGGGCCCGAGGATGCGTCACACGGAGACGGACGCCACCGGCTGGAGGACATAGCGACCGTACGCCACGAAGGCGACCAGCCCCCCCATCACGAGCGCCCAGATCATCGGGTTCTCGGGCGTCAGCTTCGTCGAATGGGTCGCGTACAGCGCGGCGAGCGCGAACGTCTCGAACGTGAGCACCGCGGCCGCGTGCGCGGTGAGACCGGGCATCCACTTCAACGCCGCCGGAATGATCAGCAGCACGCCACCGGCCATCTCGAGGACGCCGAGTGCCCGCCATCCACTGAGAGGGACCTCACTGAACTGGCTCGCGACCTGCTGAAACGAGAATGCCTTGTACGACCCGCCCGCGAGGAACAGCAGCGCGAGGACGGCCTGAAGAATCCAGAAGACGATGTTCATGGGTGGTGGCTCGGTGATCAGGCCTTGAGGGCCGGGTGGTCGTTATCGGGAGAAGGCAGGGCGGCGCCGCCCGAGGCTTCCTTGAGAGTCTTGGCGAGCTTTCCGTGCATCATCTTCCAGCCGTACTCGGCGCCGTGGAACGCGGAGTCCTCCTTGAAGCCGGAGTGCTCGAAGATCACGCGCGTCCCATCGCCATCGGCTTCGAGGCGGTAGCTGACGCGTGTATCCAGCCAGCCCTCGCCGACGACCCACGTGAACTCGAGCTCGGATGGAGGAAGGCACTGGAGCACCTCGCAGTGCACGACGAGGCCATCGAATTTGGCCCGAGGGTCCGGGGGCACGCGGAACGTGAAGCGATGCCCGACGCGCGGCTCGAAGTCGTTCGGGTACATCCAGTCGGTGAGCGCCTCGCGGGTCGCGAGCGCGCGCCACACGGCGGCGGGAGACTGCGTGAACTTCAGCTCCCGTCGGATTGTCTTCGTCATCATCGCTTGTCGCCCTTCTCAAGGTGCCGCCGCAGGCGGGTGAAGTTGTCGTCCCAGAACCGCTCGTAGTGAGCGATCCAGTCGCGCACCGGCTCCAGTTGCTCCGGCACGAGGCGGTAGCGCCGTTCCCTGCCGTGCCGTTGCTCGGTGACGAGGCCCGCCCCGAGCAGCACGCGCAGGTGCTGGGACACCGCCGGGCGGCTCATCTCGAAGTTCTCGGCGATCTCATTCACCGGGCGGTCGCCGTCGACCAGCAGGTCGAGCATGCGGCGCCGCGCCGGGTGGCTGATCGCTCCGAACACCTCTGGCTCCGTGTGCATCATCGCCCGCAGATAATGCGTAAGGAGATGCTTACCTGTCAAGCGGCTGGAAGAAAGTGGAGCGGATGCGTGAGCGGGCCGGGCAAGGCGGGTGCGCAGGAGGTTCGCGTTGGATGTCTTCACCTGTCCCTGGAGTGCCTCTACGCTTGTCCGGAGCCGGCGCCTTCACCGTGACGCCGGGTGGCGTGGCGCCCGAGCAAGCTCACCATGCTCCTGGAAATAGGGGATGCGGCAGGTATGGTTCGGCACGATGACGACCGACCTGCGCCCCAAGAGCGTGCCTCCCGAAGCCACCTTCGATGCCGATGCCAACCTCTGGCGGGACGGAGGCCCCAACGACTCGCGCGAACGCCTGTGGATCCATCCGTCGGGCCTCCTGCTGCTCGACGCCACGCGCAAGGACGGCAAGCTCGATGGAGAGATCAAGTGGTCGCTCGGCATTCACCAGATGTCCGAGCACGCGCCGCGTGTGGCCCTGCAGGAGGCGCTCGGCCTGCCGAAGGGGCCGACCAACACGATGATCGCGACGTTCGCGGACGGTGCACTGGTCCAGGTGTGCTTCCGTCCCGGCTTCGACTTCCCGGACACGCTGCGGGTCGAGCTGCGTGACGGCGTGATCGACGGTGCCGTCGAGTGGGTCGTCGGGCCGGTCCAAGGGGCACTGTTCGAGCACGCTGGCGCCACGCTCCTGCCCAAGGTCTTCAAGATCCCGAAACCATGGCCCCATCGCGTGATGGCGGTCTTCGCCAAGGGCAAGCTGAAGAGCACGACCTACTTCGCCAAGGACGGCACGACCCTCGACGTGAGCAAGACCGCGCTCACCGCGTGGGGTGAGGCCGCCGAGGCGAGCACCCTGACCGGCTACATTGAACGCGGCGACTTCGCGGCCGACGCGGCGCGCTTCTTCCCGAAGGCGCCCCGCGTGTCGAAGCCCGGCAGCGAGAAGGTTCGTGCTGTTCCCTCAGGTCGCGCGCTAGACGAAGTGGTGATGGGCGGTGGTGTTCCGTCGATGACCCTCGCCTTCGACTTCGACAGCTACGGCTTCGACTGCAAGAAGGAGGAACTGTACGGTGCCGCCGACGACAAGTACGTCGGCATCGCGAGCGACGGCTCTGGCGAGATGTTCCTTCTCGACGTCACGACGGGAGCCGTCGTCCGCTACGCGCACGAGGAAGGCTCTGTCGCGCCGGCCTTCACCTCGCTCGATCACCTCGCCTTTGCGCTCCTCCGAGTCGAAGCGGCCGCGAAGAAGATGATCCCGAAGGCGAAGCTGTCGGCGCTGTTCAAGAGGCTGGGCCTCACGATGGCCGACACGCTCCTGAAGGAATACTGAGGGCGCGGTCCTGGATCCTCCGATGCTCTAGTAGCCGGCGCCGCCGCAGTGATTGTTCATGCCGTCCTCGGTGCCGTACGGGATGCCGTCCTCGCAGACCTTGTGGCTGGGCGCGTACACGTCCTGCCAGATCATGCCTCCGGGGGAGGGGACCAGGGTGAACGCGGAGCCGCCGAAGTTCGACGTCCAGAAGCCCATGACGTCGGGGCTGCCCTGCACGGTATCGAGCAGCTCGGAGATGTTCTTACGCGTGTAACGCATGGAAATGGTTCCTGGTGATGGGGGGAGGCCGCGAAGGTCGAAATCCTAGGTAGCAGCGGGGGAGGGAGCAAGCCGGGCCGGGGCCTCGGGAAGGCTCACCCCGCGCGGGGCGCGTCCTTGAAGAAGCACGCGTCCTGGACCTTCACGGAAGTGGCGTAGGCTTGCGCCTGGCTTCTTCCCTCCTGGACGGTTTCCTTGGACATCCTTCTCGCGCCCGCCCGGCGCATCGACCTGGGCAAGCGCGCCGGCGTCACCGGCGGACTGCTCGGCGTGCTGTGCGTCGTCGCTGAGTTCTGCTTCCTCTTTCCCCACGTGCTCGTCTCCAACGACGGCCGTGCGTTCTACGCGGAGCACCTGGAGGTCTTCCGGGGCATCCTCCAGGTCTCCATCATCCTCACCTTCCTGCTGGGCGCCTTCAGCGTGATGACGCTGCGCTCCAAGGCGCACGGCGGCATCGCCATGGCGCTCGCGCTGGTGGCGCTGCTCTTGGGTGGCGGCGAGGCGGAGCCCCTCACGCACAATCCCCGGGCGATGAGCGCCGGCCTGGACTTCTTCGCGTTGGACCTGCTGGTGCTGGGGCTGGTGTTCATCCCCATGGAGCGGCTGTGGTCGCTGAACGAGCAGAAGATCTTCCGCACCGGCTGGCAGACGGACCTGAAGCACTTCTTCGTCAGCCACGTGGGCGTGCAGCTCATCTCCTTCTCCGTGCTCATCCCCGTGCAGGTGTTCCTGTCCTGGGCCGTGAAGATGGACTTCCAGGCGCACGTCGCCGCGCAGCCCGTGTGGCTCCAGTTCTTTGAAATCCTGCTGGTGGTGGACCTGGTCAGCTACTGGGTGCACCGGGCCTTCCACACCTTCGGGTGGATGTGGAAGTTCCACGCCATCCACCACTCCACGCTGCAGATGGACTGGCTGGCCAGCTCACGCAGCCACCTGGTGGACGTGCTGGTCAACCGCTTCGCGGGTTTCGTGCCGGTGTTCCTGCTGGGCTTCCACCCGTCCGCCATCTACGGCTACCTGGTCTTCGTGTCGTTCCACGCGGTGTACATCCACGCCAACGTCAATCACCGCTGGCCGTACCTGCGCTGGGTGTTCGCGACGCCGGAGTTCCACCACTGGCACCACACGTCGGATGACGAGGGCATCGACAAGAACTTCGCCGTCTTCCTGTCATTCATTGACGTCATTTTCGGCACCGCCTACCTGCCGAAGCACTGGCCTTCGCGCTACGGGACCACGAATTTCCAGCCTCCGGAGACGTACCTGGGGCAGCTCGCGTACCCCTTCCAGCGGCACGACGAGAAGACGCCCTACGGCTAGAGGCATGTCAGTCGAGCAGCTCGGCCAGGTTCGCTGCGCGCAGGACTGCCTGGATTCCGGCGTCCTGCTTCTCCTCGGGGCTCAGCTTGAGACCGTGCTGGTTGAGGATCCGCGTTGATGAAGGTATCCGAGAGGTGGGGATGATGAAGCGGGTCGTACTTCTTTTCTGGCTGGCCACCGCTGGCTGCGCTTCGAGCCAGCGGCCAGCTGACGCCGATCGCTGGCTCCTGACAGCCGCGCGGCTCTATGTGGCGCCGGATGAGCCTCCCATGGACAACGCCTGGGTGCTCGTGAGCGGCGGAAGGATTGAAGCCATTGGCTCCGGGGCGGTCGCTCCGCCGGCCGGGATCCGGCGGGCGGCCACCTGCGGTGGAGGGGTGATCACGGCCGGGTTCCAGAACAGCCACGTTCACTTCACGGATCCTGTGTTCGCCGAGGCCGCCAGCCGCCCGCCCGACGCGCTCCAGCAACCCTTGAGTCGGATGACCACGCGCTTCGGCTTCACGACGGTCGTTGATACCGGATCCGACCCCGCGAACACCGAGGCCCTTCGCCAGCGCATCGCGCGCGGCGAGCTGCGGGGGCCGGCGATCCTCACCGTCGGAGCCTCGCTGTATCCGGAGCGCGGAATTCCCTTCTACCTGCGTGACCTGCCGCCCGCGCTGCTGCGACAGCTACCGCAACCCGCGACGGCGGATGAGGCCCGCGCCATCGTGCGCGAAAACTTCGAACACGGCGCGCAGGGGACCAAGCTGTTCATCGCCACGCCCCAGGGGCATGGTGAGATCCGCCGCATGTCCGCGGATGTCGCGCGCGCCGCAGTGGATGAGACCCACCGGCTGGGTGGCCTGTCCATGATGCACCCCACCGATCCCGAGGGGGTGAGCGCCGCCGTGCAGGCCGGCGTGGACATCCTCGTGCACACGACGATTGATCCGCCGAAGTCCACGTGGAGCGCCGAGCTCATCCGCCAGATGGTCGCGCGCAACGTTTCCGTGGTCCCGACGCTGCAACTCTGGGGATACGAACTCGCCAAGGCAGACGTGCCCCCCCACATCCGCGATGCCATCGTGACGGATGCCGAACGGCAACTCGCGGCGTTCTCGAGCGCCGGTGGCCAGGTGTTGTTCGGCACCGATGTCGGGTACATGGCGGACCTGGATCCGACGCAGGAATACGTCCTCATGGCCCACGCGGGGCTGACGCCAATGCAGATCCTCGCGTCGCTGACCACCGCCCCCGCGGCGCGCTGGCTCGCGGGCGAGCGCCGTGGCCGCGTCAAGCCGGGGCTCGACGCCGACCTCGTGGTCCTCGGCGGCGATCCCTCCACGGACGTTCGGCGGTTCACCGACGTCAAGTGCACGATCCAAGCTGGCAGGGAGCTCTTTGTCCGCTCCGCGGAGAGCGACGATCCGTCGGGCCGCTGAAAACCCGCACCCCTGCTGCGTCCTTCCCGCCGTGACGCCCTTCAGCGCGCGGCGCGTTGCAGGTGGATCATCGCCTCATCCAGCAGCGCGGCCACGCCCCGCTTCACCACGTGCACCACCTTGTGGTGATGCGCGGGCGGCCCGTGCGTGTAATGGCCGGACACCTTGTGGTGCAGCTCCGTGGCGCCCCACACCAGCACCAGGTCCGCCCACTCCAGGTCGCTCCGAGCCCGGTCCGACGTGCGCCGCTCCGTGCCGTCCACCATGCGCAGGTCGATGTGGCCGCCCAGCTTCGACTCCAACTCCTCGCGCACCGCGGGTGAGCCGCCCACCACCACCACGCGGTTCACGTTGCGGGCGTTGCACACCTCCAGGAACGCCACCTCCGCGCGCCGGTTGGCCGAACCGCCGCACCGCGCGCAGTGACTCCGGGGCTCCACACGCAGGGGCTCCCGGCCGCTCGCCGTCGCCACCTGGAGGCAGGCGGGATCCGCGCACACCTGGAAGAAGCGCTCGGCCAGGACCTCGGCCGCTCGCATCAGCTTGGGCTCGCTCATGCGCGCCTTGCCTGGCCGCGTGAGCCCCACCTCCTCCAGCACGCCCCTTGCTCGCACCCGAGCGTCCATCAGCGTGACGCCCCGCTCCGCCAGCCAGCCGTCGATGTCCCGGTCCGCGCTCATCGCTTCGCCACCTGATCAGGAGTAGCAGCGAACAGATCCGCCTGCATCGGGACGGGCCCGGAGGGCTGCTCCAGGCCGAGCGCCTCGCGCACCGGTCCGAAGCTCCGTCGGTGGATGGGCAGCACCCCCTTGGCCTGGATCGCCGCCACGTGCTGCGCGGTGGGGTAGCCCTTGTGGGCCGCCAGCCCGTAGCCCGGGTAGCGCGCATCCAGTTCGGCCATGTGCCGGTCGCGCGTCGTCTTCGCCAGCACCGACGCCGCCGCGATGCTCAACGACAGCGAGTCGCCCTTGATGATGCCCCGCTGCGGAGAGGGGCACTGGGGAATCGTGCGCGCGTCCACCAGCACGTAGTCCGGCGTCATCCCCAACCCCTCCACCGCGCGCCGCATGGCCAAAAGGCCCGCGTGGTAGATGTTGAGCCGGTCGATCTCCTCCACCTCCGCCTGGCCCACCGCCCACGCCACCACGTCGCGCTTGAGGGCCTCCGCCAGCGCCTCGCGCTTGTCCGGGTCCAATATCTTCTTCGAGTCGTCCAGCCCCCGGAGCCGGTAGCCCCTGGGCAGGATGGCCGCGGCGGCGACGACGGGGCCCGCGAGCGGCGCCATGCCCGCCTCGTCCACCCCGGCCACCTTCAGCAGGCCCTGCTCCCACAGCTCCGTCTCGAACTTCAGCAGGTGCCGCAGTCGCTGGCCTTCCGCCCGGTTCTTCTCCTGGCGCGAGCGCAGCTTGCGCGCGAGCCCCTGCGCGCCCTGTCGGGGATCGGCCTCCAGCGCTTCCAGCAGGCCCTGGGGGACGGACTGCGCCTGGGTGATGAACCGCCCCGTCAGCTCGGTGACCGAGCATTGGAGCAGCACTTCCACACTGTCTGCGGGCATGGGGGACCTTCAGGGGGTGCCACGGAAATGCCTACCCGGCGGGTAGCGCGGTTGCACGGCCTACTGGAGCGGGGGAACACCAGTGCCGCGACAACACGTCCAGGCCGCCGCCTTCAGGCACACCGAGCGGGCGGCCTGGAGAAAGGGGAGCCTGTCCGACGCGAGAGCGCGCATGCGGGTTTGACGCATGGCGTAAGCCGTACCGCACGCGGGCAGGTCAACACAACCGCCGGACGGCCCGGGGCGGTGGATTTCCGCGCGTCCCGGGCCCCTCTGGCGGGTCTTCGACGTCAGTCCTGCAATTCGAGCGTCAGCTCGGCGGGAACAGGCGTGCAGTGGCACGCGTCGCAGGTCCACTCCACGCGTTCGGCGGGCGTCACGTGCGAGCCCGCGGTGGCCACCACCCGGATGGGACTGGGCGCGAGGTTTTCGTTGATGGCCGTGGTGAGGCCCCGGTCATCCGTCACGCCGGTGATGCTGACATTGCTCTCCAGGTTGGTGGCCGTCACGGTGGCGCCCTGGATGCGCGCGCCGTCAGACGACACCACGTGGACGCGCAGCGACAGGGGCTCCGCGCACGGGTCCTCCTGTCGATTGGCGCTCGGGGCTTCATCACACCCCGTCACCAGCACGCTCGCGAGGAGCCCCAACCACCCATACGTCCGAAACCGCTTCCCCATCCCCACGCCCCCAACCCGTCCCATGCAGGCAATCTGGTACCGGAGGGCGGGTGACGCAACGCGAAGGCTACGCAGCGGGCGGCACCCTCGCGTGGGCAAAACGGGCGGCATCCGTGTCCGGATAGCGATGCAGGATGTACCGGTAGAGTTCCTCCGCGCGCACCGTGTTTCCCATCTTCTCCCCCTGCACGCGCGCCAGCAGCACCAGCGCGCGGGGCGCGGTGGGCTCCTCGGGCGCCGCATCCGCCGCCGCTTCCAACGCCGCGACCGACAGTGGGAAATCTCCTTCCACCGCCGCGGCCTGTCCAATGAACAGATGGTGCGTGGGCGAAAGCTTCAGGCGGGGCAGAACACGCAGGGCCGCGTACAGCGCGAGCGCCTGCGCCACGTCGCGCGCGTCCACCGCCTTCGTGAACGCAGCCAGCCGTGAGGTCACCTCCGCGGCGGACAGGAGCTCCGGCTGGGGCTCGGGTTCGGGGGCTTCGGGCGTGGAGGAGCGCAGCGGCGGGGGCACGCGCCCTGGCGCGGTGTTGCCCAGCACGGGCTCCAGGAAGTCGCGCGGGGGCAGGTAGCCCAGGGCATCGCCGTACACGAACAGCACCAGTCCCAGCACGTTCGCGGCGGCGAAGGGTGCGATCAACGTGAGCACCTCCGCGAACCACCGCGACACGAAGAAGATGTTGAACTCCAGCACCGCGCTTGCCTGCCGGTGCATCGCCGCGTGGACGACGGCCAGCACCGCGAACACCCCCATCACCTGGAACGCGTCGCGCCCCAGGGCCCGGAGGCACGCCAGCGCACGGACGGGGTGGAGCGCGCCGAGAATCGACTGGCCCATGGAGGCCAGCAGCCACGCCCACGGCAGCCACAAGAAGCCCAGCAGCAAGAGCCCCCAGGTGAGCGGGTCCTCCACCGCGGCCGGAGACATCACCGTCTCCAGGGGAGCGCCAAGGAACTGGATCAGCGGGTGCTGTTGCGCCGGCGGTGCCAGGGACAGGGCGCGCGCGAGCGCTGGCAGGAACACGCCGACGGTGACGCACAGGCCGCGCAGACCGGGCATGACGTTGTCGCGGATGACATCGGTGAAGTCGGGGGCCTGCGGATCCGGATCCCCCCGGGCCGCGCCCTTCACGAGCGCGAAGAACGTGGTCCAGAAGATGCCCAGCGCGAGCGTCAGCGGCAGGACCTGGATCAGTCGGATGCCGCCCCCGAGCGTGCGCAGGACGGCCAGCATTGTGCCGACGGCCAGGAGCATCTGCAGGCCCGGTCCGGTGAGGGGAAAGCGCAGGGCGTCCTTCAGGCGCTGCCGGAAGTCGAAGTCCGAACGATGGCGCAGGAGTACGTTCGCCGTGCCACCGCAGCGGCCACAGGCGAAGTACTCCACCGGGCCCATGCGCCGGGTCTCCACGCAGGAGGGGCACAGGGGCGACTCGCATTGCTCGCACCTCCAGCCGGCGACGGCGGCCGGATGGGACGGGCACGTAGGGGAGGCGGGGGCGGCCATGATGCCGCGGAAGCCTACTACGCCGGGCCGGGTGTCTCGTCCCAGGGCGCGCCGAGCCAGGCCTGGAACGCGGCCTTCTGCGCGTCGGTGGGACGCTCCACGCGCTGGAGCCACACGGCATCCGCGGGCTTCTGGCCCAGCACCACCGGCACCTCCAGCAGCCGGTCGCGGCGGAACAGCGTCACCGTCACCGTGTCGCCCGGGCGCTTGTCCTCGCAGCGGGCGATGAGCCCCGCGCCGTCCACGCGCCAGCCGTCCAGCGCCACCACGTCGTCCTCCGGGTAGAGGCCCGCCTCCAGCGCGGGCGTGCCCTCCGGCACGGTGGACAGCGTCGCGGCGCCGCGCAGGGTGACGCCCAGCCAGCCCTTGGGCTTGGGCTCCTGCTTGAGGCGCGGCGGCGTGCCGCCCTTGTCGTTGGGGGCCTCGCGCACGCGGAAGGACACCTCCAGCCCCACGTGCGCGAAGACGCCGTAGTCCAGGTCCTCGGTGGAGCGCACCGCCCGGTCGAAGAAGGGCGTCAGGTCCACGCCCGCCACCGTGCTGGCCGCCTTCTCGATGCCGTCCTCGGGCACGCCGTCGCCGTCGCCGTGGTGTCGCCAAAGCCATCGCATGACGTCATCCAGGCTCTTCGCGTCCCGCGTGGCGCGGCGGACCTCCAGGTCCAGGAGCGCGCAGACGACCTCGCCCTTCAGGTAGTAGGAGACGGCGCTGTTGGGGGAGTGCTCGTCGGGGCGGTAGTGCTTCACCCAACTGACGAGCGACGCCTCGGTGAGCGTCTGCACGCGGCGGCCCGGGGTGGAGTGCAGCAGGCTGAACGTCTCTCCCAGGCGGGCCAGGTAGCGCGCCGCGGACATCAGCCCGGCGCGGCGCACGAAGAGGTTGTCGTAGTAGGCGGTGCCGCCCTCGAAGGCCCACAGGAGCGTGGTGTAGTTCTCCTGCGAGTAGTCGAACGGCACCAGCGCGCGCGGCTTCACGCGCTTGATGTTCCACAGGTGGAAGTACTCGTGCGCCACCAGCGTGAGGAAGTCCTCCCAGCCCCTGAAGGAGGAGAGGCCGGTGCGCGGGAAGAGCAGCGCGGTGGAGGCCTGGTGCTCCAGCCCGCCCCGGCCCTTGTCGGTGAGGTAGACGAGGAACAGGTAGCGCTTCAGCGGAAGGCCGTCGTACATGCGCGCCTGCGCTTCGCAGATGCGCTGCATGTCCGAGCACAGCCGGTCCGCGTCCGGCACGCTGTCGCCCCAGACCACCACTTCATGCGGCACGCCCGCGGCGGTGAAGGTGAGCGGGGTGTGCGGGCCCACTTCGAACGGGCTGTCCACCAGCGTGTCGTAGTCGGGCGCGTGGAACGTGCTGCCTTCGGAGTCCAGCGCGCAGAACGTGCGCCAGCCCGGGGGCGCGTCCACGGTGACGTGGTGGGGCCGCTCGCGCGTGGCCTCCGTGTAGATGAACACGGTGGCGCCGTTGAAGTAGCCGTGGCTGCCATCCAGATGGCTGGTGCGCACGGAGAGCTCGTTCGCATAGACGCGGTAGCGCAGGGTGACGGCGTGCCCCCGCGCCTCCACGCGCCAGGTGCGCTTGTCCACCCGGCGCACCGGCAGCGGCTGGCCGCCTTCGTCCACGGCGCTGACGTCCTGCACCTGGCGCGCGTATTCGCGCACCAGGTAGCTGCCCGGCGTCCACACCGGCATCACCGCGTCGAGCGTGTCGGGCCCGGCGGGGAAGGTGGCCTCCACCTCGAACAGGTGCGCATGCGGACGGGGCATGGCGACGCGGTAGTGGATGGCTGGCGACATGGCCGGGATGCCTTTCTCGCGGGGGGGCCGCGGGCGGGATTACTTCGCGCGGACGAGCACGGCGCCGAAGAAGCCGTCGGTGCCGTGGAGGTGCGGAGCAAGGCGCATGAACGGGCCGGGCCCCACCTTCTTGCCCAGCTCCGCGCCCAGGATTTCGGCCACGGGGCGGACGGTGAATTCGGGGTGGCGGGACAGGAAGTCCTCCACCACGTTCTCGTTCTCCTCGCGCAGCACGCTGCAGGTGCCGTAGATGAGCCGGCCGCCGGGCTTCACCAGCGTGGAGAAGCGCTCGAGGAGCGCCTTCTGCCGGGCCACGTGCATCTCCAGGGACTCCGGGGTGAGGCGGTAGCGGGCGTCCGGCTTGCGGCGGAAGGTGCCGGTGCCGCTGCACGGCGCGTCCACGAGCACGCGGTCCGCCTGGCCCTTGAGGGGCGCGAGCGCGGCCTCGGCTTCCGGACCTTCGGGCGGGATGATCTGCGTGCGCACGTTGTGCACGCCGGCGCGGCGCGCGCGCTTGCGCAAGTCCTCCATGCGGCCTTCGTCCACGTCGAGCGCGTGCAGGTCGCCGCGGTTCTTCATCTGCGCGGCCAACTGGAGCGTCTTGCCACCGGCGCCCGCGCACGCGTCCACGACGCGGGTGGGCGGCGCGTCCACGAGCATGCCGAGCAACTGGCTGCCCTCGTCCTGGATTTCGAGCCAGCCGTCCTTGAAGTTCTGGAGCGAGAAGATGTTGAGCCGCGTCTCCAGCGTGATGCCCAGGGGGGACAGGGGCGTGGGCTTCGTGGACTCCACGTCCTCGGCGGCCAGGCGCGCCTGGAGCACGTCGCGGTCGCCCTTGAGGGCGTTGACGCGGGCGTTGAGCGGGGCGCGCTCGTTCATCGCCTCGGCGGCGCGGCTGGCGTCCTTGCCGAAGACGGCGCGGAACTTCTCCGCGAGGAAGTCCGGCAGCGACGCGGCGATGGGGAAGCGCTTCGCGTCGGGCAGGGCGTCGAGTTCGGCGGCGGCGTCCGGGAGGCGGTCGAGCACGGTGAGGTCCGTGCCGGACAGGCCGCTGGTGCGCGAGACGTAGTTGGGGTCCTCGCCGTGGAGGATGCGGGACGCGGCCAGCCGCATGACGTCCTGGCGGGTGCCGTCCAGCGTCTCGAAGTTGTGCTGGGAGTGCTCCAAGAGGAAGTCCACGGTGCGCTGGCGGCGCAAGAGCGCGTAGACGCGCTCGGCCACGGCGCGGCGTTCGGTGGAGTAGAGGAGCGTCTTCCTGCGCAGGACGAACTCCAGCGCGCGGTCGGACAGCCGGCCCTCGCGGCGCACGCCGCCGTAGGCTTCGAGGCAGGCCTGGAGGACCAGGTCCTCGCGCAGGGGGCGGTTCGGGTTGGGACGGGCGCGCTCGTGCTGGGCGCGGCTCATCTTGGGTTTGTCGGGGCGTCCGCTGGCTTCCTTGCGCTTCGGTGCGCCGGTGCGGGGCGGGTGGAGCCCGCCGCCACCCTTTGGCTTCGAGGCGGCACCGCGGGAAGGTCCAGGCTTGCGAGTCGTGGCCATGTGGCATGGGCCTTCGCATCCCCCGGGCCGGCTTGACAAGCAGGGAACGCAAAAGACGCCCCCGGAAGGCCCCGAGGGACCGGCCGGCGGGCGTCCGAGCGCCAGTCAGGAAGGGGATTTCCGGGGACTGGGTCAGCGGCCGCGGCGTCGGCGGCGGACGAGGCCCGCGACGAGGAGCGCGGCGGCGGGAATCAGGGCGGCCGGCCCGGCGGAGCAGCCTCCGCCCCCTTCCGAGTCATCCCCGGGCGTGACGCCCGGCGTCGCAGGCGTGGAGGGCAGTCCCGGGCGCGGGTTGCTGGTGCCGGGGTCTTCCCCGGTGCCCGGGTCGCTCCCCGTGCCGGGGTCTTCTCCGGTGCCCGGGTCGGTGGTGCCGCTGGCCGTCACGGTGACGACGGTGGTGGCGCTCACGGGCGTGGCGCCCTGGGCCGTGGCGGTGGTGGTCACGGTGTAGGAGCCCGGCTGGGTGTAGACGTGCTCCACCTGGAGGCCCTGGGCGGTCACGCCGTCGCCGAAGTCCCACGCGACGGTGGCGCCCGCCTGGGAGGCCGTGGCGACGAACGCGGCCGTGTGGGGGGCGGGGCCGCTGGCGTCGCCGACGGTGACGTCGAGCGTGCCCTGCGGAAGCGGGGGAGGGGCGGGCAGCTCCTTGGTGAGGGAGAAGGAGTCGAGCACGCCGCCGTCCGTCTTCACGAGCTTCGCGGTGAGGGTGCCCTCCACGACGTCGACGTCGAGGAAGCCATGGGCCGCGTCATCGCGCAGGACGCTCCAGGACGGGCGGGAGGTGGCGAAGGCGCGCAGCGTGGCGCCGCCGCCGCCCACGACGAGGTAGGGGATGCCGCGCTCGCTCTTGCCGGCCTCGGCGTCACCCAGCATGGGCTTGCTGCGTTCGTAGTCGTGGTCGTGGCCGGTGAGGACCAGGTCCACGCCGTACTTCTCGAACAGGGGGCCGAACTGGCGGCGCATGGTGAGCTGCGAGCCGTGCTCGCCGCTGGACCAGGACGGGTGGTGGAAGAAGACGACCTTCCACGGCTGGGTGGTGGCCGCGAGGTCCTTCTCCACGAACGCCTTCTGCGCGGCGAGCGAGCACTTCGAAGCGGAAGCGAGCCCGATGGCGCAGTTGGAGTCGATGGAGACGAAGTGCACATGGCCCCAGTCGAACGAATAGTAGCGCTCGGAGCCTTCGGCGTTGTTGGTGGGCAGGTAGAGGTTGTCCAGGTAGGGCTGGGCCTCGTTGGTCACGTACTCGTGATTGCCCGGGGTGGCGAACATGGGCACCTGCGCGAGCAGGGCGGCCATGGGGGTGAAGAGGTTCGTCTGGAACTCGGTTTCGGTGCCGGACGCGTAGGCATTGTCGCCCAGGGCGACGAAGAGCTCCGGCTTGTTGGTCAGCATGGAGGCGGCGACCTTCTTCTGGTCGCTGCCGCCCGTGCCGAAGTCGCCCACGGCGGCGAAGTGCACGCGCCGGGTGCCGGTGACGGGGGCGGTGCCGAACGTCTTCGCGGGGGTCGTCTCACCGCACGCGTCCACCGAATACGTATAGGTGGTGGCGGGGGAGAGGCCGGTGAGGACCACGGCATGGACGCGGGCCGAATCCGTCGAGCGCGCCACCGTGCTGGTGTTGCCGACGCCATAGCGGACCTGGGCCGAGGAGCAGTTCGAGGCCAGCCGGAACGCCACGGTGGCGGTGTCGGGGCCCACGCGCTGAAGGTAGGGATCACGCGGCAGGGCGAGCGCGGTGCCCGAGGCAAACCCTGTCACAAGCAGGGCAGCCAGGGTGGCGAGCGATAGAGACTTCGTCCGGTCCATGCATCCTCCGGCCCGAGACATTCGGGACGCCGGCCCAACCGTTCATGGTCGAACGTTCATCCGAAAAACGTCCCTGAAGGGGGAGACAGGCGGACGAGCGGTGCGTGGGGCCGAAGGCTGTGGGAACAGGGATTCGGGTGGGTGCGCGACATTGAGGGATAGGGGAACAGCGGGCAGGCGGGCTTGTGCAGCCCGGACGCTGCATTGCCCGACCGCGTGGGAGCCAAGGAGCGCGATGCCCTCAACTGGCGTTTGCGCGACGGGTGGCCAGCACGGAGGGCGGACAGCCGAACTCACGCCTGAAGGCCTGGGTGAAGTGGCTGTGGGAGGAGAAGCCCATCGCGAGCGCGACGTCGGTGAGGTTGCCTGCGGCGTGCTCCAGCTCGAAGAGGGCGGCGCGCAGCCGCAGGCGGGTGATGTGCGCGTGCATCGTCTCACCCGTCACCGCTCGGAAGACGCGGCTGGCGTGAAAGGGTGACGTCCGCGTCGACGCCGCGAGCGCGCTCACCGTCAGCCGCTTCGTGAAGCATGTGGCCATGACGTGCTGGAGCTCCTCGGCGAGCCGGCGCCAGGCGGGAGAAATGGCCCGCGGACACCGCGGCGGTGCGCAGTCTTCCGCGTGGAGCTGGTGGACCAGGGCCAGCGCTGCCTCCTCGCGAGCAAGGGGCGCCTCGGCGCGGAGCATCTGAATGTGCAGGTGCGCGGCGTTGGCTGATACCCGACGCGTGTGGGCAGTCGAGCGGGGAGCCCACTGCTCCGCCGTGATGCCCCTGAGGAGCACCAGGGTGCCGCGCTGTGGCCGCTCCGTGGGGGCTTCCATCCAGTACTCGTTGCCCGGGGTGTTGAGGGCGGCCAGGGTCGAGTCCACCACGCTGCGGAGGCGGCCATGCGTGCGCAGGTGGAGGCCTGTCTGGAGCAGGTCCAGCTCGTGATAGCGGGCCTGTTCACGCCACGGGGCGCGCTGTCCGCCCGCGCACGTCCATTCGCCCACCAGCAGCTCGGGCGTGGTGACGAGCAGACGGAGCGGGCACGGCAACTCCCATTCCTGGTTCATGTGGCGAGGATGGCGGAGTGGCTCACGGAGTGGAAGTCGGCAGCAGCTCGGGCGGAAGCGGGTTCGCCGCGTCCTCGGTCTGCCAGACGACGCTGGTGACCCACCAGCGCGTGCCGTCGAAGTAGAACTGGAGGTGGTTGACGCCCCGTCCGGGCTTGCCCTCCCCCGGCCCGCTGCGCGATTCGTAGGTGGACTCGACGTGCGCGATGTTGCCGTAGCGCCGCACCGTCCGGTGGACCTCCCACTCGCGGAAGCCCACGCGGACCAGCAGCTCCGTGGCCTCCACGAATCGAGCGTGGTCGTACACCTCCACCGTCCGGCCGATGGCCACGAAGTGAACCCAGGGGCTGTACAGCGCCCTGTCCCGCGCCCACTGCCGAGGGGCGTCCGGCGCGACGTTGACCACGTCGTAGAAGGCCCGCATCGCGCCATCGAGGGTCGAGACGTCCTCGGGGCGCGCGGCGATGGAGTCGGTGACCTCGGCTCCACGCGCGGGCGTGTGGCGACAGCCGGAGGCGAGCGGCAGCAGACAGCAGGCAAGGAGGGTGCGCATGCCCGCAACATGGAGAATGCCGCGAGTGAGCCGCTATCAGGATCTTGCGCGCTCGCGGGCCTATGCGGGAGCGCGCTTCAGGGGAGGCTTGAGAGGGCGGCCGCGCTGTCTCCAGCTTCGAAGACTTCCGGAGGGGATGTGTTCTCACAGACGTCACCCCGTGAGGCCACTACCGCGCCAGTCATTGGGGAGTCTGGTCGGGAATGCGGTGCGAAGCGGTTCGCCTTGAAGGCGGGGAACTCGGCCGCAAGCGGCCAGTCCTGAGCGGACATGCGTGTCCTGGTCAGCCTGTCTCCGGAGGCCGGAGTTGTCGTGGATGTCGAACGGGGCTTCTACGCTCCGGCCCGCCTGCTGGATGACGTGGAAGAAAGCCTGCGGGACTATCTGACGATGTACGAGGCGGTCCTCAAGGAACGTCACATTCCGCTCCCCTATGCGGAGGCGATTTCAGGGGAGGGTGACGGCGGGTAGGTCAGGTTCGGGAGCGGTTTGCGTCCAGGCAGTTTTCCCGAGGCTGAGGCCATGACTGCTGTGCGGGTGGGCGAGTCCGAGTGCGGAGATTGCGGTCGCCCCGTCGAGCTGATCGCCGGGCAGGTGGCCTCTGAAGGGCTCCGATGGTGGGCGTCGTACACGTGTGCCCACTGTGGCCGCATGATTGAGATGGACGGCTGGGGCATTCCGGAAGCGTCCTTCCGCGAGGCCTTCCTGCGGGCGGATGGAACCTGGGGCTTGAAGATCCACGCATCCGGTTCCCAGGCGGTGCTGGCCCTGAAGCTCTTGCGCGCGGAGCTGGGGCTCTCCCTCGTGGAAACAGGAAGGCTCCGGGACAGGATGACCGGGGTCGTGACCGAGGTGACCCTGGCGGAGGTGCGGCACTTGCAGCAACTGCTGGGAAGAAGTGGGGTCGAGACTTCAAGGATCCGATTGGACGCCGAACATGGCTGACCTGCCGGGAGCACCCATGTTGGAATCCTGGCTGAGGCCTCCGGGCGCTATCTGATCTTCACGTGTTCCTGCGGAATCGCGGAGGACGGTGTCGGTTTAGGCTCTTCAAGCCCTTGCGGCGGCGCTATCTGGCTGGGCGCGAGGAGTTGCCGGGGGCGTTGACTCGGCCAGCGCCCCAAGACGCCAGCCCGAGCCGACTCACGAACCTACGGCTTCTTCACATCGAACGAGACCAGCTCCTCCGTCCGTTCCCCCTCCTCGCGGACCTTGCCCACGCCGGGAACGAGCCAGTACATCCGCTGCTTCTCTTCCTTCACCTCGCCGTTCTTGTTCAGCTTGTCGCGCTGGACCTTGATGGCATTGGTGAACGTGCCCGCGGGCGTCGTCACCGTCACGTCCTTCTCCAGCACCTTCCAGACGTAGGTCGGATCCTTCCCCTCCGTCCCGCCCGCGTCATACGTGATCAGCTCGCGCACCGCGTCCTGGTGCTCCCAGGGCACGGAGGCCGGCGTCGCCGCCAGGGACTTCATCATCGCCGGGGACCAGGTCGTCGCCCGCGTGCGCAGGCCGTCCGTGATGTCCTCCTCGCGCAGGCGCACCACCAGCCCGTTGGTCAGCTCCAACTGCCACGAGTTCTCCTCGTAGACCGTGCCCGTCGTCGCCGTGCGGTCCTGCCGGCTGTGCACCTTGATCGCCGTCATCTGCGTGTCTGGCACCGTCTCCGGGCCCAGCACCGTCACCGTCTTGTTGAACACCCCGCTCACCGGGTCGTTGATGCGGTAGGTCCACGTCGAGCCCTGCGTCAGCGGCCACAGCTTCGTGAATTCCTGCGGCTTGTTCTCCCCGCCAGTCTGGCCGTTGTCCGGATTCACCGCGTCGCCCGGCAGGTCCACCGTGCCGTCCGGATTCGTCGTGGGCGCGCCCGGGTCGTTCCCCGTGGGCAGGCTTCCGCCGCCACCACACGCCGCCAGGGAGCCACACGCCGCGAACACCACCGCCCATTTCCTGAACTTCATGTCATCTCCTCCCGCGCGCCCTTGGCGCTCACCGACGTCCACCGCAACCCCCGCAGGGCTGCCCCTTCCGTCTTCCCCAACGCCGCCGCCAGTGTCCCGGGCTCCGGCTCTTCCACTTCCAATTCCAACCGTCTCGCGGAGAAGTCCAACGCGCAGCTCTTCACCATCACGTTGCGCTCCCCCAGCGCCTTGCGCAGCGTCGCCTCCGCGCGCACCAGGTCGTCCGACTGCGCCGACAACACCAGCCGCTGCTTCGCGCCCGTCGCTGGCGCCTCCTTCTTCTCGAACAAATCCAACACCAGCAGCAGCACCATCACGAACGCCGTGCCCACGCTCGCCAGCACCAGGTTGCCGTGGCCACACGCCATGCCCAGGCCAATCACCAGGAACAGGATGGCCGCGTCGCGCGGGTCCTTCAGCCCCGAGCGGAACCGCACGAACCCGCCCAGCCCCACCAGGCCGAACGCCTTCGCCACGCTGTCTCCAATCACCGCGGTGATCACCGCCGCCGCCGCGCAGAGCAAAATCTGCGCCTGCACCATGTCTGACTTCGGCAGCGGCTTGCCCATCACCAACCGCCAGGGCCGCGACGACAGCAGCGCTCCAATGAGCGCCGCCGCCAACAACCGGGGCAGCATCGACGCCATCGACAGCGACTGAAGCTCCCGCTCCACGTCCTGGAACACTGTCGCGAACGGACCTTCCATGGGCGTCATGCTTCCTGCCGTCCCAGTTCCGTCGCGGACGTCTCCACCGTGGGCCGCACCGTGCGTCCCGCCTGCTCCAGGGTCCGCGCCTGCGCCACCACCGCATAGGCGTTGCGCAACACCGGCAGCTTCCCGGCCTGCTCCGAAAGCACCCGCTCCAGCAGCGCCCGCGTCTCCGCCACCAGCGGCAGCCCCCGCATCGAGGACACCACCGTCGCCGGCCACCGCCGCGCCGCCGACGCCCGCAGCTTCCACGCCCGCGGGCTATCCATCCCGTCCACGGAGTCCAGCGCCTCCTTGGTGAGCGGCGCCCCGCGCTCGCGCATCTCCCAGGCCCGGGGAGTATCCACCCCGGTGAGCGAGCGCAGCACCAGCTTCAACGCGCCCTTCTCCAACTGCTCGCGCAGCCCCACCGCCAGCGGCGTCTCCAGCCCCGTGGTGCTCTTGAGCACCGCCAGCCGGTCGTGCTTGAGCAGCACCTCGCGCAGCGCATCCGCGCGCTCCGTGGCGAGCCCTCCCAGGCTGCGCGCCACCTCGGCGTACAGCTTGCGCTGCATGCCCGCCTCGCGCACCACCCAGGACTCCTCGCCATCCACCCCGGCGAGCCCCAGCAGCACCGCGCCCAGGTGGCCGTCCTTCATGCCCCGCTCGCGCAGCGCCCACGCCTGCGGCGAGTCCTGGCGCTTGAGGCCCTCCAGCACCTCTCCCGGCGCCCGCGCGTACAGCCGCTGCCGCAGCGCGTGCGAGCGCGGGGAGGTGACGAGCCCCAAACCCTCCGCCACGTCCACGGGAACGCTCGCCATCAGCACGTCGCGCAGCGTCCACGCCGTGTCGTCGTCCAGGCCCGTCAGGCTGCGGGCCACCAGCCCCGGCAGCCGCTCCGCGTACGTCAGCCGACGCTGGTGCGCGGGCAGGCCCGGGATGCCATTGAGCAGCCACACCGCGAGCTGTGGCTCGCGCGCTTCCAGGCCGTCCAGTGCGTGGAAGAAGCGCTGCTCCACGTCGTCCACCGACGCCTCGCCAGGAAGCGGCGGGGCAGGGGCGGGCACCAACCGCTGCACCGGCTGCTCACGGCCCTCCAGCCGCGCGACGACGGCCTCCACCAGCCGCTGCTCCAGCACGCGCAGGGGCTGGTCGTTGTTCTCCAGGATGATCCACCGCGCCGGATCCTTGCGGGCCTGCTCCAGGAACGCCTCGCGCACGCGCACCGCCAGCCCCGCGCCCACCAGGCCCTTGCGGCTGTCCGTGTCGTTGGCGCGCCCGCTCTGCAGCTTGCCCAACCGCTTGCGCAGCCGCGCCAGCTCCGGATCCACGTCCACCAGGATGACCAGGTCCGGCCACAGGCCCTGCGAGGCCAGCTCGCAGGCGGGCAGGAGCGCGTTCTCCTTCAGGCCCCGGCCCCCCGCCGTCAGCGCGAGCTGCGAATACAGGTAGCGGTCGGTGACGCACACCTCGCCCCGCTTGAGCGAGGGCGCGATGACCTCCTCCAACTGCTGCGCATCCCGCGCCAGGTTCAGGAAGAACTCGGCGCGCGGCCCCATCTCCAACAGCTTGGAGTCCCGCGTCAGTTCGCGGATGCGCCGGGCCGTGGGCGACTGCAATTCGCCGCCTTCCCGCGCATGCGTCACTTTGTAACCCAGCCGCTTGAGCCGCGCGGTGAGCAGGTTGGACAGCGTCGTCTTGCCGCTGCCGTCGATGCCTTCGAAGTCGATGAACACGGTGCCCTATCCCCCTACAACCCCAACCCCGGCCGAAGCGAAGGCATGAACCCTCGCCATACCTTCCGCGAACTTGCTGTAGGCCGACGCGCCCCCCGGATTGAGGGCCGCCAGCCACCCGGGCAGTGCCGCCCCGAGGTGCTTCACCTCCACCACCACCCGCGAGTCCTCCCACAGCGGCATTCCCAGGCGTTCCACCGTCAGCGCGATGGGCGACAACGCCAGCTCCGGCGACACCTGATGGAAGCCGATGTCCCGGTCCACCGTCACCCGCCACGCCTGGGACACCTGATACACGTGCCGCCGGTACGTCACCGCCAGCACCGGCATCAGGCTGCCGCCCGCGATGAGCGGCAACAGGCTCACCCCGCCGCGAATCGCCCGGCCCAGCTCCGCGCGCGGAACCCAGACACGCCGCTTCTGCGTGAGCCCACCGCGCTCGCGCTTCACCTCCAGCACCACGCGCTCACGGCCCGCCGTACCCACGTCTGGTGAATACTCCTTCGTCCTCACCTTGATGCAGTTGTCCGGCGTGAGGATGGCGCGCTCCGCCAGCGGATACCCCGGCTTGTCGAAGTACACCGACACGATGCGCGTGGGCGGCGGCAGCCCCCCACCCAACTCCTGCGACAGCCGCGCGCACACCGCCCCGGCCTCGGTGCCTTGCAGCACCACCTTGAATTCACGACGCAGCTTGGTGACTTCGCCTTCAGCGAACGAGATCATGGTCGTGTCTCCTCACCGGAAGCGGGTGGCGAGCTGCAATGACAGCTCAAGTGCGGGCTCCAGATCCCCCGGCCGGAGCGCACGCTCGGCCTGGACCTGGGCCTTGAAGGAATCCGCCAGCAACACGTTGAAGCCCCCCGTCAGCGCGTGACCCCGCGCCTGGATACCACCCTGCAATTGCAAGGCCTCCGCCCCCACCATGGGCTGCACGGCCCAGCCGTCATGCCCCACCGGCACCGTCCAGTACGCGAGCACCGACTGCGACATGAAGGGCCCCAGCGGCAACTGGCCGCGCGCCACTTCCCCCGTCAATGACAGACCCCACAGCGTCACTTCCGCGTCCGCCGCCGTCGCGTACTGCTGCGTCCCGTCGATGACCTGCGTGAGGTACGTGCTCGCGCCCACGGTGAGGAACTTGAAGGGCCGCACGCTCAGGCGCGCAGCTCCGTCCTCGCTCAGCCGTTCCCCGCCCGGGCCCTCGCCGCCTTCGAAGAGGCCCGCGGACAGCTTCAGGCCCCAGGCCTCCTTGAGCCGCACCTCGCCCATCAATCCCAGACGCCGGCCACCCAGCTGGTTGGTGTCCGTGAGGTAGTCCTCCACCAGGCCGCGCCCCTGCAGGGGCAGGCTCCACGCCGACTCCAGCGAGCGCTGGAGGAAGGGCGACTTGAAGCGGCCCGCGTACAGGCGCAGTTGCTTGGCGTCGTTCGCCAGCCGCACGAAGGCGTCCTTGAGGATCGTCTTGGAGGCGAGATCCGCGCTGACCTCCGCCTCCAGGTTGGACAGCGACGCGGCCACGCCCACGCGCGCCGACTCGATGCCCAGCTCCCGCTGGTACTTCGCGCGCTCGTCGGCGGTGCCCTGTGCGAACACGCGGCCGAACACCCGGATGCGCTGCTGCGGCTTGCCCTTGTCGTCCGCCTTGTCCGCTTCGTCCGGCGCCTCGCCCAGCGTGTCCGCGCCCTTGTTCTTCTTCTTCGGGCCCGGCACCGCCGCGTCGGGCACCGGCGCGCTCGGATCATCCACCTGCTCCGGCGAACCCCTCACCGGCCCCTGTCCAGGGCCGGGCATCGCCTGCGCCACCGCGCCGTCCAGTGCGTCGTCCGGCGATGAAGCCGTGGAGGTGTCCGCGCTGTCTTCCTGGTCGACCTCAAGCGGTTGCTCCGCTTCGTCCTTCGCCGGGTCTTCCACCGGTTCGGCTCCCGCCACCGCCGGAAGGCCCAGGAGGACCGCGACGAGCAAGCCCCGCCGCCACCCCTTTTCCTCCATCC
>NZ_RAVZ01000389.1 GCF_003611635.1 Corallococcus terminator | reverse complement strand
GGGTGGAGGGCCCTGGCGCGAGGGCCACCGCCTTCCGCGCGGAGGACGTGGGCGTCCGGCGGGAGGCGGCCACCGGGCCGGAGCGCCGGGCGGTGAGGGCGGGCCTCGCGATGTTGGCGGACTGGCTCGCCGACTACGAGGCGTGGGTGGCGCGGGACGTGGGGCTCTCCTGGCGGCGCGAGTGTCTGTCCGCGCGTCGCAAGGCCTCGCCCGTGGCCGCGGAGGAGTTGTCGAACGCCTGGAGGCGGATGGCCGTGCGCGTGCGCGCGACCGACGCCGGAGTGCAACACCGTACCGCTCCGATCTTCGGAGCGTGAGGAGGACACCATGCTGGCACGACTGTTCCGAGCCGATGCGCCGTCCGTTCATGCCCATATCGCGTGGGAGGACCTGCCGGATGAAGCCCTTCCCACGCCGCCGTTGTGTGACGGCCTTGGAGATGCCCACCTGCCGGTGACGACGCAGGTTCCCCTGGCGCAGGCGTACTTCGATCAAGGCCTGCGCCTCTTGCACCTGGGCTGGGGGTTGGAGGCGCGCCGAGCCTTCGCGGAGGCCGCGCGTCAGGACCCTTCGCTCGCCATGGCGTGGTGGGGGCTCGCGCTCGCACGGGGCGCGGGTGCCCGCTTCGCCGCCGACCGCGCGGAGGCCATCCGCAAGGCGCTGGTGCTGGCGGAGGGCGTCACCGACGTGGAGCAGCGTCTGGTGGTCGCCGCCAGCCTGCTCGCGGACAAGGGGCCCGCCAATGGCCGGCACGCCTTCGTGCGCGAGATGGAGTGCCTCATCGACCGCTTCCCGGAGGAGCCCGAGCCGCGCCTGCTGCTCGCCGGCTTCCTGCTGGACGGCTACGAGTCGGACGGACGTCCCGGCCAGGGCCAGCCCTATGCGCAGTTCATCCTGCGCGATCTGCTGCGCACGCACCCGCACCACGCGGGTGTGCACGTGGCATGGGTGCAGTCCTGGTTGCCGAGCGCGAAACCCGAGCTGGCGCGCGAGAGCGCCGAAGCCCTTCCGATGCTCGTTCCCGAGGGCAGCCCCGCGCTGCTCGCCGCCGGGCGTCTGCTGCTGCGTGTGGGCCGGGTGGCGGAGGCGAACCGCATCCTGGAGGCGGCGGTGGCGGCGGATGATGCGTACCTCGCCCGCGAGTCGCTGCCCCTGGAGGTCGCGCCCAGCGCGGACACCGCCCTGCGCCTGTTGAGCGAAGGCTGCGCGGAGGTGGGGCAGTACCGGGGCGCCCAGTCGTGGGCCCGCAAGCTGCGTCAGCGCGTGGAGGCCGCGGGGGCCCAACCCCAGGCGGTGCTCTTCGCCGCGACGACGCTCGTGGCAGCGCACCTGCGCTTCGGCTTCTGCCGTGCGGCGGCGGAGGTCCCCATGGAGCTGGGCGACGCTGGCACCGTCGCGGAGCAGGGCCTGCGTGACGCCGTGCGCCTGTACGCGCGTGGCGCCTGCGCCCTGGAAACGGGACGGCTGGGCGACGTGGAGCGCGCGTGCCTGTCGCTGGACGCGCTGGTGCCCGCCCTGTCGGAGGCGCCCCGTTCGGAGGGCCGTGCCCTGTGTCCTCGCGACGTGGCTCGCACGATCGAGGTCGCCGCGCAGGAACTGAGGGGCACGCTGGACGCACGGCGGGGTGACTCCGGCCGGGCGGAGGCCGCGCTCACGCGCGCACTGCGCCTGGAGCGGCGCCTGCGCCCGGTGGGGCCCGCGCTCTTCTGCCGTCCGCCCCGGGAAACGCTGACCCGTGTGCGCCTGCGCTCGGGTCGGGAAGAGAAGGCCCTGGAGCTGGCGCTGGAGCGGGCAGGGGAGCGGCCCGGGTGTGGCCACTGCATGCTGCTCGTCGCCGAAGCCCACGTCGCCTGCGAGTGCCTGTCCGAAGCGGAGCACGACTACGCGGTGGTGTTGGACCTGTGGCGCGACGCGGATCCGCACCTGCCGGGTCTGCAACGCGCGCGGGGCTTCGCGTCCCGGGGGAGCCGGGGCCGTGCCGGGCTGTGCCGGGTGCCGGATGCACCCGTGGACACCGCTCCCGCACCCCGGGGTGGGGAAGGGCCCTGGACCGTGCATGGGGCGTGAGCGTCCGCGCGGCCGTGCTTGACGGGCGCGCGGGCTTCGCGTCACTAGGGGCACTCGCAAGGAGCTGCCCCATGCCCTCATTCCGCCTGAAGCCCGAGCAGGCCGCGCTGCTCGTCGTCGACATCCAGGAGCGCCTGTGCGCCGCCATGGACCGTGATGCCCTGGACCGCATGCTCGCGCGCACCGGCGCCGCCGTGGAGGGCGCGCGGGCCCTGGGCCTGCCCGTCATCGTCACGGAGCAGTACCCGCAGGGGCTGGGCCGCACGCATTCGCTGCTGAAGCTGAAGCTGGGCACGTACACGCCGCTGGAGAAGATGGACTTCTCCGCCGCCACGCCGGACGTGCTGACGGTGCTGGGCGACCGCAAGCAGGTGCTGATCACCGGCATGGAGGCGCACATCTGTGTCTTCCAGACCGCGCGCGACCTGGCGGAGCAGGGCCGTGAGCCGTGCCTGCTGGCGGACGCGGTGCTGTCCCGCACGGAGGAGGATCGCCGCGTGGGGCTGGAGCTGTGCCGCGACGCGGGCGCGCGCATCCTCACCGTGGAGTCGGCCCTGTTCGACATGCTGGGCCGCGCGGGCACGCCCGAGTTCAAGAAGGTGTCCGCCGCCGTCCGCTAAGCAGGAACGGCGGCGGAAGGGTCGCCGCTCACGCCTTGCGCAGGAAGGGCGCGCGCGCCAGGCGCACCAGCATCATCAGCAGCACCAGCACCCCGGACAGGACGGTCTGAGAGCCGCCCACCGGGAAGTCGTAGAAGTACGCGAACAGGTAGCCGCCCGCGCCCGCGATGCCGCCCAGCACCGTGGCGGTGAAGAACGTCCACGGCAGCCGCAAGTCCAACACCAGCGCGGCGATGGCCGACAGCGTGGAGAACGCGAAGACGGGCAGGGCGCCCAACGCCCGCGCGCACACGCCCACCATGATGCCGATGGACACCATCAACACCGTGTCCAGCAGCCGTACGGGTAGCCCCTGCACGGTGGCGCCGATGCGGTCGAAGCTGACGAAGGTGATGCCCCGGTACCACCACAGGTGCAGCACCATCAGCACGGCGCCCACCGCCGCCACGGCATGCAGTTGATCCGGCGTCACCAGCACCGCGGTGCCGAAGAGGATGCCCTGGATGTCATGGGCCTCCTGCGCGATGCGGTCACCCACCAGGATGGCCGCGCCGCCCGCGAAGGCGAACGCGCACCCCAGCAGGCTCTCGCGCGACAGGCGCAGGCGTGCGGGCTCCACCATCAGCAGCAGCGTGGCCGCCACCGACATCACCACCGCGCCCACCAGCGGATCCACGTGCACGCCCAGGTGGATCTCCGCGAAGAAGGCCAGGGCCACGCCCAGGCCCGCCGTGTTCGTCACCGCCGCGCTGACGAACACCATGCGCCTGAGGACGACGTAGACGCTGAGGAAGCCCAGCACGCACCCGGCGATGAGCGCGCACAGGATGGGGTCCTGGAACAGCTCCCAGGCGGACTGGAACTGTTCCCACTTCGAGGGCTCAAGCAGGGCTGTTTCCACGATGAGGCCCCTGGGGTGCGCTGTGGCAGTAGTCGTCGCCGTACTGGCGGCGGAAGGCGGGATGGCAGAACACGGTGCGCGCATCGCCCATGACGAAGCAGCGGTGTTCGCGGTCCACGAAGAGGATGACGTCGGCGTGCTCGGCCGCGACGGACAGGTCGTGGCTCACCACCACCACGCCCAGGCCCCGGTCATGCGCGAGCGCGCACAGCCGCAGCATCGTCTGTTTCTCCGCCACGGCGTCCATCGCCGCGGTGGGCTCGTCCAGCAGCACCACGTCCGCCTCGGTGGCGATGACGCGGGCGAGCAGGGCGCGCTGCTTCTCTCCGCCGGACAGGTCGCGGAAGGGCCGCTTCGCGATGGAACGCGCCCCCGCCGTATCGAGCGCGGCCTCCACCTTCTGCCGGTCGGTGGCGCTGGGGAAGGGCCGCAGGAAGTTCCACCCCGACAGCCGCCCCCACCCGGTCAGCTCGCGCGCATGCACCGGAAGCAGCGAGTCGATGGAGGACATCTGCGGCACGTACGCGCTGCGGATGTTCGGGGTGCCCAGGGCAATGCGTCCGGACACCGGGGGGATGAGCCCCAGCAGCGTCTTGAACCAGGTGCTCTTGCCGGAGCCATTGCGGCCCACCACCGCCACGAACTGCCGGCGGCGCACCACCAGGTCCATGGGCGGCAGGATGTCCTTGCCCCCGTAGCCGATGACGAGCTGCTCGCACTTGAGCAGCGCCTCGCCCGGCTCCGGAGGCGGGGCGGCGCGGTGCGCGCTGTCCAGTTCGGTCTCGTGATCACCGTGCGCCACGGTTCACCTCCGCGGTCGGACTCACTTCGCCCACCTTCTGCAAGAGAGCGTCGAGCACCGCCTTGTTCTCGAACGCATTCAGGTTCACGACGCCATCCAGGCCCTCCTCCGCGGCGGACCAGTCCACCGCGTCGAAGAGCTCCGGCGTCAGCGCCAGCTTCAGGCCCAGCGCCACGCGCGGCTCGTTCTCCCGGTCGGACGGCACGTCCAGGTCGCCCGTGAGGACAGCCACCGGTTCGGCCTCCGCGCCCGACGTCGTCACGGTGAACCGGAAGGTCCGGACCCCGGCGAAGCGCGCCGGGACGCGGCCATCTCGCACGCTGCCAGTCATCCGCAGGCCGGTGATGGACCAGCTCCCGCTGGAGATATTCGTCCGCGACAGTTCGCAATCCGGCTTGCAGGTGAGGCCCACCGTCTGCGCCGCCAGCAGGTCCAGCTCACTGTCGACGGGGAGGTTGGCCACCGTCGTGGTGGTGCTGCCCCCACCGCCCAGCTCCGCCTCGATGTCCTCGTAGTCGACGAGCGCCCCGTCGTCGCTGTGGCAGTGCCCGTTGTGGCACAGCGAGTAGCCCGGCGGAGGGGAGGAAGGATCGAACGTGGTGGCACCGCCACCGCCGGAGCTGGCCAGCAGGTCGATGCTGCCCAGGCTCACCGCGCCGGAGTCGATGCGCAACTGGAAGTCGGAGGCGAGCGCCTGGTAGCCGTCGCCCGCGTCGCGGCGGGGCAGTGGCGTGTACGCGGCCTGCACGGAGGGCTCCAGCACCGCGAAGCCCTCACCCGCGTCGAGCGCGCACCCGGATAGGAGCGCCACGGGAATCCATTGGAGAAAGCGTCTCATGGCGTCACTCCTCCTTCCCGGCGAGGCCCCGCTCCAGGCTGCTCACCAGCGATTCGATGCGCTGCACGTACGTCTGGCCATTGCGGAAGTCGGTGCCGCCGGGGATGACGATGAGCGACGCGGGGATCTTCGACGCCACGAGCTTCGCGGTGCCGTCCGGGTAGTAGTCCTCCTTCAACACCAGCTTCACCTTGCGCGCCTTGCCCTGGCCCAGCACCTGCGCGACGTGGGACGGGTTGGGCGGAATGCCCGGCTTGGGCTCCAGGAACGCGACGGTGGTGAAGCCCAGCCAGTTCTGCAGGTACGCCGTGGTGCGGTGGTACGCGATGACGGGCGCGCCCTTGAGCCCCGCGAGCCGCTGCTCCCAGCCCTGCTGCGAGGCCTGCACCTGCTGCGTGAACTTCGCCAGGTTCGCCTTGTAGGTGTCGGCGTTCTTCGCATCGAGCTGCGACATGCGCGCTTCGATGCCCCGGGCCACCGCGATGCCCTGGCGCGGATCATAGAGGTAGTGCGGGTTGCCGCCGGGGTGCACGTCGCCCTGGCTGCGGTCCACCGCCGTCGTGGGCACCTCCTGGAGGCTCACGAACCGCGACGCGTCCAGGAAGCCCGCGTTGCCCGTCAGGATGCGGTTGTTGCGCGCGCCGAGCTGGAGCGAGGGCAGCCAGCCGATCTCCAGGTCCAGGCCCGCGGTGATGAGCAGGTCGGCGCGGTTGAGCGCGAGCGCCAGGTTCGGCTTGGCGTCCACGAAGTGAGGGTCCTGCGTGGGCAGCGCCAGGGCCACCACCTCCACCTTGTCCCCACCCACGGCCTTGGCCACGGCGGCGAGGTCCGGCAACGAGGCGACGACCTTGAGGTCCGCGCGCGCGGGCGCGGCGGTGAAACAGACGGCGGCGGTGAGGAGCGCCGCGAAGAGGCGAAGGCAACGCATGGAAGGGCTCCGGAAGAAGGGGTCAGAACGCATGGGCACCGTGGGCGCCGGTCACGACTTCGAGCGCGAGGAAGGCCGAGTAGTCCGGCGTCGCGCGCCAGCCGACGCGGTCCGTGGCGGCCTGCAGGCGCAGGCGGGAGAACTCCGTGGGCCAGAACGTCACCGACGCGCTGATGCGCTGGCGGTCGGCGATCCACTCGGGGTCGAGCGGATCATTCGCGACGCGGCCCTCCTGCGTCTTCGCCGCCGTGCCGAACTCGTACCGCACGCCCGTGGCCCAGCGGTTGGAGAAGCGCCACACCGTCTGCGCGTAGCCGCCCCAGTCGGACAGCAGCTCCTCGGGGACCTGACGGCGGCGGTAGATCACCTCCGCCTGGAGCACCAACTGCTGCGCGCTCGCCTCGGTGATGGGCCGGAACTTCAGGTAGACATCCGTGCCGTAGATGCTGGTGTGGTTGCGGTAGCCCGTGGGGTTGGGGCCGGTGGCGGCGGACAGGCCCCACAAGAGCGACAGGTCGTCGGACAGCGGGAAGAACTGCTTCACCGCGCCGGTGAGCTGGAAGTCCAGCGGGGACAGCACGCGCTCGTTGGAGGAGCCGAAGAAGCTGCGCGCGGTGGCCTCGCCCTTCGCGTCGGTGGCGCTGCCGATGACCTCCACGTACCAGGGCAGCGGCGTGAGCCAGGAGCCCTCCACGCCCAGGCCCCGGTTGCCCTCCGCGCCGAACACGCGGCTCATCACGAAGGGTTGATCCACGAAGTCCCACGCATGCGGGTGGGTGGAGTTGAGCCGGCCGAAGCGGGTAAGGAACTGGCCGGCGCGCACCTGGAGGTTCGCGGGCAGGTCCAACGTGGTGACGTACGCCTCTTCAATCTCCACGCCGAACTGGCTGAACACGATGTTGCTGTCGAAGCGGAAGTACGGATCCACCACCGACCCGATGGACAGCTCCAACTGCTGGAGGTTGAAGCCGTTCTGCGTCGGGTCGTGCGCGCCGCCCTGCAACGGCTCCTTGCTGGAGAAGGCCGCCAGGGCCATGTCCAGGATGAAGCTCAGGTTGAGGAAGTTGGTGCCGCTGGTGATGACATTGGGCAACTGCAGCGGCGTCACGCCGGAGTCGTTGGTGGCGGTGGGCGAAACCGGGGACGTGTCGCCAGACGGCCGCGCGCGGGTGCTCGCGTCCACACCCAGGGCCTTTTCAATCTCCGCCATCTCCTCCGGGCTCAGGGTTGGAGCATCCTCCGGAGCCCCGGTGGCGGGCGCTGGAGGGGCTTCGGGCTCGGCGGTGGAGGCGGGCGGCGGCTGCCCTGGCGATGACTGGGCCCAGGCTGCACTCGCGGACAACTGCATGGCGAGCGCTACGGCCAGGGCGCGGGGAGTCCTGCGCGGAAGAAATGACACGGGGTGTTGCTCCTCGGAACTGGACGACCGCGGAGCATGACGCCCCGCAGGCACCGTCCACCAATGACCTGCTTCACCAGCACGACACGCGGGGACTACGCGTGCGCGGGAGGCGAGGCCTTGGGGGCGGTGGCGAGGACCGCGAGTGGCGCGAACGAGCGCGGAGGCGCGGTGGCCGGGTGGCTGCTCTCCACGCCAGATGCCGCGCGAAGGATGTCCCCCGCGAACAGGGCGCCCATCTGCGGGGCGGCCGTGACCAGCGGGCACGTCTCGTGGTTGGGGCCCGTCGAATCCGCCACGGCGGGCGGGACGGAGGCGACGGCGGGGGCCCGCTCGGCGAACCGGGACAACGACGGGTTCGCGCGCCGCGCATCCTCTTCGAACGTCTGGTGCTCCGCGCAGAAGCGGTGCGCGTGCTGCTCCACGTGAAGCGTCAGACCCAGTGGCCGGGCACCCCAGAGCGCGATGAGCAACATCGCGGTGAGGCGAGCGAGGGTATGGGCGCGCGAGAGCATCGAGGGATCCCGGCTGGCTTACTGTCGGCCCCCGGGAGTGTCAAGGCAGGCCGGGCGTCCCGGGCGGGGGCTTCGCGAGTGTGACGGTCGGGCAGGGCGGCGATTCAAGGTCGGCACGCGAACCCCCGGCGTGGGGAGGGTTTTTCTGAAACAGGGTGACCATTGAACGGTGTTTTCATTCCAGGCAACCCGCCGTGCCGCATCGGCTAGGTTGGGTCCGCTTCCACCGCAGGCCCCAGCGCCAGGAGTTCCGCCGCCCGTGCCCCCCTCCCGTCC
>NZ_RAVZ01000388.1 GCF_003611635.1 Corallococcus terminator | reverse complement strand
CCCCCCGCCCGAGGAACCCCTGGACCTGATAGGGGCCCATGAATCTGGGAGGAGAAAGGTCCTGTCCCGTCAGGACCCACGCATCGCCCTCCATGGCTCCTCCTGTTCCGGTTCCACTTCCACGAAGCCGGGCAGCCGCTGTGCCTGGCCCGTGTCAATGATTGCCAGGAATTTTCAGGCTCCGTCCGGGCTCGGTGTTTCAGGAACGCTTCAATCCAGGATAGGGAGGCACACCCGAGATGACCACGCCCCTGGCTTCAAGCGGACGTGCTGGCAACGCATCGCATCCCCTCATGCACCCGTGACCGCGCAGGGTGATGCGGCCTCCGCGCGGCGTCTGTCGTTGCCCCGTCACGAGGGCCGCGAGAACTTTGATGGAGCCTGCGGTATGAACGGCGCATCATGCGCCGCGCTTCGTCGATGGATTCTCCGCCGCCTCCGCCCCGCTTCCGGCGGCGCCTGCTGGTGGTGATGCTGCTCACGGGCCTCATCCCGCTGATGCTGCTCGGCGCGCTGGCCCAGGGCGTGTTGGAGCGCGTGCTCTCCGTGTCCATCGCCCCGGTGGAGGGCGTGCTCGATGGCGTGTCCGCGGACCTGGAGCGACGCGGTCTGCCGCAGGGTGCGCTCGACGACGCGCGGTTGAACCTCGCGCAGGCGGAGCTGGCGCGGCGGGCCCTGGTGCGCCGCGTGCCCGTCTTCATCGCCGCGCTGGGGCTGGTGTCCGGCCTCGTGCTGGCCGTGGCCGCGGCGCTGCTCGGCCGCGTCCTCACGCGCCCGGTGGGCACCCTCATCGACGGGATGCGGGCCTACTCCCGGGGGGATCTGTCCGTCCGTCTGGCGGTGCCCGAGCCGCCGCGCGACGAACTCCAGTTCCTCCTGGGACAGTTCAACCGCATGGGCCAGGAGCTGCTGGACCAGCGCGAGCGCCTCAAGACGGCCGAACAGATCGCGGCGTGGCAGGACGTGGCCCGCGCGCTCGCCCACGAGCTGAAGAACCCCCTCACCGCAATGAAGCTCTCGCTCGCGCGTCTGTCCCGTCAGGATGACAGCGCCCCACCGGACCCGACGCGCCTCGCCGAAGCGGTGGCCCTCCTCCAGGAGGAGGTGGACCTGCTCATGCGCATGACGCAGAGCTTCTCCACCTTCGCGCGCCTGCCGGTGCCGCGCTTCCAGGACGTGGGGCTGCGCGCCCTGCTGGCCGAGGTGTGCACCCTGTACGCGGGCAGCTCGCCGGTGCCCGTGGAGCTGGAGCCCGGGCCGGAGGTCCAGTTGCACGCGGATCCGGACGGGCTGCGCCGCCTCTTCGGCAATCTGGTGAAGAACGCCGCCGAGGCCTCCGGGCCGGACACGTCGCCCGTGCGTGTGGCCCTGCGCGCGGAGGTGGACGGCGCCGTGCATGTCACCGTGAACGACGGCGGCCGAGGCGTCCCGGGAGTGCTGTCCGGCGCGGTCCTCACCCGGGGGCTGTTCAGCACCAAACCCGGTGGCAGTGGACTGGGGCTGCCCATCGCCCAGAAGATCGTCCACGAGCACGGTGGCACCCTGCGGCTGGAGCCGGGCGCGAGCGGCGGGACGCTGGCGCACGTGTCGCTGCCCCGCGTGCCTCCCGGTTCCCAGGTGACGTCATGAAACCAGGTCCCCGCATCCTCATCGTCGACGACGACCCCGGCGTCCTCCGGGCCCTGCGCGGGCTGCTGGGCGACGAGGGGTTCACCCCCGTGGAGGCCCGCTCCGCGGCGGAGGCGGCGCGCCTGCTCGAAGCGCCGGATGCTCCGCCTGCGTTGATGTTGCTGGACCTGCGCATGCCGGGCGAAACGGGCCTGGAGCTGCTCGCGCGCCTGCCCAAGCCGCTGGCCGTGCCGGTGGTGGTCCTCTCCGGCGAGGCCTCCCCCGCGGAGGCGGTGCAGGCGCTGAAGCTGGGGGCCACGGACTTCGTGGAGAAGCCCCCTTCCGCCGAGCGGCTCATCACGGCGCTGCGCAACGCGCTGGCGCTGGGCTCGTTGCGGGAGGAGCGGGAGCGGCTGCTGGACGAGCTGGCCCGCCCGGGGCACCTGGTGGGGGACAGTCCGGCCATGGAGGCGCTGCGCCAGCTCATCGCGCGCGTGGGCCCGAGCGACACGGCGGTGCTGATCACCGGTGAGACGGGCACCGGCAAGGAGCGGGTGGCGCAGGCGCTGCACAAGGCCTCCGGGCGCAAGGGCCGGCTGGTGGCGGTCAACTGCGCGGCCATCCCCGCGACGCTGCTGGAGAGCGAGCTGTTCGGGCACGAGCGGGGCGCCTTCTCCGGCGCGGTGGCAAGGCGCACGGGCAGGGTGGAGCAGGCGCAGGGCGGCACGCTGCTCCTGGACGAGCTGGGCGACATGCCGCTGGAGCTCCAGGCGAAGCTGCTGCGCGTCCTGGAGACCCGTCAGGTGGAGCGCCTGGGGGGCACGCTGCCGGTGCCGGTGGACGTGCGCATCCTCGCGGCCACGCACCAGGACCTCACCCGCGCGGTGAAGGAGGGGCGCTTCCGGCAGGACCTCTTCTTCCGCCTCAACGTGCTGCCGCTGCACGTCCCGCCGCTGCGTGAGCGTCCCGAGGACCTGCTGCCCCTGGCCCGCGTCTTCGCCGCGGAGTTCGCCGGGCCCAGGACGCCGCTCGTGCTGGCCCCTGGCGCCGAGGCCGCGCTGCGCGCCTACCCCTGGCCGGGCAACGTGCGCGAGCTGCGCAACGTCATGGAGCGGCTGAACCTGCTGCGGGGCGAGGGGCCGCTGGAACTCCGCCCGGATGCGGTGACGGCTCCGACGGGAACCCCTGCCGCGCCCCGTGCGACGCTGGGGGACAGGAGCTACCGCGAGCACGTGGAGGACTTCGAACGGGAGCTCATCCGCGCCGCGCTTCAGGAAGGGGAGAGCATCGCCGGAGCCGCGCGCCTCCTCCAGGTGGACCGGGGCAACCTCTACCGACGCATCAAGGCCCTGGGCCTCCCTGTCACGCCATGACACGCCCCAGGGACCCGGGCGATGTCACGGGCACATCCTCAAGGTGACATCCGGATGTGTCCATGACATCGACGCGCACGGCGGCTCCTTGTGCTTCCAGGCACTTGCCGGAGCCCTCCGCCTGGAACGGCGCATGCTCCTGCCCCTCCACATGAACCGCATCGTGCTCTGCCTCTGCTTCGTCTCGCTCGCCGCCTTCGCGCAACCCGCGGGGGATGCCGGCACGTTCCCTCCTGATGCTGGCGCGCTCTCGCCCCCCTCCGAGCCGGGGACACGTTCCCGGGCCGAAATGCCGGGGGACGATGACGGTCCGGACGATGACGGTCCGGACGATGACGCTCCCGATGCGAAGGCTTCGGCCGGGGAGGGTGCACCCTCGCGCGATGCGTGCCACGACGCCTTCGACGAGGACTCCGCTACGGCTTCGGTCCTCTCTCCGTTGCGGCTGGATGTCGACGGCAAGGCACTGGCGCCGACGGGACTCGAACTCGTGGGGCTCCAGCATCTGGCGGACGCGCAGGTGCGCTCGCTCGTGGGCGCACCCGCCGCCGGGGCCACGCATCCGCTGTCGCCCGGCGAGGTGCAGACCCTGCTGCGCCGGCTGGCACGCACGGGCCTCTTCGCCCACGTGGATCCCCGCCTGCGCGTCAGCGAGCAGGGGTCCGCGCTGCTGGAGGTGACGCTGCAAGAGCACCCCACCGTCACTTCGGTGGAGGTCCAGGGGCTCCAGGACCTTCTTCCCCGGGAGTGGCTGGAGGCCCTGTTCCAGCAGCCTCCCGGCTTCTCGCAAGAGTTCGACGAGGACGAGGACGATGATGACGAGCGGGACCACGAGGAGTTCGTCGCGAAGGTGCGCATCCATGGGCGCGGCGCGACGCTGTCCGTCGTCAGCCCGTGCCCTCCGTCCCACCCGCCCCGCGAGTGGTTCGCGCGCATGGAGCGCGGGCAGTTTCGTCCCGGCGTCGTCCTGGGCGGACTGGACGCCGCGCTGGAGCGCGCGCTGAAGGACCTGCGGGACGATGACGGCTATCTGCTGGCGACGCTGTCCGCCACGCTGTCGCCCGAAGGCGTGTTGCTGGTGAAGATGGACGAGGGCCGGCTGGAGGCCGTGGACGTGCCGGGCGTGGAGCCGGAGATGGCGGCGCGAGTGCGCGAGGCGCTGGGCCTGTCGCCGGGCGATGTCTTCCTTCGCAGCGACGCCTACCGTGCCGTGGAGCGCCTGGAGTCGCAGTTGCGATTCCTCCGGACGGTGGACGGTGAAGGGCTGCGCGAGGGACGCCCGGACGTGCGGGTCGTCGAGGAGCGCGAGGCCCAGGGCACGCGGAGCTACCGCACCCAGGAGCAGGAGTCGCGCGCGTCCCGTCGCCGCGAGCGCAAGGAGTCCGGGTCTGATTGGCGGGGCCTGTTCTCGTGGAACGAACGGGGGGAGGGCCTCACGCTGGAGGGGCGGCGGCTGGTGGTGCACGTGCGCCCGCGCCGGCCGGACCTGTCGTTGGAGTTGCTGCCCGTGCACACGCAGGTGACGGGCTTCGCCCCGGGGCTCGCGGCCGGGCTGCGCTTCTGGGATCCGAAGGACCGGGTGCACGCGACGCTGGACGCGGCCTTCTTCGTCCCGCTGCGGCTGGGAGGCCAGCGGTTGCCGGACGACCCGGAGGGGACGCGGCGTCAGCGTCGCGTCAACCTGCTGGGCGGCGCGAAGCTGCAGGTGCCCGCGCTGGCGCTCGCGGAGGTGGGAGCGCAGGTCCACGACTTCACCGACACGCTCGACCGCTGGCGGATGGGGGACATCGACTCCTATGTCTACTCGTTCCTCCTCAACCGGCCGGACCGGGACTACTTCCGCCGCAAGGGCTTCGCGGCGTTCGCCACCTGGCGCTGGTCGCGCTCGTGGCTCGCGGGCGCGGAGTTCCGCGGTGACACCTACGAATCGCTCCAGGCCTTCACGCCGCCGCTCAGCCTCTTCCGCCGGGACTCCCCGGCCTTCCCCAACGCGCCGGTGAGCGAGGGGCGCTTCCACTCCGTCGTGCTGCGCGCGGAGTACGACAGCAAGGCGAAGACGGGGTCGCCCGTGGGCTCGCTGTTCCGGACGCCGGAGACGTCCCTCTTCCCGCGCGAAGGGGACCGGACGCGGGAGCCCGCGCTGCGTGGACTCGTCACGCTGGAGGTGGGGCAGCAGGTGGGCGCGGACACGCGCTTCTGGAAGCTGGTGGGTGACACGGTGTTGGATCTGCCCGTCACCTGGCACTCGGGACTGAGCGTGCGCTTGCGCATCGCTGGGGGCGAGGATCTGCCCTTGCAGAAGCAGGAGGCACTGGGCGGCTGGAGCTCATTGCGTGGCTTCGGCTTCAAGGACTTCCGTGGGGGCGATGCGTCGGTGCTCGGCAGCGCGGAGTACCGCTGGCATGGGTTCGGTCTCTTCGCGGACCTGGGCGCGGTACACGCCGCCTCGGATTGGACGGATCCGCGGCTCGGCCTGGGCGCCAGCTTCCACTTCAGCGACGCGGTGCGCGTGGAAGCGGCCTGGCGCACGGATGAAAAGGCCCGGGCCACGCCCGAGGCACGCCTGTTCTTCGTCCGGACCTTCTGAGGCATGGCAAGGCAAGGCACAGGCGGACGGTGGCGGCTCCGGTCGGCGCTCATGGCGTCGGTGGGGCTGCTGGCGTCCCAGGCCCGGGCGGACGAGGCCCGCGCCACCTGCACCGCGACGCTCTCCGGTCGCCGCGTGGTGGTGCGGCCGGAGGCGCGCGCCTTCGTGTCGCCCGAGCTGGATCGGTTGGTGCGGTTGGGCATGGCGGGGAAGCTGGAGGTGCAGTTGACGCTCTTGCGCAAGCGCGCCCTCTGGTTCGACGCGCGCATGGACAGCACGCAGGTCACCCAGGTGCTGGCCTTCACGCGCACGGGCTACCTGCTGGACGGAAGGCCCCTGTCGGAAGGGGTGGCCACGCTGGAGCTGGAGCGCGTGGCCTGGATGCTGGACGCGCCTCCTGAGCCGGGCGAGCGCTTCATCGTGCAGGTGGAGGTGCGGTTGCGGGTGGTGACGGCCGCGAGCCTCGGGCGCGTGGCGGCCTGGCTCACCCAGGGCGCGTCAGCGGGGACGGAGCCTGAAGGCCGCTCCGCGCTCACGGGAACCCTGCTGCGCTCCGTCGCGGAGGACCTCGCACGCGGGGCCTCCGCGAGCTGTGAGGTGCTCCGCTCGCCTTGAAGGGCGAGAAGCCGCCGAACTGCGGTGCCCCCGTCGAACGCCGTCAGGGACGGATCCGGGTGCCGAATTCCTTCAGACGCTCGACAACGGAGGTGGGGTCGAGCAACCCCTCGGGATGGTAGAGCCCGGGCTTCACGGGCGGCCCGCCCGCGAGGCCGAGCAGGCGCTCCACCGCGAGCGCCACGCCCCGGGCGCTCAGGCCCGAGTGCACGTCCGCGTCGATGAGTTCGTGGCGCACGCGTCCCGTCGTCCCATCCTCCCGCTCGCCCGTGATCTCGATGATGACCTCGTGCGACACGCCCTGGCCGCTGGGGCGGCTCGCGGCCTCCCGCACCGCGAAGTCGAGCCGGACCGTCCTTGCCTCGGTCGCGGTGGCGAGGCTCACCACGTCGAGCAGCGGATAGGCCCGGCCCCGCCACTGCGCCCCGTCCACCCCGACGAAGTCGCGGTACACGTCCTCTCCCCGCGCCCAGGCGAACCTGCCGTCCTTGAGCATCAGGGGACTCGGCAGATCCTTCGTGACGCGCTCCGTGTCACCGCGCGCCGCCGGGCCGCCCATGTCCTCCTCGTCGAAGACCGCGCCAATCTCAATGGCATCCACGCGTCGGAACGCCCGGGCGAAGTGGAGCGTGGCCAGCGTCACCGTTCCGCCGAGGAAATGTCCCAGCAGGAGCACGGGCGAGCGGGTGGGGTGCTGGATGTGCAGCGCCACCTCCGGCCCGATGTCGAACACGAAGTCGGAGAAGGAGACGTAGGGCAGTCCCTTCGCCTGGGCGTACTTCATTGAATTGAGGGTGTCGTCCTTCAGCAGCACCACCACCGCGCTGAAGGCCGCGGTCTCGGGCAGGCCCAGGTCGCGCCGCTCCAGATTGATGCGCACGGCTTCCGCGCCGCCCAGTTCCCGAGCGAGTGTCTGGGCCCTGGCAACGTCTCGCACGCCCAGCGTGATGGGCAGCCCGGGTTGAAGCCGGCGGAGTGTCCTGGCGGCCCGGCTTCCAACAACGCCGGAGCCTCCGATGAGGAGGACAGGGTTCTGCGTGTTCGAGGACATGACGGATGTGCTCCTCCGGTCCGCCGGACCGGGGCTGTGTCTACGGTAGGTAGGTTACGAACGGTAGGAATTCAGGTCGGCGGCAATGACAGACATCGCCGCTGGCAGGCGGGGCTACGCGCGGCGAATCTGGGTTCCGAATTCTTCCAGGCGCCGGACGAAGTAGGCCGGGTCGATGAGGACGTGAGGCAGGTAGAGCCCGGGCGCGACGGGCGGGCCGCCCGCGAGGCCGAGCAACCGCTCGACGGCGATGGCGACTCCCAGCGCGGTCACCGGTGCCTGGCCTTCGGGATGGACGAGCTCGTGGCGCACGCGCCCCCGCATCCCATCCTGCTTCAGCCCGGACAGCTCGATGATGATCTCCGTCGAGTAGGGCTCGCCGCGCCGGCGCGTCGCTGACTCGCCCACCACCATGTCGAACCGGATGGACCGCGCCTCGGTCGCGGCCGCGAGGGCCAGCACGTCGAACGGTGAGTACACCTGCCCCTGCATCGGGGTCCCATCCACCGCGGTGACGGTGCGCGTCGCATCGGCTCCACGGACCCAGCGCCACCTGCCATCCTGGAGCAGCAGGGAACTCGTCGCGACGTTCGTGAGGCGATCGAAGTCGGCATGGGCCGCCGGGCCGCCCACGTCCTGCTCGTCGAGCACCACCGTGAACTCGATGGCTTCGAGCGTCTTGAATTCCCGGGCGAAGTGGAGGGCGGGCAGCATGGCCGCTCCGGCCAGCCAGGTGCTGTCCATGAAGATGGGCGCGCTCGCGGGCTGGTGGATGTAGTGCGCCACCTCGGGCCCCATCTCGAACACGCCGCTGGAGATGCTGACGTACGGCAGCCCCTTCGCCTGGGCGTACTTCATGGAGTTGAGGGTGTCGTCCTTCGTGAACACGACGACAGCGCTGTAGGCCCTCCCCTCGGGCTGGCCCAGATCCCTCCGCTCCAGATCGACCCGGACCGCGTCCGCGCCGCCGACCTCCTTCGCGACGGCGTCGGCCCGGGCCAGGTCTCGACCGCCAATCGTGAGGGGCAGTGTTGGATGGAGGCGGCGAAGCGCCTTCGCGGTCTGGGCGCCAACGAGGCCGGAGCCTCCAATGATGAGGACGGGGCGCTGCGAATTCACGGACATGGCGGATGAACTCCTCTACCGGGCGGGGCAGGGC
>NZ_RAVZ01000387.1 GCF_003611635.1 Corallococcus terminator | reverse complement strand
GTGCCCGTCGTCACCCTCTTCATCCCCTACCGGCCGCCCTATGACTGGGGCTCGATGGTGGCCCATCTGGAGGCCCGCGCGCTCACCGGCCTGGAGATTGTCGAACCCGGGCGCTACCTGCGCACCGTGGCCCATGCGCTCGGTCACGGCTCCGTGGAGATTGCTCCCGCCAAGGGACTGGACGGACTGCGCGCCACCCTGCGCGTCAGCGACGTGCGGATGCTGCCGCCGGTCATCACGCGGATCCGCCGCGTCTTCGATGTGGGCGCGGACGTGGACGCCATCCACGCGCACCTGTCACGGGACCCGCTGCTCGCGCCCCTCATCGCCGCCCGCCCCGGACTGCGCGCCCCCGGCGGCTGGGACGGTTTTGAATTGGCGGTCCGCGCCATCCTGGGCCAGCAGGTCACGGTCGCCGCCGCCCGCGGCCTGGGCAACCGGCTCCTCGCGACCTTCGGGGAGCCCCTGGGCCCGGAGACCACCGGGGACGCCCGCCTCCAGCGCGCGTTTCCCCTCCCCCAGGTCCTCGCCACCGCGGACCTCACCTGCCTGGGCATGCCGGCCGCACGGGCCCGAACAATCTCCAGTCTCGCGGCGGCGGCCATGGCGGACCCCACCCTCTTCCAGCCTGGCCCCTCGCTGGCGGACACCGTCGCCCGCTTCACGCGCCTGCCCGGCATTGGCGAATGGACCGCCCAGTACATCGCCCTGCGAGCTGTCCGGGAGACCGACGCCTTTCCCGCCTCCGATGTCGCCCTCCTCCGCGCCGCGACCGGGGCCGACGGCCAGCGCCCCACCCCCGAAGCCCTGCTCCAGCGCGCCGAGTCCTGGAGCCCCTGGCGCGCCTATGCCGCCCAACACCTCTGGGCCGCTGACGCTGGCCGGACCCGAACCCCTTCCTCGCGAGACGCCCATGAAGCCCCGCCAGCGCTTCTTCATTGATTCCACCCCCACGCCCACCGGCCCGATGCTCATCGTCTGCGATGAGGCCGGTCACCTGCGCGCCCTGGATTGGGAAGGCTACGAAGCCCGCATGCACCGACTCCTGCGCCTGCACTATGGCGAGGACGGCTGCGTCCTGGAGCCCATGAAGGATCCCTCCGGCCGCACCTCCGCCCTCCAGGCCTATTTGCGCGGGGACATCCGCGCCATCAACGCCCTGCCCGTGGCGACCGCCGGCACCCCGTTCCAGCGCGAGGTCTGGCGCGCCCTGCGGGACATCCCCGCGGGCACCACCACCACCTACGCCCGGCTCGCCGAACGCATTGGCCGGCCCAGGGCGGTGCGCGCCGTGGGCGCGGCCAATGGCGCCAATCCCGTGGGCATCGTCGTGCCCTGCCACCGCGTCGTGGGTGCCAATGCCTCGCTGACAGGCTATGCCGGAGGCATCGAGCGCAAGCGCTGGCTGCTCGACCACGAACAGACGCACGCGCCCAGAGCCTGACCCCTTCAATCCCTCCCACCACCGAAAGCCTGCTCATGCCAGACACCACCGCAAGCACCTTCCGCGCGCTGCACCAGGGCAGCGAACTGCTCCTCCTGCCCAATGTCTGGGATGCCGGCAGCGCCCGGCTGTTCGAAAGCCTGGGCGCCCGCGCGATCGCCACCACCAGCGCGGGAATTGCCTGGGCGCTCGGCTACCCCGACGGCGACGTGCTCCCCATCGACCAGCTCGTCGCCACGGTCCAGGCCATCACCGGGGTCATCCGCGTGCCCCTCACCGTGGACGCGGAAGGCGGCTACTCGGACGACCCGGCCACCGTCGGTGAGAACGTGGCCCGGCTGCTGTCCGAGGGCGCCGTGGGCATCAACCTGGAGGACGGCAGCGGCCCGCCGGAGCTGCTCGCGGCGAAGATTGAACATGTGAAGCAGGCCAGCGCGCGGCGGGGCTTCGAGGTCTTCGTCAATGCGCGCACGGACGTCTTCCTGCGCGGGCTCGTCCCACCCGAACGCCGCGTGGAGGAGACCCTGGCCCGGGCCGCCCGCTACCAGCAGGCCGGCGCGGACGGCCTCTTCGTCCCCGGCGCCACGAACGCAGCCGACCTCCAGGCCCTCACGCGCGGCACGCCGCTGCCGGTGAATGCCATGGCCCGGCCCGACCTTCCCAGCGTCCCGGAGTTGCAGCGGCTGGGCGTGCGGCGCCTGAGCGCGGGCTCCGCCATCGCGCAAGCCATCTGGGGCCGCGCGGGCGCGCTCGCCACCGCCTTCCTGCGCGAAGGCCACTCCGCGGCCCTGTTCGAGGAAGCCTCCAGCTACCCGTCCCTCAACGGCCTGATGACCCGACGCTGACCGAAAGGCCCCATGCCCCAGGACGACCGCCAGCGCTGGAACGACCGCTACCAACGGGCCCCCGAGCAGCGGGAACCGTCGGACTTCCTGCGCTCGCTCGCGGACCGGCTGCCCACCACGGGCCGGGCGCTCGACCTGGCCGGGGGACAGGGACAGGACGCACGCTGGCTCGCGAAGCGCGGGCTGGACGTCACCCTGGTGGACCTCTCCGACGTGGCGCTGGAACAAGCGGGTGCGCTCGCGCGAGCGGAGGGATGGTCCCTCCAACTCGCGCGTCTGGACCTGGAGGTGGAGCCGCTGCCTCCAGGCCCGTTCGACCTCGTCGTGTGCCTGAACTACCTCTGGCGGCCGCTCTTCGCCGCGCTGCCCCGGGTGCTCACGCCGGGCGGGCTGTTCGTCTTCGCCCAGCCCACGCGGAGCAACCTGCAACGGCATCCACACCCGTCCGCCCGCTTCCTGCTGGAGGATGGAGAACTGCCCACGCTCCTCCAGGAGTTCGAAACCCTCTCATCCACCGAGGGCTGGACGGACGCAGGCCGTCATGAAGCGCGAGTCCTTGCGCGGCGTCACCGTCAATGAAGGAGTCGCACGGCGAAGACGACCTTGGGGCCTTCTCAATCCCTCTCCAAGGCCCCCGGCGCCCGCTCAAGCCCTCCGTCGGTATTGGATTTCAATCGCCTTCTGCGGCGCCTCATCGGGCTGGATGTTGAAGTGCGTGATGACCAGTGAGTCGGGGTCGGGCTGCTCGATGTCCACGCGCCAGCCCCACCGGGGCGTCGTCTCCCCCGTGAAGTAGCTGCCGAGCACCGAGAACCGGTCGCTCACCCCGGCCTCCCCCAGCAGGGTCATGATGTCGGAGCCCATGTGGAAGGAATCCACCCACGACATGGTGAAGTGCCGGCCGTCCAGGTGGTGTCCCAGGGTGGCGAGGCCCGACAGCGGCTTGCCCCCCAGCGACGACGTGTACTCGTGCACCACGAAGCGGCCGTCGAGCACGCTCCGGATGGTGCCGGTGATGGGGGACTCGTCCCCGAGCTTGTCCGGTTCGAACCACGTGCGGGCGACGCCCTCCCAGCCGCCCACCAGGCGGGAGAGGAAGTGATGGGGGCCACCGGGGGACTGGGACTGTTGCAGACGATCCTGGCTCATGGTGCCGGGGAGTTTCCCGAACCCCTTGTTCCGGGTCCACAACTCCCGCGCTTTCTCCGGGCGGGGGCGGCACCGCTCCATTAGCTTCGCGCGTCGCGTCCGGGCCGTCCCGGACACGCCCTCTGCCTCGTCCTTCTCCCGGAGTCTTTCTTGCCGACCACCCACGCCTATTCCGCACCGAGCGCCAAGGCCGCGCTCGGCCCCTTCACCCTGGAGCGCCGCGAGCCGCGCGCCCAGGACGTGCTCATCGACATCCAGTACTGCGGGGTGTGCCACTCCGACATCCACCAGGCCCGCGACGAGTGGGGCGGCGCCATCTTCCCCATGGTGCCGGGGCACGAAATCGTCGGGAAGGTGTCCCAGGTCGGCAGCGCCGTCACCGACTTCAAGGTCGGGGACAGCGTGGGCGTGGGCTGCTTCGTGGATTCGTGCCGCGAGTGCCCTCCCTGCCTCCAGGGAGACGAGCAGTACTGCGAGCGCGGCATGGTGAGCACCTACAACGGCCGGCAGAGGGACGGGACGCCCACCTACGGCGGCTACTCCACCCGCATCACCGTGGACTCCAAGTACGTGCTGCGCATCCCGGAAGGCATCCCCCTGGAGCGCGCCGCGCCGCTCTTGTGCGCGGGCATCACCACGTATTCACCCCTGCGCCACTACGGCCTGAAGCCCGGCGGCAAGCTGGCCGTCGTGGGCCTGGGCGGTCTGGGCCACATGGGCGTGAAGCTGGGCAAGGCGATGGGCGCCGAGGTGACGGTGCTCAGCACCTCCCCCTCCAAGCGCGACGACGCCCTGGCCCTGGGCGCCACGCACTTCGCCGCCACGTCGGACAAGAAGACCTTCAAGGCGCTGGCGAACCAGTTCGACCTCATCCTCGACACCGTCTCCGCGCCGCATGACTACAACGCGTACCTGGGCCTGCTGAAGCTGGACGGCACGATGATCCTCGTCGGCGTGCCCGAAGCCCCCACGCCGCTCGCCGCCTTCCCGCTCGTCATGAAGCGGCGCAAGCTGGGCGGGTCGCTCATCGGCGGCATCCGCGAGACGCAGGAGATGCTCGACTTCTGCGCGAAGCACCAGGTGGCCTCCGACGTGGAGGTCATCCCCATCCAGAAGATCAACGAGGCCTACGAGCGCATGCTCAAGGGCGACGTGCGCTACCGCTTCGTCATCGACATCGCGAGCCTGAAGCAGGCGTAAGGCCGTTTCATCGCGGGCCCCGGGGCAGGTGCACCGGGGCTCGCGCGTCAACCGGGCATCAGCTCTTCCAGGCCGTCCACAGCGACACGGCGCCGAAGACGAAGAAGAGCCCCGCGGTCACCCACCGCACCCACTTCATCTGCACCCGTCCCGCCAGCCGGTCGCCCAGGAAGACGGCGAGGCCGTCCGACACCAGCATCCCGGCCGTGGTGCCCAGCGTCACCATCACGGGCGCCTGGTAGCGCGCGGCCAGCGCCATGGTCGCCAGTTGCGTCTTGTCCCCCATCTCCGCCAGGAAGAAGAGCACCACGGTGGTGAGGAAGGCGCCAAAGCGCGGCGGCTTGCCTCCATCGTCGTCCAGCGTGTCGGGCTTCAGCGTCCACAGGCCGAAGCCCAGGAACAGCGCCGCCAATATCAACGCCATCACCCGTGCCGGCACGTGCGTGGCCACCCAGGTGCCCACCGACGACGCGAGCGCATGGTTGGCGATGGTGGCCACGAGGATGCCGCCCAGCACCACCCACGGCTTGCGGAACCGCGACGCCAGCGAGAACGCCAGCAATTGCGTCTTGTCCCCCATCTCACTGGCGGCGACCAGGACGAACGACCCGAGCACGGACTCCCACGACATCATGAAGGCTCCCCTTCCCAGTCCCTGGCGCGAAAGGTGTCGTGGTGAGAGCGCTTCAGGGGGGAGCGCGCACGACGGACCTCGGCCAGGGAACGTTGAATCCCTGTCCGAAGGTCTCGTTCGTCTCGCGCGCTTCGCGAGGTGGGGGCCCGGGCTGTTTCCAGCCAGTGTGTCGAGCTTCCCGACGCCTCTTACCGCTGGCGTGAACTACTCCCCTTACGTGTCGTCGCAAGTAGCAGTGCGGCCTGAGGGAGTCAACCAGACAGGTCCGCCGCTCCCGGGCGCTCCTACGTCTGGCGTCCCTTTTTTTGACGACACGAGAGGCTGCCCCCCTAATGCCGGGGACAGGTCGGTAGCGGCCTGTAGCAGCAGCAAAAGCCTGGAGGATGCCCCGATGCAGGATGGAAGCGCCAGCCCCCTGAGCCCCGACGCTCCGTCGTCCCAGTCTCCGGTGGAACCCGGTGAGGTCCGGAGCCCGGAGGCCGACATCGTCTCCACCCACGTCCTCGTGCCCGAGGAACAGGTCCACAAGCTGCGCGAACTGGCGCGGCGCACCCGCATCCACCAGAGCGAGTACCTGCGTGAGGCGGTCGAGGACCTGCTGTCCAAGTACGGCCGCATGCCCGCCAAGACGGAAGGCGAGTCGTGATGCGCCCGGCGCCCCTGCGGTACTCCCGCCGGAGCGCCCTGTCCCTGCGCGAACGGCTGCGGCGCTGGCTGGAGCAGGAGCTGTAGTCCTCCGCCCCGCCCTGGAGCGAGCCAGGAGGGAAACACGCTAGGTTCGGGACCTTCCTTTGTCTCCAGGAGCCCCGACCTTGATGCGTCCCTCCCTGATGACCGCCGTCCTCGCGCTGGCCACCACCGGCTGCGCCACGTCCGGCTTCGAGCAACTGTACCCCGGCATGACGCCCGCCCAGGTGGCGAACACCATGGGCAGGGGCCCGGCCCGCGCGCAGGAGTTCCAGGATAGCTCGTCGGCCTGGTACTTCGACGAGGACCACTGCGTGCTGATGCGCGACAACGTCCTCGTGGGCAAGTCGACCACGCAGACGCGCACGGCGGTGCACACGCCCGTGGGTACGCTCAAGGATCAGGACAAGGCGTTCTGTGGCCCTCCGGGTTCGGAGGGCAACGCCAACCGCGAGCAGACGCTCCAGACGCCCCTGGGCACCTTCAAGGGCACCGTGGACCCCGCCGCCGTCACCGAACAGGTGAAGAACAGCGTGCGCAACCAGAAGGTCCCGCCCCCGCCGCCGGCCGACGGCGCCACGCAGGCCACGCAGCCCTCGCCGTAGACAGCCGGCGCGTCCCGCCGCCCCGTCACCGCCGGGGCTTTCGTGCGGTGCTCAGGCCGTGGTCGAACGGGTGACGGTGCCGTCGTCCTTCTTCATGTTCCCCGCCAGCTCGCGGAAGGACATGTGGCTGATGGACAGCAGGACGAGTCCGAAGAGGATCTGCTGCGCCGTCTGACACAGCCACAGCACGTTGGCGTAGGCGAGCCCGTGGGCGTTCACCACCGCGGCGGGCAGGAACAGGCCCAGGCCCACCTTGATGGCGGCCTGGAAGGTGCCCGCCATGCCGGGCGCGGCGGGGATCATCGCGCCCACCACCAGCACGCACATCACGATGTACGCCTGGAACAGCGACAGGTTCAGGGGCTCGCAGGCGACGCCCGGCGCCGCACCGGAGCAGTCGAAGGCGCGGGCGAGCAGCGCCATGCCGAAGCCGTTCACGGCCCAGTACAGCACCGTGTAGAGGAAGAAGAGGGCGATGTGCCGGCCGTCGGGGAGTTGCCGCATGGCGCCCACGAAGGTGTCCACGATGTCGGCCACCTTGTCCGCGGCCGAGGGTGAGAAGCGGCCCACGGTGGCGCGCACGAGCCGCACGGTGGTCTCCTGGTGCCACAGGCCCAGGAGCAGGAACACGAGCCCGCCGCCGAACACGCCGAACATCAGCCACGAGCCCAGCTCCACGTACCGCATGCCCTCGCCCTTCGTATCCACCGGGACGAAGAAGAGCAGCACGCGGAAGAGGATCGCGACGGAGAGGCCATCCACGATGCGCTCCAGCACCACGGACGTCATCGCCGCGCTGCGGCGGATGGAGCTGCGCTGGGCGATGAGGAACGGCCGGGCGAACTCCCCCAACCGGAACGGCAGCACCAGCAGCATCATGAAGCCGATGCCGGACGCCTCATTGAGCTTGCGGAACGGCACGCGCTCCAGGCCCGACAGGAGCGAGCCCCAGCGCAACGTGCGGAACACGTGCACGACGGTCAGGCACAGGAAGTACGGCAGCACCCACGCGTAGTTGGCCGCCTTGAGGCTGGCGATCTGCGTGGACACGTCCGTGTCCCGGAAGGCCCACCACATGAAGGCGGCGGTGACGAGCAGGCTGGCAATCAGGTTGACGGCGCGTTTCACGGCGGCCGGGTATATCCTCCCTGCCTTTGCGACTCCAGCAGCACGGCCGGCCCCTGCCACCGGGTGCGCACGCACGTGGGCCCCACGACGGCGCGCTCCCCTGCCCCGCCGCTCAACGTTCCGGAAGAATTCTTCAACCTCCCGAAGGTATGGCGCTCAGGCGTCGTGACCCCGGTTGGAGCCGTCGGGTGGCAGCTCGTCCTCCTGCTCATCCACCTGCCGGTCGGGCACGCGGTATTCCTCACCCAGCCAGCGACCCAGGTCGACGGCGCGGCAGCGGCGGGAGCAGAAGGGTTGGGAGGTGTTCTCCGGACGCGGAGGCACGGGCTTCTGACAGATGGGACACGGCGGAAGTGGCATGGCGGATGGAGTCCTAGATAAGCCTTGACGCTCCGGCGGGCCAGGACGTTTCTTGGTTCGGCCGTGCAGCCGACCGTGGGCGTGGAGGACAGGGTCGCGCAAGCAATGCTTCTTCGCGGAGTCCCCCATGAAGGTCGTGCGCATCACCCAGCCGGGCGGTCCGGAAGTCCTCGCATTCGACGAGCGGCCGGAGCCTGTCCCGGGTCCGAACGACGTCCAGGTGCGGGTGCGCGCGAGCGCGCTGAACCGCGCGGACCTGCTCCAGGTGCGGGGCGCCTATCCACCGCCGCAGGACGTCCCGCAGGACGTGCCGGGCCTGGAGTACGCGGGCGAGGTGGTGGCGGTGGGGCCCCGGG
>NZ_RAVZ01000386.1 GCF_003611635.1 Corallococcus terminator | reverse complement strand
CTACGGGGGGCGGTCGCTGGGGTCGGGGCACCTGGGCGTGGGCATGGAGCTGGGCTTCCCCTTCGTGTCCGCGAGGGGCCTGTATGGCGTCCTGCCGCGCCTGGACCTGGGGCTGGGCGTGGACAGCGTCTACGGCCTGATGACGGAACTGCGCGCGGCGGTCCGCTTCAACGTGTTGGACGGTACGAACGGCAGCCTGGCGGTCGTGGTGGATGGCGGCCGGGCGTTCTTCCTGCGTCCTCCGGACACGGAGGAGAAGGGCGCGCGCTACCTGAGCGGCCGGCGCGACTGGAACGTGGCGCCGGGCGTCGTGGCCTCCCTCCAGGGAGATGGGCCGCGCTCGGTGCGTCCGTACATGGACCTGCGGTGCCTGCTGGCCTTCGACCTGGACCCCACCCAGTCCTCGCCCTTGGGAGGCCTGCCGCCCGCGTGGAAGGTGGACGCGTCCATCCTCCTGCGTCTGGGCGCTGAGTTTCCGGTCGGTGAAAAGACGTCCTACGCTGTCTCCATCGGCGGCGACTTTCGCAGTCGCTCCACGGACGCGGAGTTCATGCCCACGTTGTCCATGGGCGTGGTGTCCGCGTTGTTCTGAAGCCCCTCCTTCTCGACCCGAGGTCATCCATGCGCGGCAGTGTCATTGGTGCAGGCTCGTTCGGTACGGCGCTCGCGAACGTGCTCGCGGTGAATTGCGAGGAGGTTCGTCTGTGGGGCCGTGAGCCCGGCGCGGTGGAAGCCATCAACACCCGCCACGAGAACGCCACCTATCTCAAGGGCATCCCCCTCTCCGAGCGCGTGCGCGCCACGACCGACCTGGAGGAGGCGCTGGCGGGCTCGGAGATGGTGGTGCTCGCGACGCCCAGCCACGCCACGCGTGAAGTGCTCGCGCGCGCGAAGACGTTCCTGCCCAAGGGCGTGCCCCTGGTGACGGTGTCCAAGGGCATCGAGAACGAAACGCTCCTCACCATGACGGAGCTGCTGGAGGACTGTCTGCCGGAGGAGTTCCACCCGTACGTCGCGGTGCTCTCCGGCCCCAGCTTCGCCAAGGAGCTGGCGCGGCGCATGCCCACGGTGGTGACCATCGCGTCGCACTGGGACAAGGTGGCCCAGCGCTGTCAGAAGGCGCTGCAGACGGACACCTTCCGCTCGTACACCTCCACGGACGTGGTGGGCGTGCAGTACGGCGGCGCGCTCAAGAACGTCATCGCCATCGCGGCGGGCATGGCGGACGGCCTGGGCATGGGCCACAACGCCCGGGCGGCCATCATCACGCGCGGCCTCGCGGAGATCACCCGGCTCGCCGTGAGGAAGGGCGCCAACCCGCTGACGCTCTCCGGCCTGTCCGGCATGGGCGACCTGGTGCTCACGTGCACGGGCGAGCTCAGCCGCAACCGCCACGTGGGCATGGAGCTGGGCAAGGGCCGCAAGCTGCCGGACATCCTCGCGGAGATGAAGGAGGTCGCCGAGGGCGTGAAGACGGCGAAGAGCGCGCGCGACCTGTCGCTCAAGACGGGCGTGGAGCTGCCCATCTGCCAGCAGGTCTACGAAATCGCCTACGAGGGCAAGAGCGCGAAGAACGCGGTGGTGGACCTGATGACGCGCCAGCCGAAGTCGGAGCTGTCCGGCGTCTAGCGCGCGGTCAGTACTTGCGGGGCTTGGCCTCGGGGCCGGCCCCGCGCACGCGCCACACGGTGAGCCGCTCCGAGTTGGTGTGGCTCAACACCAAGCCTTCCGTCTGCATCTCCTCCAGCAGGCGGTTCGTCTTGAGCCGGTCCAACCCGATGGTCTTGCCCAACTGGTCGCCGGGCATGCCGCTGATCTGCCGGCGCAGCTCGTTGATGATGGACTGCTTGAACTGGTTCTTCTGCAGGCCGTCCATGTCCTGCGTGCGCCACGCGGAGAGGATGCCCCAGGCGATGAGCGCCAGCGTCACCACGGCGATGGCCGGGTAGACGATGTGGCTGTTCTTCTCCAGCACGTCGATGTAGTCGGTCGAGATGGACGAGACGGGCTTGTCGTAGGCCGGCTCGGAGTCTTGTCCGGGCAGGCCTTCGATCTGGGCCGTCAACAGGGGGATGAGCAGTTTCAGCAAGGGAGCCAAGGCCCCTCGACTCTAGAGGGGAGGCCCCCTTGCCGGCAACCCGCCATCCACCCCACGCCTAGACGACGCCCATGGACTCGGAAGCCCCCTCGGCGAACAGGGTGGTGTCCGCCTTGGCCAGCAGCGTCGCCAGGCCCTCGCGCTTCGCGGCGCTGATGGCCACGCCGCCCCGGGAGCGCAGGAGCTGCTCCACCTCGTCCGGGGGAAGCAGATCCGCCTTGTTCCACACCATCAGGCGCGGCTTCTCCATCAGGCCGAGCGAGTCGAGGATGGTCTCCACCGCCTCCACCTGGTCGTCGCGCGCGGGGTCGCCCGCGTCCACCACGTGCAAGAGGAGGCTTGCGTCGTACAGCTCCTCCAGCGTGGCGCGGAAGGCGGCCACCAGGTCCTTGGGCAGGTCCCGGATGAAGCCCACCGTGTCGGTGATGATGACCTCGCGCTCGCGCGGGAAGCGCAGCCGGCGGCTGGTGGGATCCAACGTGGCGAACAGCTTGTCCTCCGCCAGCACCTGCGCGTTGGTGATGGCGTTGAGCAGCGTGGACTTGCCCGCGTTGGTGTAGCCCACGATGGAGATGACCGGCACCTCGCGCCGGTTGCGCTGGGCCCGCCGCACGCTGCGCTCGCGGCTGATGAGGTCGATGCGCTTCTCCAGATTCGTGATGCGCTCGCGCACGCGGCGACGGTCGATCTCCAGCTTCGTCTCGCCGGGTCCACGTCCGCCCACGCCACCGCCCATGAGCCGGCTGAGCGAGTCGTCGCCCTGCACCAGCCGGGGCAGCCGGTACTTCTGCTGCGCCAGCTCCACCTGGAGCTTGCCCTCCGCCGTCTGCGCGCGCTGGGCGAAGATGTCCAGGATGAGCTGCGTGCGATCCAACACCTTGAGGCTGGTCGCGTCCCCGATGTGGCGCCCCTGGGACGGGGTGAGGTCCTTGTCGAAGATGAGGACGTCCACCATGGACTGCATGGAGCGCAGGTTCAGGTCATCCAGCTTGCCCCGGCCGATGAGGTAGCGCGGATCCGCTTCCCGCCGCACCTGGAGCACGCTGTCCATCACCTCCACGCCCGCGGTGCGCGCCAGCTCCTTCAGCTCCTCCAGCGAGGACTCCGCCCGCGCGCGGTTGCCGTCCAGGCACACCGCCACGAGGATGGCGCGCTCGCTCCCGGACACCTTGCGCGCGGCCGCCTTGCGGTTGAACTCCTCCTCCAGCGCGTCCAGGGTCGCCAGGACGTCCGGCTGCTCGACGTGCACCGAGGGCAGCTTGGACACCTGCCAGAACTCGCCGGTGCCGTTCTCCGGCACCAGGTAGGCGTAGTGCAGCACCCCGGGCAGGCCCTCCTGGCCCACGCCCACGGCGGCCACGCAGTCCAGGCGCAGCAGCGCCAGGTCCGTGAGGTCGTCCTTCGTCAGGGGTTCGCTCTTGAGGTGCGTGTGCACCAGGCGCAGGCCACGCAGACGGATCTGCCCGGCGCGAGCACGGCCGATGTCCGGCAGCTCCAGCTTGTGCGCGTTGCCCACCACCACGTGCTCGATGTCGCCCTTGCGGTTGATGAGGACGCCCACCTGCCGGTTGAGCTCGTGCGACAGCTCGGTGAGGTGGCGGGCGAGCTCCGCGGACACGATTTCGCGCGGATCCACCCGGCGGCGGAAGGTGTTGCGCAGCCGCTGCTGCTCGCTCGACTTGAGACCCAGGGTGTTGCCGAAGATTTCCTTCAAACCGTTTCTCCTGGCACGGCCAACGAAAGGCCCGCGCCACGTTCAAGGCTTTGGATGGACAGCGCGCCTTCGGGTTTCATGACAAAGCCACCACCATTCGGATGCGTACGGACCCTGGAGAACAATCGGGCGGCGCGCGGCCTTTCCATTTCCAGCCTACGCTGCGCCTTGTGACTGATTCCGCACGCAACGCCCTGCGCGGGGCCCGCCGCGTGGTGGTGAAGATTGGGACCAACGCGCTGACGAGCGCCACCGGCCGCTTCAACCGCGCCCACTTCGAGGCGCTGGGCCAGGACCTGCTGTGGGCCGCCCAGGGGCGGGAGCTGGTGGTGGTGTCCAGCGGCGCCATCGCGCTGGGCATGGAGCGGCTGGGGCTTCCTTCCCGGCCCCGGGACATTCCGGGCAAGCAGGCGTGCGCGGCGGTGGGGCAGAGCCGCCTGATGCAGGCGTACGAGGAGGCCTTCAGCCACGCGTCCCGCGCGGTGGCGCAGGTGCTGCTCACCCACGAGGACGTGCAGGAGCGCCGCCGCTACCTCAACGTGAAGCACACCCTGGACCGGCTGCTGGCCGCGGGCGTGGTGCCGGTCATCAACGAGAACGACACCGTGTCGGTGGACGAGCTCAAGTTCGGCGACAACGACACGCTGGCGAGCCTGGTGGCCGGCGTCGTGGAGGCCGACGCGCTGGTGCTCCTGTCCGACGTGGAGGGCCTGTACACCGCCGACCCCCGCCGCGACGCTGACGCGCGTCTGATGCCCTCCGTGCCGGGTGTCACCCCGGAGGTCCTGGCCCTCGCGGGGGATGCGACGAGCGCCGTGGGCACCGGAGGCATGGCGTCCAAGGTCCGCGCCGCCGCGCGCGCCGCGGAGCTGGGCATCCCGTGCGTCATCACCTCCGGCGCGGTGCCCGGCCGGCTGCGCGCCGTGCTGCTGGGCGAGGAGGTGGGCACGCTCTTCGAGCCCGCCGGCAACCGCCGCAGCGCTCGCACCGCGTGGATCGCCCACGCCCTCAGGCCCCGGGGTCGCTTGGTGGTGGATGCGGGCGCGCGGGAGGCCATCGTCACCGGCAAGCGCAGCCTGCTGCCCAGCGGCGTGAAGGCCGTGGAGGGGGAGTTCAGCCGGGGGGACCCGGTGGATCTGGCGGATGCCACCGGGACCGTGTTCGCCCGGGGGCTCTCCACCTACGACGCCAGCGACCTGCGGCGCATCAGCGGACGGCGCAGCGCGGACATCGAGGCGGTGCTGGGCTACCGCTACCTGGACGAAGCGGTGCACCGCGACGACCTGGCCGTGCTGTAGCTGGGGGCGGGGTGGCCGCAGACGGAGGCCGCCTAGATGGAGCTGGAGACGGACTGCACCGTGCCGGGCTTCTCTTCCGTGAGCCGCATCAGCGCGCGGAACTCCGGCGAGTCCACCTTCATCAGGAGCAGGGACACTTCCAGCTCCCCCGGCACCCGGCCGAGCTGGAGCTTGCGCTCCTGGCCGTGCAGCAGGGCGAGCTGCGAGTGGCCTTCGCCCTCGGGCAGCGACAGGTCCAGTTGCAGTTGGAAGCCATCCCCTTCGCCCCGGGGCGTGAGCACCAGCCGGTAGTCCGGGGCCAGCGCGCCCGGACGGCGGCGTTCGGCCCGCAGCGTGCGGCCGGACTGGCCCAGCAGCTTGGGCTGGGCGATGAGACGGCCGTCGCGCCGGACCTCCAGCGCGAAGTAGAGCGGTTCGGAGCGGGCGTGCGCCGGGGTGGGCATCAAGAAGGCCAGCAGCACCAGCGCCAGCCCGGGAAGCCACGTCTTCAGCAGGGAGGTGCGGTCCATGGTTGAGCCCTCGTCCAAAGCATCCGTCCGCCGCGTCGCCCCCACGGCTGGCAGCGGACCCGGAGGCGCCGCTGTCGCTTCACACCCGATTCGACAATTCCCAAGGAATAACCCAGACGCGCCCCGAGTGCGAGCCCCACGCCCCTGGTTGTCTGCTGCCTTGCGGACGAAACAGGGGGTACCCGTCGATACCTGCTTGCCTGTTCAGGTGGGTGGGACTATCCCTTCTGGACGGGCGCGGCCGCCTCCGCTGTTGATGTCGCTGTCCCTTCCCCCTGCCCTCGCCCCCAACCCTCCGGAAGTACCCGGTCTGCTTGATCTCCCGGGTCCTGTCCGCCATCGTGACCGATCTTCTGAATGGACCGCACGGAACGCATCCTTGATCTCGTGGCACTGCTGCTCGACGCGCGGGAACCCATCTCGTGGGCCGAACTGCGTGAGCACTTCCCCGCCGACTACGGCGGTTCGGACGACGCCGCGGAGCGCAAGTTCGAGCGCGACAAGGCGGAGCTCGTCGAACTGGGCTTCCCCCTGAGCTACGTGCAGGGCGACGACGAGCGGCGCGACGGCTACCTCGTCGACCGCAACGTCTACTACCTGCCGGAGGCGGACCTCACGAAGGAGGAGCTGGCCGTGCTGTACGCCGCCGGGTCCGCCGCGCTGGCCTCCGGGGCCTTCCCGGGCCGCGACGACCTGGCGCACGCCCTGCGCAAGATTGGCTTCTTCGCGGGGGAATCCCTGCCCACCCCGCGCGTGCGCATGGAGCTGGGCACCGGCCAGGTGGGCCAGGAGAAGGAGGTCTCCGCCCGGCTGGAGACGCTCTGGGAAGCGTGCTCCGCCCACAAGTGGGTGCAGTTGACCTACGGCAGCCCCAAGCAGGCGGGGCTGACCGAGCGGCGCGTGGACCCGTACGGCCTGGCGCTCCGGCGCGGCGTGTGGACGCTGGTGGGCTACTGCCACCTGCGCCAGGGCCTGCGCACCTTCCATGTGCACCGCATCCGCGAGCTGAAGGCGAACACCGCCCGGCCGCGCACCCCGGACTTCGAAGTGCCCGCCGACTTCTCGCTCGACGCGCACGTGGCGTATTTCCCGTGGCAGTACCGCTTCCATGAGCCCATGGAGGTGACGCTCCTGTTGAAGGGGCCGCTGTCCTCGCGCGGGGCCTCGCTGTTCCCCGGCGCGGCGCTGGAGCCGGTGGAGGAGGGCGTGACGCGCGTCCGCTTCCCGGTGACGTTCGTGGATGGGCTGGCGCGGTTCGTCCTGTCGCTCGGCGCGGACTGCCGCGTGGAGGGCCCGTTGGAGGCGCGCGAGCCGCTGGAGCGGATGGCGGCGCGCATCCTGGAGAAGCACGCGATGGTGGAAGGCCGGCAGGTGAGCGCATGAGCAACGTCCATGAGCGGCTGCGCCGCCTGCTGTTCCTCGTCCCCTACGTCTCCAAGCATCCGGGCGTCACGGTGGAGGCCCTGGCCAAGGCCCTCAACATCAGCCGGGAGGACCTGCTGGAGGAGCTGGACCTGCTCACGTGCGTGGGCCGGCCGCCCTTCAACCCGGACGACTACATCGACATCTACGTGGACAACGACCGCGTCTACGTGGACCTGGATCAGCGCCTGTTCGCGCCGCCCCGGCTGACGGCGGGCGAGGCCGCGGCCCTGGCCGCCGCGGCGGAGCTGTTGCGCCCGGCCACCGGGGACGCGCTCCAGAGCGCCCTCACCAAGCTGGAGAACATCATCCCGCCCGCTGCGCGCGAGCGCTTCCGGGACATGTACCGGAAGATCGACGCCACGGGCGAGGCGCCCCTGGCCCTGGGACCGCTCACCCGGGCCATCCTGGAGCGCCTGGAGGTGACGTTCGGCTACGCCACCCCCGGCCGTCCGGCGGAGTCGCGCCAGGTGCGCCCCTACGAGCTGCTCAGCAACCGGGGCCAGTGGTACCTCCAGGGCTTCTGCCACACCCGCCAGGACGCGCGCCTGTTCCGCCTGGACCGGATGGAGGACCTGGCCGTCACCACCACCGCCTTCCAGCCCCCGGCGGATGCCCGCGCGGACGTGCCCAACCCGGCGCGCGGCGCCAGCGAGGCCTCCGTCCGGGTCCGCTTCTCGCCCACGGCCGCGCCCTACGTGAAGGAGCGCTTCGGGCAGGACGCCCGCCCGCTCCCGGATGGAGGGGTGGAGGTGCGCGTGGCCGGAGACAGTGAGCGCTGGCTCACGCAGTGGGTGCTATCCTTCGGAGGCGAGGCGGAAGTGCTGGAGCCGGCGAGCGCTCGCGCCGCCGTTGCCCGAGCCGTGCATGCCTCGATAGGCTCTTAGGACGACATGGCTTTCCAACTGACGATCTCCGAGGGAAAAGACGCTGGCAAGGAGTTCGTCTTCGACCAGGACTCCGTGCTCATCGGTCGCACCTCCGAGTGTGACGTGGTGCTGTACGACCCGGGTGTGTCCCGCCGCCACTGCCGCATCCTCAAGATGGGCGAGGGCTACGGCGTGGAGGACCAGAAGAGCGCCAACGGCACGCTCATCAACGGCGCGGCGGTGCAGAAGCAGGCGCTCACCGACGGGGACGCCATCACGTTGGGGCCGGTGACGTTCCTGTTCGCGCTCGCGCAGGACGACGCGACCACCGGTGAAGAGGACGCGCCCCAGGAAGACGGCGCCAACAGCACCCGCATCGTGTCCATGGACTCGCTGCGCAAGCAGCGCAACAAGAAGGCCGCCTCCACGCTGGACCACATGCGCGAGTACTTCCCCGAGTACGACCAGCCGTGCGCCACGCGCGCGGAGAACAAGCGCGCCGAGTACGGCCTCTAGCCGTCAGGTCCGGTAGCCGAC
>NZ_RAVZ01000385.1 GCF_003611635.1 Corallococcus terminator | reverse complement strand
GAACCCCGAGTGAAAGCCCCCTCCGCCACCGAACAGCTCGGTCCCCACCGCGACGCCATGCAAGCCCTGGACTGGGCCCTGCCGGCGCTCCGGGCGGACCTGGACGCGGCGGGAAGGCAGCCCTTCCGGGAGACGGGGGCCCAGGAGGACTTCCTCCACCGGCATGACGCGCCCGCCCACGAGCCCCAGGGGCCCGAGCGCACGGAGCGCTTCGAGCGGGCCCTGACGCGGGTGCGGCAGTGGGCGGACGCGGGGGAGGCGCTGACGTTTTCCCGGATGGTGGAAGTGCAGGAAACGGTGTTGGGGGTGCGTACGGCGTTTCGCACCGGGGAGGCCTTCGCGCACGGGGGTGCGCACCGCTATGCGCAGGCGCCGGGCCTGGAGGCGGCCTTCGTCGGGAAGGTGGAGGGGGAGGCGCGGGAGGAACGCCATCCGGTGGCGCACGCCACCCGGTTGTACCTGGACCTGTGTTTCTTCCACCCGTTCCCGGACGGCAACGCGAGGGCGGCGCGGCTGTGGTTGGAATACATGCTGCGGCGGGGCGGGCTGCCCACCCCGCCGCTGGCGCCCATCGTGCTGTTTCCCAAGCGTCCGGGAGACACGGAAAGCTACGTGCGCTTCGCGCGTCTGTTGGCCCGGAGCATCGCGGGGCCGGACGCCCCGTGTCGCAACGAGGTGCAGCCATGAGCAGTGATCCTTCGAAGCGCCCGTGGAAGCGCATCCGCGAGAGCCTGGACACCTATTCGCCAGAGCCGCTGGCGGTCCGGCTGCGCGACATCCTGGCGCCGCTCCGCGCGATGAGGTCCGGCGGGGGCGCGTTCAGCCGGGGGGTGCTGACGCCCTTCAAGTACCAGGTGCAGGACCTGCTCGGCGTCACCCTGGGCCCCTGGTACACCGAGAGCGGCCTGCCGCTGGGCAACGAGAACCTGGGGGGCTATTGCTGGTGCCATTCGTTCTTCAACAGCGTTCCCACGCCGAACCGGGACGTGGACGACAACGTCCGGGCCATGCTGGAGGCGCTGGAGCGCACCCGGAAGTATCTGCATGCGCTGGATGCCCTCTTCGAAGCCGCACGCGCCCGGCTCCTCGCGGCGCAAGGAGACAAGGGCCTCCAGGCGACGGTGCTCGCGGAGGCGCTGGTCCAGACCGTGGATTTCACCGCCGCGGAGACGTCCTGCGAAGAGGCCTGGTATCACGTCGCGGAGTCGGCGATGGGCTGGTGTTTCGACGCGCTGGACGTGCCGGTGGGCGAAGGCACGCTGGCGTTGATGGGCACGCTGTTCGTGTTCGAGTCGTGGTCGCCGCCTCCACCAGAGGCGTTCCGGGCCTCGGCGCAGCGGGTGGCGGTGGCGGCGCTGGATGAGGAGGTGACGCCATGAGCAAGACGGCCCGTTTCTCCTGGCAGCTCATCCGCGACAGCATGGAGGGCTATGAGCCGGAGCGGCTGGCCAAGGTGCTGCGCGCGTACCTGGAGCCCCGGGTTCCGCCGGGGACGCGCAAGCTGACGGACGAGCAGCGCAAGGACATGGCGAAACACATCCAACACCTGCTCAACGAGAACCTGCCGGCTTGGTACACGGAGACAGGGGCGTACCTGGGCAACGAGAGCATGGGGGGCTACTGCTGGTGTCACAGCTTCTTCAACCAGCGCCCCACGCCGAACATGCGGGTCCAGGACAACATCCAGCTCATGCTCAACGCCCTGGAGCAGCGGCGCGGGTGGCTGTTCAAGCTGGATGCGGTGTATCAGTCCCTCCGGGAGGGCCTGCCCTCGGAGCCCGGGGACGACGACATCCGGGTGCTGGCCCTCGCGGACGGCATGGTGGAGGTGCTTCAAATCACCATGGACGCCACGGGGTGTGAAGAGTCCTGGTATGTCTTCGCGGACCGGGCGCTGGGGTGGATGTTCGACGCCCTGGCCCTGCGTCCGGGCTATCAGGCCGGTAAGCTGATGAACAAGCTGTTTGCCTTTGAGTCCTGGCACTCGCCGCCCGAAGAAGAGCTGCGGGAGTCGGCGGAGAAGGTGGCGATGGCCGTCGTGGAGGATGAAGGCCGCCGGACTCACAGGAAGCACTGAGTCCACCACGACCGCCTTGGCGTCGAGATGACCCAGAGGCCGGTGCGAGGTGTCGCCTGTAGAGTCCGCGGCCACCGAGCCGGCATCACCCATCTGGCCTTGTTGGATGCGTGTCGCCGGGCGGCCTGTCGAGATGCGACAGGGCCAGAGCTACAGGGCCAGCGAAAAGGAATGTCCATGTTTGCAAGAAGTCTTGTCCTCGCAGTGGGATGCATTGCCCTGACGTTCGGGTGCGCCGAGCCCCCCGATGAGACGCAGGAGATCGTTGGCAATCTCGTCAAGGCCGGGTTCCCCGCTGACGACATCCACACGGTCGAAGGAAGGGTCTACGTCGGGCGGGACGCCGAGGTGACCCTGGCCGCGTCGCGAGAGATGCTCGAGGCCGGCGACACCACCCGCGAGCAATACCGCACCACCAACCTCGTCAGCACGTCGCTGACGAAGATCTGCGTCAACGGCTCGACGTTCACCGGTGCCTTCAGCACGGCGCTCGATCTCGCCATCCAGAACTATGACGAACTGCCGCTCACCTTCGCCATGGCGCGGACGCCGAGCACCGGTTGCAGCTTCACCATCAACGCCGTGATCGATCCGAACATGAACGGCGGCGTGGCCGGGTTCCCGTCGAACGGAAATCCGTTTGGACAAATCACCATCGGCGGCCAGCTCAGCCAGTACGGCGTCGATGTCATCGAGCATGTCATCACGCACGAGCTTGGCCACACAGTCGGGTTCCGCCACTCGGACTACTACAACCGCGGCATCAGTTGTGGCAGCGGCGGCAACGAGGGCGATGCTGGCATCGGCGCGATCCACATCCCGGGCACGCCCACCACGGCGACCGTCGGTGCCTCCATCATGAACTCCTGCTTCCGCTCGGTGGAGACGGGCGAGTTCACCTCCAGCGACATCACGGCTCTCAATGATTTGTATGCATCCGCGGCGGTCTGCAAGGGCCAGACGCCGCAGGGCGCGACGGCGTGGCAGCAGTACAGCGCCGACGGCATCTACCTGGATGTGAACACGGCGGGTTGTGGCTTCAGCACGACGCCTCTTTTCTTCACCTCCATTGGCGGCGTCAGCGGCCAGTGGGAGAGTTCCGGCGCCACGGCCATCTACAACCCGTCGCCCACGGGCTTCCGCGTCTATCTCAAATTTCCAGGCATCACCCCCGCCCGGGCCAACACCGAATTCAGCTGGCACATCAACTGGCAGGCCGCCCCCAACAATCTGCGTCAGCCCACACTCTGCACCGGCCAGACGTCGCAGGGTGCAACGGACTGGCAGCAGTACGGCACCGCCGGCATCTACCTGGACGTGGACACGGCGGGTTGTGGCTTCAGCACGACGCCTCTTTTCTTCACCTCCATTGGCGGCGTCAGTGGCCAGTGGGAGAGTTCCGGCGCCACGGCCATCTACAATCCGTCGCCCACGGGCTTCCGCGTCTATCTCAAATTTCCAGGCATCACCCCCGCCCGGGCCAACACCGAGTTCGGCTGGCATATCAACTGGCAGGCCGCCCCCAACAATCTGCGTCGGCCCACGCTCTGCACCGGCCAGACGTCGCAGGGCGCAACAGACTGGCAGCAGTACGGTGCCGCCGGTATTTACCTGGACGTGAACACGGCGGGCTGTGGCTTCAGCGCGACGCCCCTGTACTTCACTTCCATTGGCGGCAGCGGCGGCCAGTGGGAGAGCTCCGGCGCCACGGCCATCTACTACCCGTCGCCCACGGGCTTCCGCATCTACGTCAAATACGCAGGCATCACCCCGGCCCAGGCCAACAATGAGTTCGGTTGGCACATCAACTGGAGCGCGAGGTAACGGAGTACCTGATGGAGGGGGTGACAACCGGCGGGAGGAATGGGCGGAAAGCGCCCGTCTTTCTACAGGAGACCACCCTCTTTGTTGGGGGCCGGATGGACGAGAACTCAATAGCGCGGAGGAAGTCCATCCTGCGGCATCTATGCGGCTCGGCGTGTCTGATTGAGACGTCCGGATGAGACATGGCGAATCGTAACTTGCTGGAATCAGCAGGGTCCTACGATTGGCATCATGTCAACTAACCGGATAATCCGCCCGCAAAAGTGGGCCCCGCGGTTCTGCAGTGGCTCCCGACGGCGCGGCCACAGTTAACCGGCCAATCCACCCGTTTGTCCCTGCCGGTCCGCGGCTGGGACCTCGCTGCCAGTTAACCGGATAATCTCCAGCCGCTCTCCGCCGCCCGGCTGCAACTCGCTGACGTCCTCACGGATCCGCTACAGCCGCTTCACTCGGCGCTGCTGGAGGAAGCTGGCGCTGCGCGAGGCCTGCGCTCCGCGAGCAAGGCCCGGCGCCAGGCGCGGCTGGTGGAACTCCATCTTGTTAGTCAAATCACATTGGTTCTGTGCGTCCCCGAGATCGTTAAATGACGCATGTCGGTGCGTCAGTAGGTGGGAGTCGCCGCCAGGTGAAGTTCGCCATGCAAGTCACCAAGGGGACGCTGCGGGTCGGTTACCGCGACCTCGACGGCGACAAGCAGCTCATCGTGACTCCGGCGTCGCCGGCATCGCTCGAGATGCGGACGCGCCTCCACCGCGAGCGCCGCTCGTTCACGCTGTATTTCGAGCCCCTCGGCGGGCACGTGGAGGGACTGACGGGCACGGTCGACTACTCCACGCCGTGAGCAAGAGTCGGCGCCGGGGGCCATCCCCCTACCGGTAGTCCACGTGCAGGGCCGGGACGTAGTCGATGGAGCCGCCCGTCTGCTCGAGGCTGCAGTAGCTCGTGACCTGGTTCTGGTTGTCCCAGGTCTGCCCGCCCCAGCTCGGCACGCGGTCCGTGATGGGGGACTGCCCCACGTAGAGGCCGTTCGAGGGCCAGGTCCCGCTCGCCCAGTTCTTCACGACCGTCGTCACGTCCCAGGCCTGCGCGCCGCCGGCCGTCGGCGCCGGCAGCCACCACGAGCCTGCCGTGTAGACCTGCGGCAGCGTGTTGAAGGTCACCATGGACGGACTCCAGGGCCCGGCAAGCGCCCGGACCAGGTAGCGCGCGTCGGACACGGGGTGTAGGGCGAGGGCACAGGGGTACATCACGAGCGCCGCCACGAGCACGTTCCTCCCCGAGAGCGCCGCGGTGTCGAACCGGAGCGCCGAACCACCACAGTTGTGGAAGAGGGCCTGCCCGCCCGGGCCGATGGTCCAGGTGAAGAAGCAGCCCACATCATTCGGTCCGGAGGGCAGGGTCACGTTCTGGTTGGCGAGCAGCGCGGTGCTCTCCATCACGGTGGCGTCACCGGTGGTGCGCAGCACGGCGCGGGTCGCGGTGGTGAACGAGACTCCGTTGGAGGGCGCGGAGCTCGTCGTCCCCTTCACCGCGCGTACGCGCATCCAATAGGCCGTCGCGGGCGTGAGGCCGCTCACGCTCGTCATGGTCATGTTGGCGCCGAGGCGGAAGGCCTCGGTGAAGGGCCCCGCCGCCCCAGTGGCGTACTCCACGGAGTACCCCGTCTCGTCCTGGGCCACGTCGGTCCAGGCGAGGCTCACGCTCGTGGCGGAGGTGACCGTCGCGGTGAGCCCGGAGGGCGTGGCGATGACGACAGGCGGCACCGTCGTCGCCGAGACTGGCGCCGTGTAGCCCGAGGGCGACCACGGCGGCCCGGAGGGTGTGGGGGCGAAGAGGGGGAGCGTGCGGAACCGGTAGTGGTAGGGGGTGCCCGGCACGAGGCCCGTGTCATCCCACGTACCATTGGGCGGCCCGCCGAAGACGAAGTTGCCCAAGCGGGCTACCTCGGCCCAGGGGCCGGTGGCGGACGGCGCGCGCTCGATTGCGACGCCGCCGCAGATGTTCCAGGTCCAGCCGAGCCGGAGCGAGGTCTGCGACAGCGCGGAAGCCGACGTGCCCTCCGTGGCCGGGCAGAACGTGCCGATGACGATGGGGCCGTTGTAGACGGAGACCTGCACCCAGGCGGAGGCGCCCGCGACACCCACGGCCCGCACGCGGTAGTTGTTGGTGGCGAAGACCGGGCTCTCGTGTACCCAGCCGGTCGAGCCTGCGGGGAGCGTGACTGTCGAGCCCCAGGGGATGAACTCGCTGGAGTGCTGCACCTCGTAGGCGGTCTCGTCGGTCGCGGCGTCGGTCCAGGAGAGCCGCGCCACGCTGGCGGACGCCACCACCTCCTGCACGCCGGTGAGGCCGGTCGGCGCGTTGGGCGGCACCGCCGCGGCCGTGCTCACACCCACGACGGAGGTGAACGCCGACGCGCTGGCGCCATTCACCGCGCGCACCCGGTAGAAGTAGGTGCTCCCGGTGGCGAGGCCCATCTCGCCGTAGCCCAGGGCCGAGGCAGGTGGGCTCGCGATGAGCGCGAAGGGCCCGCCGATCGCAACGGAGCGCTCGACCTCGAAGCCGGTGAAGGCTCCGGACGGCGGCATCCAGGTGAGCTCCACGCCCTGGGAGCTCGTGGCCCGCGCGACGAGGTTCGTGGGCGCGGATGGCGCTGCCACGCCGCCGCCGTCGTCTCCTCCTCCTCCGTCTCCTCCTCCGTCTCGTCCACCCCCGTCGCCGCCACCTGCTCCACCACCGTCTCCTCCGTCCCCGGCGACTCCCCGGCCGCCGTCTGCTTCTCCATCGCCGGCCCCGTCGGCGGGCCCGCCACCGCAGGCGGCAAGCGCCACGAGCGAGACCAGGAGGAGTGCACGGCAGGTGCGGGGCGAGGCGCGAGGCATGGAGACTCCGGTTGAGAGGAACATCGAGGCCGACTATTCCCCTGGCCCGCGGCACGAGGGAGGTGCACTCGCGACAAGTCGGCTGGGCCACCCCTGAGCGGGGGTAGGAGGCTGGCTCACCTTCACTCCACCGCGAGCGAAGCGGCCGCCCGCGACGTATCGTGTGGCCACGCCGCCAGCAACCGGAGCAGCCGTGGCCCCCGGCATCCCCACCATCACCCTCGACCCGCGCTCCAACCGCCCGGTCTACCTGCAGATTGCGCATGCGCTCATGTCCGAGATTCACCGCGGCCGGTTCCGGCCCGGCGACGCGCTCCCGGGCTACCGCACGCTCGCGCAGGGACTGGGCGTGTCCCGCAACACGGTGATGGCCGCGTACCGCGAGCTCGCCGACGAGGGATGGCTGGTGGCGGCGCCGGGCGAGGGGAGCACGGTCGCACCCACGCCGCCGCGGCGCCTTCCGGGCGCCTCCGAGACTCCGCCCGGGCCCGCGGCGGAGCTCACGGGCGCCGACATGGGCTTCGACCTCCGCCGGCCCCCAGACCCCGCGGTGCCCGACGCCGCCCGCAATCTGCTCCGCGTCGCCACCGGCAACCCCGACCCACGCCTCCTGCCTGGCGCCGCGCTCGCGCGGGCCTACCGCCGCGCGCTCACCGTGAACCCGCGCGGCACGCTCGCGGTGGACGACCCGCAGGGCCACCCCACCCTGCGCGAGGCGCTCGCGCGCACGCTGCGCGCGGCCCGCGGCGTCGCCGCCGCGCCGGAGCGCCTGGTGGTCACCCGCGGCGGGCAGCTGCCGCTGGCCCTCGTTGCCCACGCCCTGCTTGGGCCGGGCGACGCGGTGGCGGTCGAGGCGCTCGGCGCGCGGGACGCGTGGGAGGCCTGCGCCCGCGCCGGCGCGCGCTGCCTGCCGGTGCCGGTGGACGCGCAGGGGCTCGACGTGGACACCCTCGAGCGGCTCCTCTCGACGGAGCGGCTGCGCGCGGTGCTCACCACCCCGGTGCGCCAGTACCCCTCGGTGGTCGCGCTCTCGCCGGAGCGCCGGGCGCGGCTGCTCGCCCTCGCGGCGCGCCACCGGTTCGCCGTGCTGGAGTCCGAGCACGACGCCGAGTTCCAGTTCGAAGGAGCGCTGCCCCCGCCGCTCGCCGCGGAGGACCGCGCGGGCGTGGTGGTGCTGGTGGGCTCCCTCTCGAAAATCTTCAGCCCCGGGCTCCGCCTCGGCTTCGTCCACGCGCCCGCGCCGCTCGTGGCGCAGCTGCGCTCCGCCCGCGACGCGCTCGACCGCCACGGTGACCCCGCGCTCGAGCGGGCGATAGCGGAGCTAATCGAGGACGGCGAGATCGAGCGCCACCTCAACCGCATGCACCCCATCTACCGCCACCGTCGCGACGTGCTCGCGAACGCGCTCTCGGAGCACCTCGGCGCCGCGCTCACCTTCGACCCGCCCACGGGCGGCCTCGCCCTGTGGGCCCGCACGCGAGAGGGGCTGGACGTGGACGCCTGGGCGCGGCGCGGCCTCGAGCGCGGGGTCGCCTTCCAGGCCGGCCGGCAGTTCGCCTTCGACGGCGGCGCCGTCCCGGGGCTGCGCATCGGGTTCTCCAACTACGGCGACGCGGAGCTGGTCGAGGTCGCGCGGCGGATGGTCGAGGCTCTCCCGGAGGGGCAATGACGGTGGAGTTGCAGCCGCTGGACGGGCGCGTCGTGCTCAAGGGACTGCTCGGGGAC
>NZ_RAVZ01000384.1 GCF_003611635.1 Corallococcus terminator | reverse complement strand
TCGCGCGGGCGCTCTCGGACGCTCCCTGCGCGGCGGCCAGCTCCGCCTCGGCGGCCTCCAATGCCTGCTGGGCGGAGATGCCCCTGGAGACCAGGTGCCGCTCACGCTCGACGACCGCCCGGGCGGCGACGACGCGAGCCGCCGCCGCCACAAGCTGGGCCTGGCCTTCCCCCACCGACGCGGAGGCGAGCATCAGCAGCGGCTGTCCGGCCTTCACCTCGTCGCCAACATCCCCCCGCGTCTCCAGGATGAGCGCTTCGCCCCGAGCGGACAGTTGGGCGCGACGGTTCTGGTTGAAGTCCAACTGCCCCACCACCTCCAGCGTCCGCGCCAGCTTCTTGCGCTCGACCCGCTGCGTGCGCAGCCCCATGTCGGACTCCGTCTCCGCGGAGGCCAGGCGTACGCGAGGCAGCGCGGCGGTGCCCGCTCCCGCCGCCTTCGCGAGCTCCGGGTGGTGGATGGGGCAGACGGACAAGGGGAAGCCGTGTTCGCGGCAGTAGTCCCCCGCCTCGATGAACTTCGTCACCAGCGCGGGATTGCACCGGGTGCACCTGGATTCGGGGACCGAATGCTCCGCGCACCAGTCCTGCGGCGCCTGCGCCGTGAAGGCGAGCTTCGGGTTGCACTGGAGGCACTGGGACTCCGGCACGCCGTGCGCATCGCACCAGTCGCCCTGCGCCTTGAAGACCTCCACGAACTCCGGATTGCACCGGGAGCAAAGCTCCGCCGGGACCCCGTGCTGACACAGCTTCACCTGGGCAGGCTGCGCCGAGGCCGGAGGGGCGCCCGCACCGTTCGTGGACGCAACCTCCGCGGGCGCGGAACGGGGCTCCTTCGCGCAACCCGCCCCGAAAGCGACGAGCAAGAGGGCTGGCGCGACCCGAACGGTGCGGACAGCCATCACTTCACCCCTTTTTCGGCGAGCTTCGGATTGCAGATGACGCATTGGGACTCGGCCCGCTCGTGCTCCGCGCACCAATCCCCCTTGGACTTGTAGACGGCGGACAGCTTCGGGTTGCAGCGGGAGCAGAGCGCCTTCTGCACCCCGTGCTCACACGGGGACTTCGGGGCTTCGCCGGTGGGCTTTGCCTGGGGGGGCGCCTCTTCGGCGAGGACAGGGAGGGCAAGAGACAGGACGCAGAGGACGACGAGCGAGCGGAACGAACGCATGGATGTGGACTCCTGCCGGGCCCTCCTTGTCGCGAAAGAGCAGGCCTGTCCCAACACGGACGGGCCGGCCTTCGCGGATGGAGGGCAGCGGCGTTGAAACCCCGCGCGGTCAGTGCGTGGGGAACCTGGACGAGGGTGAAGGCAGGCGTGGCGAGGGCTAGACAGAGGACACACGTCCCCCGTCGATGGCCGTTGTCAGGCTCTGGGCGGCTGGAAGACGTCCGTCAACGGAGCGGTCAGCACCGGATGGACGATGACCCCGTGCACCGGCTCCGCCACCAGCACGGGCGCCAGGGGCAGAAGGACATCCACCGTCGGGCTCGCGGGCTGGGGGCAGCGGACACACAGGCCACAGGACGCCGTGCAGTCCGCGCAGTCCTCATCCGCTTCTTCCGAACATGCGGAGGACGCCCCGGTCGCGAAGGCCAGCGTCTGGAAGACGCCGCCCGTCGTCAGCACCAGGAGGACGGCCAGGAGTCGGAAGAGGGTCTGCATGCGCGCGGTGCTCATTCTATATGAGCACCGGGCAACCGGGGTCAACGCAGCGGGGCTGAAGCGGCAGGGGCCTGCCGCTCCTTCATCAACCGCTCCAGGAGGCGTCGCATGTCGGGGGCGTCCCACTTCCGGGGGCCCGTGAACCGGGCGACCAGGCGACCCTCCACGACCAGGATGCTGGTGGGAAGGGTTTCAGCGCCCAGGGCCTGCGTGGCCACCTCGCCCGCATCCAATCGCAGGTTGAGTTCCGGCGGCACGCGGCCGTCGAAGAAGCGGGCCACCTCTTCCAGGGAGACATCGCGGCCGAACGTCACGACGTGCAGCCCCTCGGGCGGGTCGCGCGCCAGGGCTCGCAGCCCAGGAGCTTCCTGACGACAAGGAGGACACCACGCGGCCCAGAACACCAGGAGCTGGGCCCCGCCTGTCGGAACACCCGCGAGGGTCGGAGCCGGGCCGGACAACCGCACATAGGCCGGAGGGACCGCCTCCTTGCAGGCGCTCAGGAGGAAGAGGGCCATGAGCAGGGGAAGACAGGCCTGTCTCACCCACACCGTCCGCAGCCTGTCGTCGCACCATCCATCCGGGGCATGGGCGAGGTGTAGCCCTTCCGAGGGCCAGCGTCAGCCCCGTGTGAGGAGGAAGAAGGCTCAAGGCGCCGGAGCGACGGTCTCGAACACGTCCGCATCCGGCAGCGTGAGGACCTCACGGCCCGCCGCGCCCAGCTTCTCGCGTGGGACGTCCTTGAAGCGCTGCACGAAGCTGGCGGACGGACGCAATGTCAGGGATTGGCCGGTGGCGCGGTTGCGAAACGTGGTCGCAACCGCCTCAGGCGTGGGCGCCGTCACCAACGACAGGTTGAGCTTGCCCAGGCTCGCGCCCGTGGCCGCCGCCGCCCCGTCCGCGACGCAGGTGTATTGCACCAGCGCCGGGCTGTGGTGGACGACCTCCAGCTTGAAGCTGCCCCGGGGCAGGCCCAGTTGCTGGAGCGCGAAATCCCCCATGCGATAGCCCGCCACCGCCCACGGACCCGCGCCCCCGTGCACCAGCGCCACCCGCTCCAGCGCACCGGGTTCAGCGGGCGGCGGCGAAGCGGCGGGACGCGAACCCGCACACCCCAGCGTGAAGCACAGCGTGGCGAAGAGCAGCGGGTGACGGCGCACGGACACGGGAGCCTCCAGCGGAAGATTCAGCAGGAGCCTTCTACCCGGAAGCGCGCGAAGACCGCGACCCTCAGGCTACAGCGCGAAACCCACCATCAGCGACGCGGAGGCCCGGGGCACCAGCGCAACACCTGAATCCCTGCGCGCCACCACGCCTCCCACCGACGCGCTCAACTGCATCGACACGCCGCTCCGCACGCCCAGCCGCACGCCTCCAGACACCAGGGCCAGCGGCTCCAGACCGAAGCGTGTCTCATCGAAGGGAAGTCCTCCCTGGAAGACCGCCAGCGCCCCGGCTTCCAGCGCGCCGGAGAACGTCCACGGCCCGTGCTTCCACTGCGGCCCCGCATTGAGCCGCAACTCCACCTCCGTCTGCCGGAAGGTCACCCGTCGGCCCGAACCCCGGCGCACCGCGAACCCCACGCCCGACGCATCCATCCCCCATCCCAGCCGGCCCTCGCGCTCCAGGCGCACGTCCAGGCCCGCGATGGAGGGAAGGCCCGCGACAATCCCAGACGTCAGCGACGGCCCCACCGCGAGCAACAGCGTGGCCCCTGCCCCACCCTTGCGCGCGAGCCGCGATCGCGCGGCCTGTTCCAGGGGCGTGCCTCCCACCGATGCACTGCCATTGACGGGCACCGTCACCGACCGCTCCAGGAACCCCTCCTCCGCGCGCAGCAGCAGCCGGTACGCCCCCGGCGCCACGGCGAGCGTCGTGGGTCCCTCGCCCTTCTCCAACTCCGCCACCAACGCGCCACTCTCGGAGGACAGCACCAGCCAGCGTCCCGGAGCCTTCACGTCCAGCGTCAGCCGCCCTCGTGCCTGCCGGGGTTCGGAGAGGATGAGCTCCCCGCGTCCCCGCAGGTCCATCCGGAACGTCGGGCGCTGCAATCCCCCTGCGGAGACGAGCGTGGACTCCAGCGTGCGCGCGTAGGCGTAGCGGTACGCCTCCTCCAGCGTGACGCGCCCATCGCGCGACACATCTGCCGCGCCGCGCAGGCCCGCCGCGAGGTGGTGCGTGAAATAGGAGCCCTGCAACGCGTCCGACTCCTGTGCGTATTCGTCCGCGCCCGAGGCACTGATGACGACCCGTCCCTCCAGGTCCGCGGCCTCCATCAGGATGGGCGCGGCCACGGGCTTCAGTCCCTTCAGGCGCGTGGCGATACCGGAGCGGCACGAGTCCAGGATGAGCAGCCCCACACCCACGGGCGCACCCTTGAGGAAGTCCACCAGCTCGCGCATCGGCAACTCGGTGCCGCGCAGGTGCAGGCGACCGTCCCCCGCGTGCGAGGAGATGTAGAGCACCAGCCAGTCACGCGACGAGGCCTCGGTGGACAGCCGTGCCTGGAAGCGCGTCAGGGCCTCGCGCAGCGTGGCGGCATCCGTGCCCAGCAACGTCACGGTGCGCTCCGGGGGCACCGTGCCCACTTCCTGGAGCACCTCGCGCATCCGCCGTGCGTCGGCCTCCGCGAAGCGCAACCGCTCCTCTCCCGGCAGCCCCTGGTTCTCACCCACGATCAGCGCCCAGCGGCGCGGGGCCTCCTCCGCCGCGCGGGCGTGGACCGGGGCCACGAACACGCAGAGGAGGGCGAGCAACCCCACCACCGTGGAGAGACACCGCGTCATCGGACGGCTCGCGGAAGCCAAGGGCCAGGGACGACCTGCTTCATGAGGCGGCTCGCGGAAGCCAAGGGCCAGGGACGACCTGCTTCATGAGGCGGCTCGCGGAAGCCAGGTGCCACGGGACGACCTGCCCCATGAGACGACTCGCGAAAACCATGCGCCAGGAGACGCTCTGCATCAGGAGGCGACTCGCGGAGCAATGTGCCTGCGAAAGACCTGCCTCAGGGAGCAGCCCGCAGGACCGAGTGGGCCTGCGCAGGAGCAACCTCATGGGGCGACCCGCAGGACCGCGTGGGCGCTCGCCTTCCCGAGCCCATCGGGCGTCGCCGCGTCCAGCGGGCCCCTTCCCCTCACCCGGGCCTCCGCGATGCGCGCGAGGAGCCCCGCCTTCGCTTCATCCGCGAGGAGCGGCGTGTCCGAGAAGAACGCGTGCAACGCCACCGACCCCGGCGTCACCTCCAGCGGCGGAGACAGCTTCACCTCCGCCCCGGGCTCGACGGCGTCACTGGTCCTTCCCCCCTGCGGCCAGAGCACATCCACCGCCCCCGCCTCGTCCACCGCGAGCACCAGCACGTACCGGTGCGCCCCCGTTCCCACCGCCAGCGTCACGCGCTCGCCGGGCCTCGCGCTGGACACAGGCGCGCCGCCGTCCGACAGGAGCCGCAGCGCCACGCTTCCCTTCAGCCGCACGCCTTCCTCCGTGCCCTTCGGCACGTAAACGACCAACACCAATCCCACCGCCAGCGCGGCCACCAGCGGTCCACCCCAGTGCCAGCTCCAGCGCGCCCGCGCCGGCTGGGCCCGCTTCGCCTCCAGCTTCGCGAACACCGTCGCCGCCCGGGGCGCGCGCAGGCTCGACTCCCGCGCCTGCCGCAGCTCTTCCGCGACGGGTCCGCACGTCGCGCAGGACGCCACGTGCGCGCCCATGCGGCCCGTTGGGTCCAAGCCCGAAAGCCACTCGTCCAATTCCAACCGCGAGAGGTGCTCAGCCACGGCCTGCCTCCAGTTGCTCCCCAGGCAGCCGCCCCAGCTCCGCGGCCTTCTTCCGAATGGACTCCAGGTCGCGGACGATGGTCTTTCGCGACACGTCCAGCATCTGGGCAATCTCCTCCTGCGTCAGCCCGTCGAAGAAGTGCAGCGTGGCCACTTCCAGCTCGCGCTCGCCCATCCGCCCCACCAGGTGGCGGATGAAGTCGGCGGCCTCCCACTGGCTGGGGGTGAGGGCCGCGGACTCCTCGCGCTCCGGGAGCGCCGACTCTCGCAGGTGGCGCGAGCGCAGCGCGTTGAGGCACAGGTTGGTGGTGACGCGGTACACGTACGTCATGGGACGGGCCTCCCGTCGGAACCGCGCACCCGCCGTCAACATGCGTTCGAAGACCTCCTGCACGATGTCCCACGCATCGGCGTCGCGGCCGAGCAACGCGAGCGCGCGACGGTGCACCACGGGCGCGAAGCGCTCGTAGAGCTCCTTGAGCTCCTCCGCACCGAGCCCGCTCGCCATCCGCGTGTCCGACCTTCCTGTTCGTGCTTGTGACACCCGGGCACGGTGGCCTGGGACATCGAATCCGAAACGGGGTGTGGGATACTAGCCGCGCCCCGGCGGCATGTCCCAGGCCGCGCCCGTCGGGTGTCCCAACTCCACGTGAACCGACTCCTGCCCGCCGTCCTGCTCGCCCTGCTCGGAGCGGGGTGCTTCGACCCGCTGTACGAGGACCTGGATCCCCTGGGCGAGGTGACGTGGGCCGTCTGCTGCATCTCCGGCCAGGTGGACACGTGCCCCTGTGAATCTCCCGGAGGCTGCCAGCCCAGCTTCCGGGCCTGCGCGGCCGGCACCTGCGCGGAGTCGCTCAGCCAGGCGTGTACCTGCGACGACTGCGGTGGGCCCCAGGATGCGGGAAACCCGGATGCGGGACTCGGCGCGGATGGCGGAGTCAGCCCCGGCAACGATGGCGGCATCAGCATCGACGCCGGTACCAGCATCGACGCCGGCACCAGCGAAGATGGCGGCATCAGCTCCGACGCCGGGACCGATGCGGGAACGGGCGTGGACGCGGGCCCAGCGGATCCCATCGAGGCCTACGGTCCGTGCTGCAACCCGACCACGCACAGGGTCACCACCTGCGCCTGCCCCGAGTCGGGTTGCGCGAACCCACCCTTCACACCCTGCGCATCAGGCCGGTGCGCGCTGACGGGAGAGAGCTGCTTCTGAAAGCCGCCGGCTACTTCTTCTCCAGGATGACGGCATAGAACTCGATGCCCACGCCCTCCCGGTCCTGCTCGGTGATGTAGCCCTCGGGCAGGCCCAGGAACTCACGCACCGTCAGGACGCCGCCGGAGCCGGGGGTCCACGGCTCGCAGAGCTTCAGGTATTCGGGCAGGGAGAACAGCTCGAAGGACTCGCCCATCTTCTGGAACATGCCCACGAACTGCTCCCACTGGGGCGTCGTCTTCGCGGGGTCCTTGGTCTCGAAGGTGGTGAAGATCTTCGAACCCGGCGCGGCCCAGTCATACAGGTCGCGGAAGAACCTCTGGTTCTCCTCCGCCTTCAGGAACACGGTGATGCCATTGGCGCCCAGGGCCACCTTGCGCTGGCCGCCCAGGAACTCCCGCACGTCCGGGCGCTCCAGGCACGCCTTCGCCTGACGGATGTCGCACTCCAGGTAGCGCACGCGCGGGTCGTCGCCTAGGAGCACGCGCGCCTGCGCCATCGTCAGCGGGTTGATGTCCGAATACAGCACCTTCACGTCCGGCGGCAGCACGCCGTGCACATGGTCGTTCGTGGGCAGGCCCGACGCGAAGTCCACCCAGTGCGTGAAGCCCTCCGACGACAGCCGCTTCGCCGCCACCTGGAGGCACGCGCGCAGCATCCGCACCCACTTCCGCGTCGCGGGCAGCAGCGAGAACATGAACTCCGCCGCCTGCCGGTCCGCTTCGAAGTTGTGCGTGCCGCCCAGCGTGTAGTCGTAGATCCGCGCCGCGTCGGGGACCTGGGGATTCACCCCCGGCACCCGGGCCAGTTCATTCACATCCATCATCGTCGCTTCCCTCGGTAGGGCCCCCCCACCCACGTCAGCGCGACATGGGTGAAGCCGCTGACTGCCCATTGTGCCGGTCCGCTCGCGCGGTTGCACACCTCCTACGGAAGCAGGCCCGTGACCTGGCGCAGCAATTCCAACGGCCCCAGCGCGGCGACAGTGTCGAACTGCTCCGGCGTGCGGACCAGCAGCGAGCCCGCGAACCCCAGCCCGTTGACGTTGACGCCCAGGTGCTCCGCGCGGCTCCGGGGCACGAGCATCATCCAGTCCCGGGTGACCAGCAGGTTGTACGGCGAAGCGGTGCCCAGGCCGAGCGCATCGCGCAGCAACCGGTACGCCGCCAGCATCCGGGCCCCTGGTGCCGGCGTCCCCCAGGGCCCCAGTCCCACCAGCAGGTGGAGGAAGGGCAGCGTCGCCGCCGCCACCACGCGGCCCGGTCCCAGCAACTCGGGCAGCAGCGCCTCCACCGGAGCCCGCAGCCCGCCAGGACCCAGCGGCGAAACGAGCTGCAGGTGTTTGTGCCGCTGGCTCGCGCCCGCGATCTCCCCGGCGTTGTAGAAGGCCAACCCGTCCAACCCCTCCAGGCACGTCGCGAGCGCGTCGAAGTCCCCGGCCGTCAGCAGCGCGTCCTGGAACTCAAAGTCGCGCGTCACCAGCAGCAGGTGGTGCTCCACGACGTTGAACTTGTTGAGCAGGCACACGTGCGAGGGCGCCACGTCCCCCAACACCAGGTCCGGCTCCGGTTGCGCGAACGGGTTGAACTGCGCCGCGCCGGTGGGCGCCGGCCGGGGACGCTCCTTGAGCGCAACCCGTCCCAGCACGCGCACCTGGAACGTCGCGTCCGCGACCGTCACGGTGCGAGCCTCGGTGGCGATGGGCTGCAACGCCCCCGTCGCCAGGGCCTGCCGGGTCACCTCCAGCGTGCGCGGCCAGAGGGTTTCAGGCGTCAGCGGTGCGGCGTTCAAGGACAAGAACTCCCGGTCGGGCGGAGGACAGCCCGCAAGTCTTCACCGGCCACCGCCACCACCGTCAACCACCCCACCC
>NZ_RAVZ01000383.1 GCF_003611635.1 Corallococcus terminator | reverse complement strand
GTGCATCCCTCCGCCGTGCGTCACTCCCACGGTTCACATGCAGGTGCGTATGGGCGTGCAGGGATGATCCCTCCAGGAGCACCGGGCGCGCAGGCGCCCACACGATTCGTCAGGGGCGCCGCGTGCGCTTCGGTGCTAGGCCATGCAGCCATGTCCGGCGACTCACCCGTCCTCCCCCCCGACGGCTTGCCCACCCTGCACTTCCCCCCCGAGCTCCCCATCTCGAGCCGGGTGGAGGACATCACCGCGGCCATCTCCGCCCATCAGGTGGTCATCGTCGCGGGGGCCACCGGCTCTGGGAAGACGACGCAACTGCCCAAAGTCCTGCTCGCCATGGGGCGCGGGCGCCCGCGCCAGATTGGCGTCACCCAGCCCCGGCGCATCGCCGCGACCAGCGTGGCGGCGCGCGTGGCACGCGAGCTCGGCACGGAGCTGGGCACGGACGTCGGCTACCAGATTCGCTTCGAGGACCGCTCGTCCCGGCGGACGGCCGTGAAGTTCATGACCGACGGCGTGCTGCTCGCGCAGATTCACAGCGACCCGCTCCTGAAACGCTACGACACCATCGTGCTCGACGAGGCCCACGAGCGCAGCCTCACCATCGACTTCCTGCTCGGGTGGCTCAAGCGCATCCTCCCCAGGCGCCCCGACCTCAAGGTGGTGGTGAGCTCGGCCACCATCGAGACCGAGCGCTTCTCACAGTTCTTCGGGGGGGCTCCGGTCATCCAGGTGGAGGGCCGTACCTTTCCGGTGGACGTGCTCTATGAGCCGCCCCCCGAGGACGCCGAGCTCGCGGACGCCGTCGCCGATGCGGTGGCGAACGTGCTCTCGCTCGACCCGGACGGGGACCTCCTCGTGTTCCTCCCCGGGGAGCGGGAGATCCGCGAGGCCGAGAACGCCCTGAACGCGCGCGAGCTGCGCGGCACGGTGGTGCAGCCCCTGTATGGGCGCCTGTCGGCCTCCGAGCAAGCGCGCGTCTTCGCCACCATCCCCGAGCGCCGGGTCATCCTCGCCACCAACGTCGCGGAGACGTCCGTCACCATCCCGGGGATCGTGTACGTCGTGGACACGGGGGTGGCACGCCTGTCGCGCTACGAGCCACGCTCGGGCACCACGCGCCTGCACATCGAGCCGGTCTCCCAGGCCAGCGCCGACCAGCGCAAGGGGCGCTGCGGCCGCGTGCGCGAGGGGATCTGCGTGCGCCTCTACGACGAGGCGGGCTTCACCACGCGGCCCGCCTTCACCGACCCGGAAATCAAACGCACCGGGCTCGCGGGGGTCATCCTGCGGATGAAGTCCCTCGGCCTCGGTGACGTCGAGGACTTCCCCTTCCTCGACCCGCCCCAGCCGAAGGCCATCGCCGAGGGCTGGCGGGTGCTTGAGGAGCTCGGGGCCATCGAGGGCAAGGAGCGCGCCTTGACGCCGCTCGGCCACCAGCTCGCGCGCTTCCCGGTGGACCCGCGCATCGCGCGGATGATTCTCGCCGGCGCCGAGTATGGGTGCCTGGACGAGGTGCTCATCATCGCCGCGGCGCTCAACCTGCAGGACCCGCGCGAGCGGCCACGGGAGCTCGCGCAGAAGGCGGACGCGTTGCACTCGCGCTTCCGTGATGAGCACTCGGACTTCACGGGGCTCCTCAAGTTGTGGGCATTCGTGCGCGAGGCCGAGGGCCGGGGGACGTCCCATCTGCGGCGCGTGTGCCGGGACAACTTCCTGTCATTCCTGCGGGTGCGCGAGTGGCGGGACGTCCAGCGCCAGCTCGAGGAGACCGTCCGCGAGCTGCGCCTGCCGCAGAAGGGCCGGGGCGCCCCGGCGCGCGGGGACGTCCTGCACCAGGCGCTCCTCACCGGGCTCCTGTCCCGCATCGGCCAGTGGAATCCGGAGCAGCGCAACTACACGGGCGCGAAGCAGACGCGCTTCATGGTTCACCCCTCGTCGGCGCTCTCGAAGAAGCCCCCTGCCTGGGCGATGGCGTTCGAGCTCGTGGAGACGTCCCAGTTGTTCGCACGCACCGTGGCGAAGCTCGACCCGGAGTGGCTCGCGGCGGCGGCCCCCCACCTGCTCAAGCGCAGCTACTCCGAACCGCACTGGTCGGAGAAGTCCGCGCGCGCCGTCGTGAAGGAGAACGCGACCCTCTTCGGGCTTCAGGTCTTCAAGGAGCGCCCCGTGGCCCTGGCCAGCATGGACCCCGCCCGGGCACGGCTGATGTTCCTCGAGCATGCCCTGGTGCGCGGCGAGTACCGCACCCGGGGGGCGTTCCAGGAGGAGAATCGCGAGGTGCTCGAGCGCGTGGCGCGCCTGCGGGACAAGGCCCGGCGCAGCGAGCTGCTCGACAACGAGGCCCTGCTGACGTTCTTCGACCAGCGCCTCCCGGCGGACGTGACGGACGGAGCGAGCTTCGAGGCCTGGCGCCGCAAGGCCGAGGCGGCCGACCCCGACGTGCTCATCCTCTCGATGGAGGATGCCCTCTCGCACGACCCGGGCCTGTCCCCGGCGCACTACCCGGATGCCATCACCCTGCACGGCGCGTCCGTGCCGGTGACGTACACCTTCGACCCCTCGGCCGAGGACGACGGCATCACCCTGAGCGTGCCGCTGCTGCTGCTCGCCCAGTTGGTCCCGGGTGAGCTCGACTGGACCATCCCCGGGTGGCAGCGGGAGAAACTCACCGCCCTGCTCGAGCAGGTCCCCCGCGCCCAGCGCAAGCAGTTGGGGCCGGTGCCGGCCCTGGTCGACCGTCTCGAGAAGGAACTGGTGCCCTTCCGCGGACCGATGATTCCAGCGCTCGCGCGGGCGGTGTCCCGGCTGTGCGGCGTGGACGTGCCCGAGGAGTCCCTCCGGGCGGATGCCGTGCCTCCGTACCTGCGCATCACGCTCCGGGTGCTCGACGAGCGGGGAAAGGAGCTCGCGCGCAGCCGCGACGCCGACGCGCTGCTCGAGCAGCATGGGGGACGTGCACGGGCGGTGCTGCGCAGCGTGGCACCGACTTCGGACTGGGAGCGCAAGGGGCTGACCGCCTGGACCTTCGGCGAATTGCCCCCCGTGGTCGCCCGGCGGGTCGGCGGGCTCGAGATCCGCAGCTACCCCGCCCTCGTCGACCGGGGCGCGGCCGTGGACCTGGTGCTGTTGGAAACATCCGCCGCCGCCGACGCGGCCACGCGCACGGGAATCCGACGGCTCCTGATGCTCGCCGCGCGCGGACACGTGGCCGTCAGCGCCGCGCGCATGCCACTGCCCTTCCCGTCCCTGGACGGCGCGCCGCCTGCGCGGGGCCAGGCCGACGCCTTCCGGGCGCTCGTCCTCACACGCAGCGTCGACGATGCGTTCAAGCTCGCACCGGGTGCGCCGCTGCCCCGCACGAAGGCGGCCTTCGAGGCGCGGGTCCAAGAGGGCTCACAGCGCATCGAGCAGGAGGCCCGGGACTGGGCGAACGTCGTCGTCGCCACCTCCGCGGAGCTCGCGGAGACGCTCGCCGCCCTCAAGACAGCATCCAAGGGGCCGAGCGGCGCGGCGGCCGTGCGGGACATCCGCTCGCAGCTCGGGCAGTTGTTCCCCGCGAAGCTCATCGAGTGGATTCCCCTCGTGCGCCTGCTGAACTACCCGCGCTACCTCCGCGCGGTCCAGGCACGGCTGTCGCGTGCGGTGGCGAACCCCGGCAAGGACGCAGGGAAGGCCGTGCCCTTCACCCCCCTATGGGAGGCCTTCCTCGCCAGGTCCGCCACCGTGCGTGACCAGGAGGCGGCGCAGGATCTGCGGTGGGCTTTCGAGGAACTCCGCGTGGCCATCTTCGCTCCGGAGGTGACGACGCCCGTGTCGGTGACGGTGGCGAAGGTCGGCGCGGCCCTCACGGCGCTGCGCTAGAAGCGGGCGGCTGTGCTTCCGCGACATGCCTTGTCAAAGGCGCTGGCCCACGTCCAACGTGGAAGGGTGTTCGACGTCGGAGAGCGAGATGCCCCTCCTTCCATTGCCTCCACAGTTCCGCACGCTCACGCGGTGTGAGCCCCCTCCTCTTCGCTACTTGCATGCCAACAACTTCTCAACCGGGGAGAACTCAGGGTTTTGCATTCACCGGTTGAGTGTGCCGTCCCTATCTGGACTTCTCGGCATCAACGCCGTGACGCCGAAACAAGAGGCGGAAAAAGCCTCGCGCAATCTCTCTTCCTAAATCCCCCTCCAGCTCCTTTCCACCAAACCGATAGACCTCATAACCAGAAAGCCGGAGGTCACGATCGGCCGCGACCATTTCAGCATACTTCGACGGACTAGCTTTTCCTTGAGGGTCGCAATAGTGCCCGACCCCATCAACCTCGATCACAACACGAACACTCTGTGAGAACAGCATCAAAAAATCCATTCGTTGTCGAAGAAGCGCATCCCTCCCTCTTTGTGAAATCGTTAGTGGATCGTAATACAACCACACCTCTGGAAGCAACGCAGGCAACTCACCAAACGACCTCTGATAGGCCGAAAAGAACTCCTCGAACAATAGCCGTTGTGGTGGCGAATTTTTTGGCAATGAGGCCCTAAGACGCTGATAGAGACTCACCCTCGTCGCCCGAGCCTCAGGCACAAGGCCGTGAGTCGCAGCCCACCACTCTTGAAGATGCCTCCAGAGCAATCCGGTCGGTGGGATTGGGTGATCATATACCAGCACCTTGTCAGCGAATCGCACAATCTCAATATCGCCATTGATGGCATCGGAGAATCTCAAATCAGGCTTGACCTGCGAAGCAAATATGATCTGTTTGGGTTGCCCTCCCACTCCGCCATTCGCGCGAACCACTGAGTATAGCGTCCGTCCTGCATCCAAACCTGTCGCTTGCAGGTCCCAACCGGACTTTCGCAATTCCGCACTCAGCGCATCAACATACTCCCTTTGATCTTCTTCGCCTCGAACCGATGGATGAACCATTCGTTCAACGAGCGCTCGAAAACGCCTATCCGACACACCCAGCACGCCACACTGCTCAGAAACGCCCTGCACATCCTGAAGCTCTGATTCCGACAGAATCGCATTGCGAAGGGATTCATCCAGATGAATCACCTCTCCAACGACCTTATTCAGCCCCAGCTTTCCCCACGGCGCAGGCAGCGAACTGAGAGTCGCAAGAAGGTTTCGGCGCGTTAACTCCGAAAACTCGACCGATGCCTCTTGCGCAACCCACACAAGCTCCTCAAGGCGATAGGTCCTGAACTGCTCCAATACCCGCTTTGCGATTGACAACACCGATTCGCGATCATGCGGAAGCCAGCTTCGAACGGTGGCCCACCTGCTATTGTAGATCAGGCCAGCATTCGGATCCGGCACAACCATTCCAAGCGCGATGCAGACGGGAGCTAGATCGTCACTCTTCACATGGGCTTGAAGCGCCCGCCCAATCGCGTCGCGCAAGTCCTCCGTGCTTGGATTCTGGCTCACAACCCACAATGTAGGTGGACCAGGACCGGCCGAGCAAGCGAGCGCCTGCCGTCATTCACGCCTCGGGCAATCCGGTCGTCGTCCAAAGCGAGCCGAAGAGCTTGAGGACGACGTGAGGCCGCGCCCGGAAGTAGCCCAGACCCGAGCGCAGGGCCTGTTGCAACTCGGCCATCTCGTCGAAGAGAAGGTTGTGCGGGGCCCGCTGGCGCAGGGGCCGCCACAGCCGCTCGATGGGCTGAAGCTGAGGGCTGTAGGGCGGCAGCCGGCAGAGGGAAAGGTGCGGGTAGCGGCGCAAGGCCCACTCCACGGGGCGCCCGCGGTGCCAGGGCGCGTTGTCGATGATGAGGACGACTTGCCGCCACGCCGTGGCGGGATAGGCGCGGGCGACGTCGAGCAGGTGGTGGGCGAAGGCCGCCTGCATGCGCTTCGTCTTGGAGAGGCCATCCTTTCGACGCGCGCGGGTTCGGCTGCCGTAAAGCCTGCTCGTCACCGCTCCCGTGGTGAGGTTGGCGGAAGCAAAGGTGTGCACCACGTCCTTGCAGTCGCGGGTGCCGACGACAGGGCGGCTTCCCTTCACGCCCAGCGTCGCCGTCAGCGTCGGCACCATGGGAAATCTCGCTTCGTCCTGGCTCAAGAGGGCGATGTCATCTGCTTGCGCCTGGCGTTTTTTCGCTCAACTCCCGACGCGCCTGCTGCTGGCATGAAGCGTCCGCTCGAAGGAAGCGATAGGTGGGCCGGTACAGCCGCACTCCATGGCGACGGCAGAAGTCCCCCATGGCCGTCTCCCGCGCCCGAATCCCTGTCTGGCGGTAGAGGAAGTCCGCCAGCGCCTCATGCGTCCAGTTCGCCCGCTTGACGCCGCAGGCCCTTGGCCCCTGCTGGACCCATCCCAGAATGGTGGGCGCCAGTCCCTCGGGAATCAACGGCGTGCGGCCCGGGGCCCACTGAATCCTCAACCCTCTCAAGCCGCTGGCCCGATAGCGGGCGAGGAAGCGCTGGATGTTGCGGGGCGTCGTCCCCAGGTCCTCGGCAATCTGCTGCTGAGACCGCCCTCGGGACGTCATCAGCACCGCCTGGCACCTCTCACGCAAACGTCGGTCCTCCGTCGTGCGGAAGCAGGATTCCAGCTCGCTCCGCTGCTCTTCGCTCAGCGCCAGTCCGCTCATGCTCCTTCAACCCGGCGAACACGACGGATTCTTCCGGGCCGTGAATCAGGGGTCGAGAAACTCGGCCGTCTCGCTGTCTTCATGCTCAGCTTCAGATTCATAGCGCTCCGCGAGAGCTTGAGCCACTGCAGCCGCGCGTGAGAACCCCTTCTCGCGAAGTGTGTCAGCATCCTTGCGAAACCCAGAAGCGAGGTCACGCTCCTGCGTTCCGCCGTCCAAGGGACTCCGCCAAACAGGTCCGCGGAGGTTTCGCTTGGCTCTGTATAGGTAGCGTCCCAACTTCGGGTGCACTCCCCCTTCGAGGAATCTACGAGCCGGGCCACAGGGCCAGATGCCGTCCGCACTCGGCCCCCTGGCCAGAACGCATGCTAGTTCGGACCAAGCCGCGTCCTGGAGCCCCTTCACTCGGAGTTCCTCGGCCACGTCACGACACCAACGCTCAAAAATTTCGTCCCGTTCCCCTGGCGAAGGCGCCGTTTCCCCCGGAGTCCCTTGCCACTTGCGAAGAATCAGATCCCCAGCTTGCCTCCGAAGACGACTCAAAGACCTCCGCTGCTCGTCGGCCTCGGCCTCGACTTCGGCATGCTGATAGACCATGGCAACAGCCTCAGAAAAGAGAGCCGGTGTTTCTCCAAGCGCGCGAAAGAGGCGCGGTGCTCGTCCAAAGTGGTCGAGAAATGGCAGGAAGCAGGCCTCAACTCGAATGACACGAACAAGGTCCTCCCCATCCGGCTGCTCCAAGAGGGCGAGTGCACAACTAATACGGTAGCCGACACGCCCGCCATCACCGAGGACCTCAAGAATGTCCGAACTGCGCATGGACCTCTCCAGAACATCAAGGACCAACTGTGAAGGAGGGAGGGCGCCGCTCTTTCGGTTCCACTTGCTCAGCACCTCCAGGGCTGTGGCAGGGCGCCGAGCCTCAACGAGGTGTCGAATGGCACGAAGACGCTCGTCTTCTGTGAGGTCATAGTAGAGGTGTGGGATCAGGCCCCAGTACACTTCGGCCAATCCATCCCCCACAGCATCCAGCACGTCCCACAGTACATTTCCCGGAATAAGATGCGAGGCCGCCCGAGCTGCCTCATCTTGACGTCCACTGCGCACGAGGGTCTTCAACACCTGCGTCAGCCAAGAGGCACCGGCGACGTTGTTCTTCGCAACGATGAAGCCGCCAACCAAATCACAGCGCGCCCCTCCTGAGGTTAGCTCTGAGCCGAGAAGGCACGCTTCGATAGCGTCATCACCAACTTCGCCAAGTGCGAATCCGAGCACGCCCGGAGCAGGCACCTCATGCAGAAGGCGAGACAGCATCTGAACAACATTTGAACTTCCAAGAAGTGGCTGAAGAGCCACGCGGCGAAGCTTCGAATAGTGGGAAGGCTCCTCCTGCCATTCAAGCTGAGCGGCGTCCGGCGATTGGGGGTCAGGGGCGAAGAGCCAAGCGATGCGTCGTATCGGGTCCTCCGGCTCCGGTGACTGGTAGACCTGCTTCGCCCGAGCAAACTCATCAGTCAACTGTTTCTCCCCGTACTTGACGCTCAACAAAACATGTACAAGAAGCTCGCGTGCAGCCCTCCATGCGCGCCCTGCCCCGTCGCGACTGCGGATGGCAGAGGCGCGCTCTAGCATTGCGTCCAGCACGGATGCGCCAACCTCTGCAGGCCACCTGCCCACCACATTGAGGATGTCGGCCCACCGGTCCGGCACTTCCTCTGCGTGGGTGAGGATGAAGTCTCGGACTCCTGTCATCATTGCCACGTCAAGAGCCACCTCCTCGGGTGGGCGTGGCGATGGAGGCTCCGGCAGGAACGCTGGCCGGTACGCAGGAGAGAGCCATCCGTTAAGTGGCGTTGGAATTAGGTCAAGCCCCACCTTCCACGCCACCGCCGGCCCCCAGTGTCAGCGTAGTTGTCGCCTCGGCTGAGCAGCCGAGGTGACCACCTGAGCGGGGCGAGCAGGAAGACAACGGTGCCGTATACGGACGCATTCAAGAGTCAGATGGTGAAGCGGATGCTGG
>NZ_RAVZ01000382.1 GCF_003611635.1 Corallococcus terminator | reverse complement strand
ACCCCGCGCCAGCCCCCGGTACGCCCGCGCCAGCTCGCGCAGCGTCACGTCGCCGTTGCCCAGCACGATGCCCACGCCGTAGTGCGATGCGGTCTCCTTGAGGCTCTGGAAGCCCGCCTCGCGCAGCACGCGCAGCACCTGCTCCGGCCCCAGCGCGTCCGCCAGCCGCACCGCCGGGATGTTGTAGCTGGACGCCAGCGCCGCGCGCAGCCGCACCGGGCCGTGCACACGCCGGTCGTAGTTCTTGGGCACGTACGAACCGCCCGGCGTGGCCAGGTGCACCTCCACGTCCGCGAGCACGCTGGACGGCGTGAAGCCCTTGCTCAGCGCGAGCCCGTACGCGAACGGCTTCAGCGCGGACCCCGGCTGCCGGAGCGACCGCACGCCGTCGTTCTGGCCACCCTTCTCCTCGTCCAGGAAGTCCGAGGACCCCACGTACGCGAGCACCTCGCCCGTCGCGTTGTCCAGGACGATGGCCGCCGCCTCCCCCACCCTGCGCTCGGCGAGGCCCCGAAGCTCCTCCACCATCGCCTTCTCCACGGCGGCCTGGAGCGCAGGGTCGATGGTCGTCTCGATGCGCGTCGCCTGATCCAACCCCAGCTCCGGCAGCCGCTGGAGCAACGCCGTCGTCAGGTGCGGCACCTCGAAGACCCGCTCCACCGGCACCAGGTCCAACGGCGTCTCCGCCGCCAGCCGCGCCTCCTCCGCCTTCAGGAAGCCCTCCTCCACCATGCGCGCCAGCACGCCACGCATCCCCGCCACCGCCGCGTCCTGCCGGCGGTACGGATCCCTGCGCGCGGGCGACCGGGCCATCCCCGCCAGGAGCGCCGCCTGTCCCGCCGACAGCCGCTCCGCCGGACGTCCGAAATAGCGCCGCGCCGCCGCCTCCACCCCGAACGTGGAGTTCCCCAGCGGCACGCGGTCCAGGTACTCCAGCAGCACCTGGTCCTTGGACAGGTGCGTGGTGAGCCGCAGCGCCCACAGCGCCTCGCCCGCCTTGCCCCACCACGAGCGCTCGCGCGGCACCAGCCGGCGCGCCAGTTGCTGCGGAATCGTGGACGCACCCGATACGATGCGCCCCGACTTCACGTTGTCGCGCGCCGCGCGCACCACCGCCACCGCGTCCACGCCCGGATGCCACGTGAAGCGTTGATCCTCCGCGGCGATGAAGGCCGCGCGGACCCGAGGAGGAATGCGTCCCCCCTCGAGCCCCACACTGCGTCCGTCCTCGCGGGAGAGCACCTCGCGCAGGGCCTGTCCCGTGCGGTCGGTGATCACCAGCGAAGACAGCGCCTCGCGGGACAGCAACGTCCCCGGCAGGGGCATCGCGATGAAGCCGATGCACCCTGCCCCGACGAGCGCCAGGGCCACCGCCACGGCGCGCGCCATCCCACGAAGCGTGAAGCGCTTCATCACTTCGAAGCGACCTCGTCCGGCATCAGCACCGGGAAGCGGCCACCCTCGGAGCGGCCAAAGACCTCCGGCGCGTACATCTCCTCCGCCTTCGCGGGCTTGAGCACGAAGTCACCCGGCGTGGTGGCGCGGGCCACGAAGCTCGTCACGTGCACGCCCGGAGGCAGGTCGTCGGCGAAGAAGATGACGCGGTCATCCCGCTTCTCCGTGTGGTTGAACGGAGACCAGAAGCGCGTCGCCCAGGGGTTGCGGGGCTCGTCCGTCTCCGACAGGTCCTCCTCGCTCTCGTAGTCGTAGCCCTCGCCGGGGCCCTCCTCCTCGCCGGAGCCCGCCGGCCCGGGAAGCTGCGCGGTGCTGGCCAGCGACGTGTCCACGGCCTCCAGGCCCGCGGGCAGCGGCACGTCCACCACCACGAAGTGGCGCCGCATCGGCGTCGCCACGCGCACGCGCACGCGCACCAGCTCACCCGCGCGCGCCGCCTTGGCCTGACCGCCGCCGTTGTACGGCTCGAACCAGCGCTGGACGATGAGGCCCCGGTCCATCGCATCCAACGGCATCGCGGCCGGCGCGTAGCGCAGGAGCGCCCCGTAGTAGAGGTTGCCCGTGCCGTTGACGCTGAAGGTCAGCGGCTGCGCCTTGTCCGCGGGGCCCAGCTTCTCCACCGGAACCTGCGCCGTCTTCACGCCCAGGTCGCGGCCCCTGAAGTCGGCGGAGGCAATCACCTGTCCGCCCAGCTTCACCACAGCCTCGAACGCCGGCACGTCCTTCTCCTTGCGGCGCACCACGTCCGAGAGCGCCATCAGCGAGAAGGCCGCCTCCTGGGTGTTGCGGAACCGGCCGTCGCCCTCGCGCGAGGACGCCAGGTAGCGGCCCATCTTCGACACGTAGGGGTGATCCGGCGTGATGCCCACCAGCGTCTGGAGCACCAGCGCCGTGGTGCGCGTGTCCGACGACCAGAGCGGCGCGTACGTCTTCGCGTCCGTCTCCTGGAAGTGCACGCCCGCCGGCGTCTCCTGCGCCTTGTTCAGGATCTCCTGCAGGAGCGTCTGTCCCTGCGCGCGGTTGCCCTTGCCCACGAAGATGGCGTCCGTCAGCATCGCCTGGGCGAAGAGCGGCAGGCTCTGCCGCTTCTCGAACAGCTCGTTGTAGTACGACGGCCGGGGCGAACCCGTGCGCGCCAGCGTGTAGAGCGCGAAGGCCCGCGTCTCCAGGCCCGGCGCCTCGCAGCCCGAACCACACGGGGTGCACACGCCCGCGGCCACCTTGTCCGCCAGGAACTTCTTCGCCTTGGTGAGCACGTTGGCGTTCACCGCGAAGCCCACCTCCTTCGCCCGGGCGAGCGCCAGCGTCGCGTACGCGGAGGCGTACGGCGAGGAGCACTCGCTGGACGCCCAAAAACGGAAGCCGCCGTCGTGCGACTGGAGCGCTTCGATCTTGCGCACCGTCGCCAGCACCACCGCGTCCGGGTCCAGCGTGCCCTGCGCCTTGAGCGCGTCGTCACTGAGGAAGCCGCGCACGAACTCCTGCTTCTGCTCCTCCGAACCGCCCGTCCAGGCCACCCCGAACTTGCCCGACAGTTCGCGCAGCGCGACGAACGGCACCAGCCGCGACGACATCTGCTCCAGGCAGCCGTAGGGGTAGTCCACCAACTGGTTCATCGACTCCTCGAAGCCGCCCATCACCGTGGACGACATCGTCACCGTGAGGCCGCCCACGCCGGGCCGCACGCCGCCCGGCGGCTTGAGGCCTTCCACGCGCTCGCTGGTGGTGTCGCCGTACGTCGCCACCGCCTCCAGGCCCACCGGGAGCTGCACGGGGATCTTCTGCTCCACCCCATCCGTCTCCCCGCCGCCCGCCACGGAGAAGCGCAACACCGCGGTGCCCGGCTGTTCGGCCACGAAGGTGAAGCGCACCTCCCGGGCCTTGCCGTCCACCAGCGTCACCGTCTTCTCCGACGGTCCCTCCACGCGCACGCCCGTGAGCTGCGCGGTGACCTTCGCCTCCTTGATGGCCGGGTTCGTGGTGTGGATGACCACGCCCGCCTCCGCCTTGTCACCCACGCGCACCAGACGGGGCAGCGCCGGCAGCGCCAGCAGCGGCTTGGCCACCTGCACCTTGCTCTCCCCCACGCCGAAGCGGTCCCCCTCCGTCACGGCGATCGCCATGATGCGGAAGGTGGTCAGGTTGTCGGGCAGCGTGAACTCCACCTTCGCCACGCCCTGGTCGTCCGTCTCCACGGACTGGAACACCGCCGTCGTCTTGAAGTTGGAGCGGAAGCCGGAGCCAGACGTGTCCGAACCACCGGAGCCGCCCGGCCGCGAGCCCTTCTCGCCGTACAGCTTGCGCAGCACCAGGTGGATGAGCGGCTCACCGATGCGCACCGACAGGCCGCGCAGCGGGAACAGCTCCTCCACCGGATCCGGCGCCTTGTAGCCCGTCAGGCGCAGCACGCCCTCGTCCACGGCCCACAGCGTCACCTCCGACTTCGCGCCCTTGCCCGCCGCGTCCTTCACCGCGACGTTCACGGTCACCTTGTCGCGGGGACGCTTGTCCTGCGCGTCCGGCGTCAGCGCCACCGACAGGCGCTTCTGCTTCTTCTCCACCTTCAGCTCGGTGTAGCCGACGCGCACCGCGGGGCGGCCCGGGTCGTCACCGGTTTCAATGCCCTTGCCGTCCGGCACGCGGCCGCGCACCAGCACCACGCCCACGAAGACGTTGGGGATGGCCCCGTCGCCCAGCGGGATGTCCAGCGCCGTGGCGCTGCCCTTGAGCTTCACGCGGCGCACGCTGAGGATGCCCTCGCGCTCCACCGTCACCAGCGCGTCCGCCTCCGGATACGGGCTCTTCACCAGGATCTTCGCGGTGTCACCCACGTCGTAGAGCTGCTTGTCCGCGACCAGGTCCAGGCGGTCCGTGTCGTTGCGCTGCCACGACACCCAGCCGGAGCCCGTGACGTAGAGCGAATCCCGCGTCGTCGCCTTGCGGCCCTTCGCGTCCGTCGCCACCGCCTCCAGCACGTACAGGCCGGGCTCGCCGGGGGTGAACTTGCAGGCCTGCGGCGTGGCCGCGCTCTTCACCGAGCACTTGGACACGTCCGTCTCCACCGGCTCCGTCACGGTGAAGTACTGGCCGCCGTCGCCCTTCTTGCGGATGGACTTCCATTCGCGGCGCTTGATGTTCACGTCCAGCGCGATGCCTCCCTGGCGCTGGCCCAGGGGCGTCACCGCCACCAGCTCCAGGCCCACTTCCTTGCCAGCCTCCGCGAAGCCCGTGGAGAGCGTGCGCAGGCCCGCATAGACATCCGCGGGGTGGACGGTGATGAGGTTGCGGTTGGCGATGCGCTGGCGGTTGACGTCCTCCACCTCCGCCTCCAGCGTGTACTCCCACGTCTTGCCGCCCGGCGTCTCCGCCGTGCCCAGCGCCAGCGCCAACTGCCCGGACGCGTCCGTGTGGCCATCCCCCGTGGCGAACGTCTCACTGCTGTGCTCCGGCTGCTCGTCGTCCCACCACCAGGTGTTCACGCCGAAGGTGAATGCCTCGTTGCCCGGCGGCGTGAAGAAGCTGCTGGCCCGGCCCACGCTCCAGCGCACCTGCGAGTTGCCCATGGCGCCGCCGAACAGGTAGCGCGCATCCACGCGCGCGGTGAGCGCGTCGCCCGCCACCGCGTTCTGCTGGGGCACCGCCACGTCCACGCGGAACTGCGGCGCGCGGTACTCCTCCACGCGGAAGCTGCCGCCGTAGCTCACCGTCTCACCGGCGATCTTCAGCGTCGCGGACACGTCGTAGAAGCCCAGCGGCGCGTCCGCGCCCAGCTTCATGTCCGCGCGGAAGGTGCCGTACTTCGTGATGTCCGCCGGGCCCTGGAAGACCTTCTCGCCGCGCGAGTTGGACACCGTCACCTGCGCCTTGGAGCCCGCGGGCGGCGACTTGAGCACGCCCAGCCGGCGGTAGCGCGCCACGCCCTTGAGCATCACGTCATCGCCCGGGCGGTAGATGCCGCGGTCGGCGAACACGAAGCCCAGGCTCTCCGGGGTGAGGCCATCCCACGCGCTCATCAGCGAGAACGCGCCGGGCGACATGCCGCCCTGCCACGTGGACAGCGTCACGCCGATGTCCGTGTCCTTCTGCGCGGACACCATGGCCCACGGCGTCTCCCAGGTCGACTCGCGCTTGACGGGGATGAGCCCCGACAGGCCGGGCACCTTCGCGATGCCGTCCTTGTCCGTCGTGCCCGTCCACTGCTCCGTGCCCGCCTTGTCCCACAGGGTGAGCTGCGCGCCCGGCACCGGAGCGCCCGTCTGGAGCGACGTCACCCACACCACGCCGGAGGTGGCGCCCAGCTTCGCGTGCACCGCCAGGTCCGTCACCTGTCCCACGATGCGGCGCGGGTAGCGCTGCTTGAGCGACGGCGCGTTCAGCCGCGTGACGAACAGGCCCGTCTTCGCGCCATTGAACGCCTGACGCAGGTCCAGGGGCACGGTGCGCTGCAGGTTGCGCGCGCCCGACGTGTCGACGGTCACCTTCAGCGGCTCCGAGGTCGGCCACGCGTTGCCGGAGGCCAGCACCGGCGCGAGCTGCGAGGGCGACAGCGACCACAGCTCCGCCTCCACCGACGGGACGTTGGTCACCACCAGCGGCAGCGAACCGTCACCGGAAGCCTCCACCAGCGCTTCGTCGGAGCCAGAGTCGAACGAAGGCTCCACGTCCGACAGCTTCACCTCACCCTGGAAGGCCGGGCCCGTCTGGCCGAAGAGGTCCTTGTAGCCCGCGGCGACCTTGATCTTGTACGTGGTGCCGGGGCGGTAGCGGCCGGGCAGCGCCACGTAGGGGCTCGTCATTTCGGAGCCCGGCCACGGCATCTGCGTCTGGACGCGGTCCCAGTCGATCTCCGCCTTCGGCTCCAGTGTCACCTTGCCCTTGAGCGAGGCCACGTCCAACTCGTTCGACGTGTGCAACGTCAGCGGGCCGTAGGAGCACGTCTCCTCGCCCCAGGTGAACACGCACGCGCCCGCGGACTCCACCTTGAGGTCGCCGTAGGTGGAGTAGCCGTAGCGCACGGCCTCCTCCAGCGGCAGCGGGCCTTCCACACCCGTCAGCGTCGAATCCACCACCAGGGTGAACTTCGTCCCCGGGGACAGCTTCTGCGCGGGCTTCAGTTCGTACTTCACGCGCCGGTCCTGCGACTTGCGCTCCGGGCCGCTGCCCACCTGCTCTTCCTTGATGTCCGCGAACGCCGTCTCCTTCACCAGCGTGAGCGCCACCGGGGCGCCGGTCGCCATCTCCAGGCGCGCGTGCTGGGGCAGGTCCTTCACCTTCTGGTTGAACACCAGCGTGAAGACCTGCTCCGGCAGCACCCAGTGGAACTCCGCATCCGGCTGCACGGACTGGATCGAGGGGCGCGTCGTCTCGAACTCGAAGGTGTAGGGCGCATCCAGCGTGGTGCCGTCCATGGCCTTGAGGCCCGCGGGCACCGTCACCGTGTACTTCGTCGCCAGCTTCACGCCCGTCTGGGGCACGAACTCCACGCTCGCGGAGCCCACCCAGCGCCATTCACCCTGGAGCGCGGGTTCAATCTTCGCGGGCGCCGCCAGCCCGCGCTCCTGGGCCACCGTGCCCAGGGCGATCATCGGCTTGGTGAAGGTGATGGTCGGCCGGATGTTGCCGCTCGCCTTGCCCTGGGGCCGGGCGGCCACGACGCTCAACGGGCCCTGGTCCGCGAGCTCGGAGGGGTCGATCTGGAGCGCGGGGGGCTCCGGCAGGGGTTCGACGGCGATGCCGCCCGTCTTCGAGGACGAAGCCGACGCGGTGCCGGCATCCGTAACGCCGCCCTTCGCGTCCTTGTCCCCGCGCGAACACGCGGTCACGACGAGGCAGGCGAGGGCGAGCAATGAAAGTCTGCGCATGGTGGGGCTCACGAAGTTCCAGGGCGAGCACACGTGGGCTCCACCCCGGAAAAATGACGCGAGCACCGTACCACGGGGCCCCCCACCCCGACTTCACTCCTGGGGGCGCGGATCCGCTCCTTGGATTCCAAGTGTCCGAGAGCCGTAACCCTTCCCGGGAATGCGGCCATGACGCGGATGGACATCCCGCTTCGGCGCTCCGTCCGCGAGCACGGAGTCCGGCGCGAAGGACTCCGCGACCGCGACGACGAAACCGCCCAACAGCTTGCGCCAACGGGACTTCGGTCGGTGACGGGACGACGCCATGGGGGCCTCCAGCTTTCCCAATCCGCGGGAAGGCACCAACCATGTGAAGGGGACCGCGAGGCGGCCATCGCCCCGGTGAGCAGGCCCCCTTCCGGATGCGGACAGTGACGCGGGCTGCCGTCGCTGGCCTACCGCCCGGCGATGCTCAGCCCGGGCCGTAGAGCGCGCCGCCGGCCAGTCCCATCAGGAAGGCGACGGTGACGAGCAGCACCACCCAGCGCACGGGGACCGAAGCGGCGCGCGCCACCGGCTGTCCGACCATGGCCCGCGTGGGCGCGGATTCGTCCGGCACGAGGAGGCGGACCTGGATGGCCGACGTGCGCAGAACCTCTTCCACGTCGGTGAGGAACTTGTCGTATTCCTCGGGGAGCAGCTCCAGGGGGCTGCCGTGCTGGAACTCGTAGCGCTTCGCCACGGCCTCGTGGTTGCGCAGCGAGGCCTGCCCCTTGGCCACGTCCACCCAGCCCGCGATGAGCGCGGGCGCCGCCCCCTTGCGGTCCACCAGCGAGATGGCCTGCCGGGCCTGCTTGCCGCCCGCGGTGCTGGGGCCTTCGGGTTCCTCCACGCGCAGGATGCGGTGCGGGGTGCGGCCGTAGATCTTGTGCTGGAGCTCCGACTTGAGGCGCTCCGCGAGCAGCGCGGAGTGGGTGGCGAACATCGTGCGCAGTTCGGCCGTCTCCGGCTCACCGGCCCGGCCCGCGGCCTGCGCGGACGGAAGCGGCGCGAGGATCAGCTCCTCCTGCCGCCCTCCCCGCGCGCCACGTCCTTCGTCGCCGCCGCGAACTTCGGGACCACGGCCCAGGCGCGGAGGCTCCGCGATGCGGGGGAGTTCGGGCGCACCGTCCAGCTCCGCGCCACGGCCCGCGCGGATGATCTCCGGCAGGCCGAACCCTTCCTCCCGGGAACCGGCGCGAGCGGACTCCGCGCCACCCCGGCCGCCGCGCGCGTCACCACCGCGACTGCCTCGTGGAGCATCGCGCCCTTCCCGCGCACGGGGCGGGGGCGGG
>NZ_RAVZ01000381.1 GCF_003611635.1 Corallococcus terminator | reverse complement strand
GGGATGGAACGGGTGGGACTCGTTGCGCAGGTGGAGGAGCAGCTCGAGCGAGAGATGGCGCTGGGGTGGCTTCCGGCAAGTGGCCAGTTTGGCTCGGAGCAGACGCTGGCATGCCGTTACGGGGTGAGCCGGGGCACCGTGCGCGAGGCACTGCGGCGGCTGGCAGCGAGGGGCCTGGTAGTGCAGCACCCCGGACGCAAGGCCCGCGCGGTGGCGCTGGACACCTCGCTGACGCTGGAGAACTTGAGCCTGGTGCTGCATGACGAGAACTCCCCGGAGGGCCGGTGGCTGTTGGAAGGCTTCTTCTGCCTCAAGCGGCAGGTGATGGTGGAGTTGCTGGCCGACTGCTGCGCGAAGGCTTCCGAAGCAGACCTGGGACAGTTGGCGGACGCATGCTTCAGGCTCTGGGATGCGGCACGTTGGGAGTCCGGTGAGCGCTGCGCGCAGTGGGAGTTCGACCTGCTACAGTTGGCGGCCCGCGTGGCAGCCCGTCCCGGGCACCTGCTCCTCATCCAGTCGCTGCGGCGGGCCCTGCGAGGTAGCGCGGCCCGGTTGCTGCGTCTCATGGGCGGCGAGTCGCTACGCCAGTGGGTCGGCTGCGCGATGGAGGCCCTGCGAGCGCGTGACGCGCGGGCACTCCAGCACACGCTGCCAGCGCTGCTGAAGGCGTGTGATGAACGGGCGCTGGAGCAATTCGTGCCCACCCTCCAGGAAGAGGTACGGGAGGCCCGCCCCTGCGAGGATGCGCATGGCCCCGGCCGCCTCACGCCCGCCACCGAGGACACCGTGGCGTTCGGAGGGGCACCGGGCCCCCAGGTACAGGCCCTTCCCGTGGCGCCGGCCAGCGGGGCACTCCGGGTTCCAGCCGCCCTGGGTTTCAACCCCGGCGAGCCTGGCGAGGAGAGCGCCGGAAGGGACGTATCGGGCTCCGCCTCGGGCAACCTGTCCGACTGTCGGACAGGTTGGGACGCTTCGCGCGCGGAGGTGGACTTCCAGCCCGCGCCTCCCCCACCGGCTTTCGCGGACCCACCCACGGAGCGGTGTGCAAAGGGGACCGATTGCCTCACGACGCCCGAAGCCACTCCCCACCCACCACCAGACAGGTGGGCGGTGCGCCTCTGGAGCTACGCCCAGGCCTTTCCAGCCATGGTCCTTCGCCTCCTCTCTCGTCCATGATGCTCACCCCCTCCCCTGCGGAGAAGCGCCTGCGTCGATTGCCTCGGATGCATCCACTGAAGCCGTGCTTCCGCACCGGATTCGTCAACGAACTTCGGGCGACCTCGGGCTGCGCGCCCTGGGGGACGGGGACGTCATGACGCAGTGGGGAGCGCGGGAAGGGAGCGGGCTGTCGTCGATGCGGCGCGTCTGGGTGCTGGGCATGACCGCGGGCCTCCTGGGCGCGGTGCCCCATGCCCTGCGCGCCTACGCGGAGGAGCCCCGCGACTTCCTCTTCAAGCTCGCCCTCGCGCTCCTGCCGTACAGCGCGTGGGCCCTGCTCGGGCCGCTGGTGCTGGCCGTCTTCCAACGCATTCCTCCCGAACGGCCCCGGCTGCTGCGTCACCTGGGCCTGCTGCTGGTCGCGGGTGCGGGCTTCGTCCAGGTGCACGTGCTGCTGCTCTCGCCCGTGCTGTCGGCACTCCAGCAATGGAGTGCGAACGGCGTCTCCTTCACCGAGGGCCTGTGGCGCCTCCTGCTGGAGCGCGGCGCGCTGGGCTACTTCGAATACCTGCTCTTTCTCGCCGCGTGGTCCGCGCTGCGCACGACGCGGCACCTGCGCGAACGGGAGCTGGCGGAGTCGCGCCTCGCCGTGCAACTCGCGGAGGCCCGGCTCCAGGCCCTGCGCGCCCAGTTGGATCCTCACTTCCTCTTCAACACGCTCAACGCCGTGGCGGGGCTGGTGCGCCAGCAGCGCAACCCGGAGGCCGTGGAGGCCCTGGCGGAACTGGGGCACCTGTTGCGCGCGAGCCTGGAAGGCCGGGGCGACCACGAAGTCCTGCTGGAAGATGAGCTGGAGCTGGTGCGCCGCTTCCTCGGCATCGAACAGCTCCGGTTCGGCGGACACCTGGAGGTCCACCTCACGCCCGGCCAGGACACGCTGAAGGCCCGCGTGCCCGCGCTCATCCTCCAGCCGCTGGTGGAGAACGCCATCAAGCACGGCATCGCGAGGAAGGCCGCCCGGGGACAGCTCCACGTGAGCACCGCGCGGCAGGGCAACCGGCTGCTGCTGGAAGTGCGCGACGACGGGCCGGGCCTGCGCGCGGGAGGCGCCGGAGGCACGGGCATTGGCGTGGCCAACACCCGCGCCCGCATCCAGCAGCTCTACGGCGAGCGCTACGGCCTGACGTTGGAGGACCTGCCGGGGGGCGGCGTGCTGGCGAAGGTGGAGCTGCCTTTCGTGGAGGGGAGGACGGACATGACACGGGGGACGCGTGGTTGAGACGCACCGAGGAACAGGCTGGCGCGTGCTGGTCGTGGATGACGAACCGCTGGCGCGGGACAGCGTGAGACACCTGCTGGCCCAGACGCCGGAGGTCACCGACGTTCACGAGTGCCACGGAGGCCGTGAGGCCGTGGACCACATCCTGCGCGAGCGGCCGGACCTGGTCTTCCTGGACGTGCAGATGCCGGAGCTGGATGGTTTCGACGTCCTGCGCGAGGTGGGCGTGGAGCGCATGCCCCCGGTCATCTTCGTCACCGCGTTCGACAAGTACGCGGTGCGCGCCTTCGAAGCGAGCGCGCTGGACTACCTGCTCAAGCCCTTCAGCGACCAGCGCTTCCGCGACGCCCTGGAGCGCGCACGGAAGCAACGGGCCCAGGGCAGGGACCAGAAGCTGCTCGAACACCTGTCGTCCCTGCTCGAGCAGCACCGGGCCCCACCTCCCGCACCCGCCCGTCCAGCGGGTGGAAACAGCCCGGTGGAGCGCATCGCAGTGAAGACGGGCGGCAAGGTGCTGCTCATCCCCGTCGAGGAGCTGGACTGGTGCGAGGCGGAGGGCAACTACGTCGTGCTGCACGCGGGCACCCGCAAGCCCATGCTCCGTGAAACCCTGAACCAGGTGGAGCAGTGGCTGGACCCGCGCCGCTTCGTGCGCGTGCACCGCTCCGTGCTGGTCAACGTGGAGCGCATCCGGGAGCTGGAGCCCGACGTGGACAAGGGCTGGGTGGTGGTGCTGCGCGACGGGACACGGCTGCGCTTGAGCCCCGGCCGCAAGGCCGCGGTGGAGGCCTTGCTGCGACAGTCGTTCTGATTTCGTCCCACCCGGCGGATGTTTCATCCCCCGCTCCGGCGGTTCCGACACATCGCTTCACGGCGCGCTCGCGAGCGCCCGTACAAACACGGCACGGCCCAACGCTCGCGCGGTCCGCGCGACAGCGCAGGGGGCCGTCACCTGAAGCGATGGAAGCAAGGAGCACCGCATGAGCGTTCCCACCTCCAGAAGAGGCCTCTTCCTGGCCGCCGCCCTGGCCCTGGCCACGGCGCCGGGATGTCAGGGCGAAGCCACCCCACCACCACCGTCAGAGCCGCGCGCCACCGGGCAGGCACTCACCTGTGGAAGCAACCTCGTTCCCCAGATGACCAGCGCGACACTTCCCGGCGGAAACGTGACCGCCTCCAGCGTGTACGGCGCCAGCTACGAGGCGTGGAAGACCTTCGACCGCAACATCAACTCGATGTGGATCTCCAGCGTGGGCGCCGCGCCCGCCTGGCTTGCCTATGAGTGGGCGGACGGCCCGAAGAGGGTCACCCACTACGCCATCCAGTACGCCAACGGCGGCATCACCACCCGCGCCCCCCGGGCTTTCACCTTCCAGGGCTGGAACGGCAGCGCGTGGGTCGTGGTCGATACCCGTCCCAATGAAATCAACTGGACCGGCTTCGAGCGGCGCGAGTACGCGGTCACCTCCCCCGGAACCTACGTCAAATACAGACTGAACATCACGGAGGACAACGACAGCCGCGCCGGCATCGAGGTCATCTCCATGGGTGGACTCGAACTTTTCGAATGCCAGACGGATACCGTGCCGCCCACGGTCCCGGTGCTGACGGGCTTCACCCCCGTGTCACCGTCCAAGACCACCACGAACCCCGTGCTCGCCGGGACGACGGAGGCGGGCGCCACCGTAAAGCTCTTCCTGGGCGCGTCCTGCCAGGGCACACCGATCGCCACCGTGACGGCCTCCGCCACCACGGGCGCCTTCTCCTCGGCGCTGGCGCTGACGGCCAACTCCACAACCATTCTCACCGCCACCGCGACGGACGCCGCGAACAACGTGTCCGCGTGTTCGGCGGGCCTCACCTACCAGCACGACAGCCTCGCGCCCCCGTCGCCGACGTTCACGGGGTTCACGCCCCTCTCCCCGTCCACCAACATCCAGCCCCTCCTGTCCGGCACGGGCGAGCCCAACGCCACCGTGCGCCTCTTCACCGGGTCCACCTGCCAGGGCACGCCGCTCGCCACCATGACGGCCGCGGCCACCACGGGCGCCTTCTCCCGGCAGGTCTCCGTCACGGCCAACACGACCACCTCCTTCAGCGCCGCCGCCACGGACGCCGTGGGCAACACGTCCACGTGCGCCAGTTCCCCCGTGTACCGGCATGACAGCATCGCGCCCGGAGCCCCGGTGTTCACGGCCTTCAGCCCGGCGTCGCCCTCCACCAGCCTCCAACCGTCGCTGAACGGCACGGCCGAGTCCGGCGCGGCGGTGCGCATCTTCACCGGCGCGGGCTGCACGGGAACGCTGCTCTCCACCGTCGGCGCGAACGCCACGACGGGAGCCTTCACGCTCGCCCGCACCGTGACCGCCAACGCCTCGTCCGCCTTCTCGGCCCGAGCGGTGGACGCGGTGGGCAACGTCTCCAACTGCTCCGCGACCGCCACCTACGTGAACGACACCCTGGCGCCCGCGCTGCCCACCATCCTTCCCGGAGTCATTCCCTTCACGACGTCGCCGTTCGTCGCGGCGGTGCGGACCCAGACCGAACCGGGGGCGCGCGTCACGCTGTTCACGGACGCCGCCTGCACCGTGCTGTCGTCGGCCACGCCGGAAGTCCTCGCGAGCACCACGGGTCTTGCGCTGGTGCCCCTGCTGCCGGCCCAGTTGGGGGTGTCGCAGCTCTTCGTCTCCGCGCGCGACGCGGCGGGCAACCGTTCCGGCTGCGCGTCCTTCCTGCCGGGCTGCCCGGTGGGGACGGGCGACTGCGACGGCAATCCCACGAACGGCTGCGAAGCCGACCTGATGGGCGACGAGGCGAACTGCGGCACCTGCGGCACGACGTGCGGTGGGGCCCCTTCCGCCAGCGCGGTCTGCGGCGCAGGCACCTGCGGCCTGGGCTGCGCGGTGGGCACGTTCGACTGTGATGGAAGCGCGGCCAACGGCTGCGAGTCCGCCACCGCCTGCGAACCGGCGACGTGTTCGGTCATCCCGTTCCAGGAGCTGCTCATCACCGACCTGTCCGTGGTGGAGGACCCGGTGCGCACCACCGGCAATGGCGCCTGGACGTTCGGCACGCTGATGCGCGAGATGAACGGCGGCATGGATCCGTCCCAGTTGGTGCGCACCTGGCTGCGGACCTGGGAGCAGCCCCAGTTCCTCCAGGCCTCGGTCGCTCCGCCCCGCCCGGCCATCCGCGACCTCGTGACGAACGCGTGGGAGGCGCGCAGCGGCGGGCCCAGCCAGCCGCTCGACTTCAACACCGCGCCGTTCCGGCTGCTCGCCATCGTCAACCGCATCGACCTGCGGCAGGAGGGCGTGGCCGCAGGCGAAGGCCGCTTCGTGTTCGGCGTGCTCGACCCGTTCGGCAATCCCATGCCATTCACCGTCATCTTCGAATATGTGCTGCCAGGCGGCAGCCCGGGAGAGCTCCAGCGCTGGGCACGTGACTGGCACGAGCTGACCCGGTTGGGCATCGCGCACCCCGACTACAGGCCGAAGCTCCAGGCGCTCACGGACCGCTTCACCAAGGCCTTCGTGGCACCGGGACGCTTCATGGGCAGCGCCATCAGCCAGGTGCGCACCAACGAGAACTCGCTCGACTTCGAGTGGGAGCTGCGCGAGTTCCACTTCGGCGCCACGGGCCTCGCCCCGGCCCCGGTGGCGCTCACGCCCGAGTTCTTCCTCTCCAACTCACCGATGCTGGGGAACTACATCAACCAGAACCAGGCGGCCATCCTCGCCGGAACGCACGACGTGCCCGCCACGTTCCAGGGTCAGGTATTCCAGGCGGCCTCCTCCCTCACGCCCTTCTTCTTCTTCTTCAACGCCCCAGGCGTGAACGCGGAAGCGCGCCACCAGTTCTCCGTGAACACGTGCAACGGCTGCCACGCGGGAGAGACCAACACCTTCTTCCTCCACGTGGGGCCGCGCTCGGCGGGACAGCAGGCCTTCATCTCCCCCTTCCTCGACAGCCCCTCCCTCACGCCGGACCCGACAGGCGCGGGACCCGGACGTGTGTTCCAGGACCTGGGGCGCCGCAGGGACGACCTGGCCACCCTGGTGTGTGGCGAGCCGCCCACCTTGAAGGCAGCGACGGACAGGGTCGGTGAGACGCTCCTCGCGCCGTGGCGGAAGGAAGGCGCGCGCAGAGCCGCCGTGCCGGGCTTCCCGCCCCGCTCCAACCTGCCCGCCGGCCGGGTCCACTGAAGGCCCTTCGCCTCACGAAGTGCCTCCCGTCCGGTGCATGCGGCGGGAGGCCCCCTCAGGTGAGTTGGCTTGTCAGACGCGGAGGGGCGGGATTGACTGGCGGCATGTCCTCCTCCCGCCGCGTCCTCGTCCCGCTGCCCGACCGCGATTTCGATGTCACGGAGGTCGCGGTGCCCTGGCGCATGCTCACGGACGCGGGCCACCAGGTGGTGTTCGCCACGGAGAAGGGCCACATGCCCGCGGCGGATCCACTGCTGCTCACGGGCGTCCTCTTCGGGAAGCTGGGCGCGGATCCGGAGCCCCGCCGCTTCTACGGCGACCTCACCCTCACGGAGGGCTTCCAGAAGCCCCTCACGTGGGACGCGGTGGTGCCGGAGGACTTCGACGCGCTGTTGCTGCCCGGAGGCCACGCGCCGGGCATGCGACAGTACCTGGGCAGCGAGGCGCTCCAGGCGAAGGTGGCGGCGTTCTGGGCGCTCCAGCGGCCCGTCGCGGCCATCTGTCACGGCGTGCTGGTGCTCGCGCGGGCGCAGGACCCCGCCACGGGCAAGAGCGTGCTGCACGGCACGCGCACCACCTGTCTGCCCAAGTACATGGAGCGCTCCGCCTACCTGCTGACCGCGTGGAAGCTGGGGCGCTACTACCGCACCTATCCCGCCTACGTGGAGGAGGAGGTGGTCGCCTCGCTCGCGGAGGCCGGCCACTTCGAGCGAGGCCCCCGCGCGGGCACGAAGCGCGGCACCGCGACGGACCACACGCCGGCCTTCGTGGTGGAGGACGGACGCTACGTGTCCGCCCGCTGGCCGGGCGACGCGTACCTCTTCGCCCAGCGCTTCCTCACGCGCCTGTGAAGCGTCCTCCCATGAGCAGGAGGACGCGAGGCAGGGCTCAGGAGTCGTCGTCGCTGCTGTCGGACATGTAGCCGCCGATCTTGTCGAACTGCGTCGGCGTCTCGATGGCCTTGCGGTAGTTCTTGTCCTCGTAGTTCACCGCGCGGCGCATGTAGTCCGGTTTGACGGCCATGGGGAACGAAGGGTTGGTGCCGGTGAAGGCCTCCTCCAGGGAGATCTTCCCGTCCTGCACCATGCGCAGCGCGGCTCTCCCCGCCTTGTCGGAGCCTCCGACGCGCATGGGCTCGGACACGTTCATGATGGCGGTGAGCTTCGCGGCGGCATTCTTCGACTTGTCGTCGGTGAGCACCGAAGGATTGCCGCCATCCAGGGCATCGAGCAGGTCCGTGGCGATGTCCTTGTCGCTGGCGCCGCTCGATTTCAGCGCGGGCACCAGATGCGAGTAGCGGCCGCCCACCGTCTGCTTGCCGTAGTCCTTCTTCTTGCTGGTGATCTTGAAGGCCGGGTCCGTCGTGGGGAACTTGCTCGCGTTCACCGGACCGAAGGGCGTCTCCACCCGCTGCTTGCCATCCTTCTTGGGATCCATCTTCTGGAAGCCCTGCGCGGTGCCGATGACGCCGCTGCGACCGCCCGACGCGTCCACTGCGCTGCTGGACTCCTGACGGCGCTTCGCGCGCACCTCCGCCCGCTTCAGCCGGGCCTCGGTCGTGTTGTCCTTGGGCTCCGCGTCCGTCTTCGTCTTCTTGTTGGAGCCGGAGGCGGAAGCCGAGCCATCCACCGCATCCAGCGGACGCTTCTTGCTCGTCGTCGCGGTGCTCGTCGAGGGCGCACTGGAGGCGACGGTGTTCTGGGGCTTGGGGGATAACGAGGGGGCTGGAGACAGCTTGGGCTTGAAGGAACCGCCGCCAATCTTGCCAGGCATGGGAAGGCCTCTCGGGGGAGGTAACGAAGGGGGCCAAAGCCCATCCAAATCCCAGGCGGCCGCGAGCCTGGGCAGCCAACGTGTTCCTCTTCAACAGTTCCGGCCCCTCGTTGACACGGATTGCGCCACATCCCCCTGAAGCCCCGAAGGGGGTAGAGTCCCTTCGCAGGAAAACAAGTTTTCCCTGGAGACATCGATGCGCGCCCTGAAGCCCCTCATCGCCTCGGCCCTGCTGGGCCTCCTCCCAGCCTGTGGTCCCGAGACCGAGACCCGCCC
>NZ_RAVZ01000380.1 GCF_003611635.1 Corallococcus terminator | reverse complement strand
GGGCTCCGGGTGGGGCGTCGGTATACAGTCCGCGCCGTGTTCTACGCGTGTGTACGGGCGGTGGTGGCGCTGGCCCTGAGGCTCTTCTACCGGGTGAAGGTGAACGCCCCGGCCGAGGAGCCTTCCGGGCCGGTGCTCTTCGTGGGCAACCATCCGAACGGGCTCATCGACCCGGCGCTGGTGTTCATCCTCACGCGGCGCAAGGTGACGTTCCTGGCCAAGTCGCCGCTGTTCAAGCTGCCCGTCATCGGCTGGCTGCTCAAGGGCCTGGACGCGCTGCCGGTGTACCGCAAGCAGGATGACCCGACGCAGATGGGGCGCAACGAGGGCACCCTGGACGCGGCCAAGGGCGCGCTCGTGAAGGGGCGGGCCATCACCATCTTCCCGGAGGGCAAGAGCCACTCGGAGCCGGGGCTCGCGGAGTTGAAGACGGGCGCGGCGCGAATCGCGCTCAGCGCCGCGCGCGAGGGCGCTGCCGTTCGCATCGTCCCGGTGGGGCTCACCTACGCGGAGAAGAACGTCTTTCGCAGCGAGGTGCTCATCGACCAGGGGGCGCCCATCGACGTGACGGCCTTCCTGCCGAAGGATGCGGAGGCCGCGACGGAGCAGGCGTCGGTGCGCGCGTTGACGGAGCGGGTGGCCGAGGGGCTGGGCGCCGTGACGCTGAACCTGGAGCAGTGGGAGGACCTGCCGGTGGTGCAGGTGGCGGAGCAGCTCTACGCCTTCCGGCAGGGCGGGAAGCTGGATGCGGAGCGGCTGCGGCTGTGGGCGCGCGGGGTGCGGTTGTTCCGCACGCAGGAGCCGGAGCGCTACGAGCGGCTGCGGCTGCACCTGGCTTCGTTCCGCAAGCGGATGACGCTGGTGCAGGTGACGCGGCCGGAGGAGCTGTCCGTACAGTACCGGGCGGGCAACGTGGCGCCCTTCGTGGTGAAGACGTTGCTGACGCTGGTGTTCGGGCTGCCGCTGTTCGCGCTGGGGCTGGTGTTGTTCGGACTGCCGTACCCGGTGCCCCGGATGGCGGCGAAGAGCGCGGAGCTGGACATGCAGGCCACGGTGAAGTTCCTCACCGCGCTGGTGCTCTCGCTGGTGTGGTGGGGCGTGCTCACCGGCGCGGCGGCGTTGTGGGGCGGATGGGCGTGGGGGCTGACGACGTTCGTGCTCCTGGTGCCGCTGGCGCTCTTCACGCTGTATTTCGCGGAGCGCTGGGACGGCATCCGTCACGACCTGGAGATGTTCTTCACGCTGGGCAACCGGCAGCGGCTGCGGACCCGGCTGCTGGCGGAAGGGGAGCGGCTGGCGACCGAGGTGGAGCGGCTGGCGGAGGCATATCGGCCGCAGCTCCAGGTGCCCGGTCCCTCGCCCGTCGCGAAGTAGGCGGGTGGGGCGGCGGGTCGGAAGATCCGCCGATGCCGCCGAAAGTCCCGCCCTCCTGGTGGCCCCGGTCCGGTCGTTAGGTTCCTGCCTGGAATCAACGACGGATGACTGCTCCGGATGACTCGGTCTCCGCTCACGCGACCCCGCCTGCTTCAGGGCGCGTCGGTGGGTGCGCGGGCACGCGGCTTCCGGAGGGGGCGTCCTCAACGCAGGGGAGCAGGACCATGGCTTACGACGTCGTCATCGTGGGAGGCGGCCCCGCGGGGCTCAACGCCGCGCTGAACCTGGGCCGCGCGCGCAGGGCGGTGCTGCTGTGTGACGCGGGCACGCCGCGCAACGTGGCCGCGAAGCACATGCACGGCTTCGCTTCGCGCGACGGCATCCCGCCCCCGGAGTTCCGGCGCATCAGCCGCGAGCAGCTCCAGCGCTACAAGAACGTGGAGGTGCGGGACACGCGCGTGGGTTCGGTGGAGCCGCACGTCGGTGGCTTCCGCGTGGCGCTGGGGGACGGCACCACGGTGGAGGCCCGCCGCATCCTGGTGGCGGTGGGCATGGAGGACGTGATGCTGGACATCCCCGGCTACAAGGAGCTGTGGGGGACGAGCATCTACCAGTGCCCGTTCTGCCATGGCTGGGAGGTGCAGGACGAACCCTTCGGCGTGCTGGCCACGGAGCCCGCGTACCTGGACTACGCCATCATGGTCCAGGGCTGGTCCCGCGACCTCACGGTCTTCACCCACGGCAGCTTCGAGGTGCCGCCCGAACAGCGCGAGCGGCTCCACCACCTGGGCCTGCGGCTGGAGGAGCGGAAGATCCGCGCGCTCCACGGGAAGGACGGCCACCTGGAGGAGGTGGAGCTGGAGGATGGAACGCGCGTGGCCCGGCGGGTGATGTTCTCCGCTCCGCCGCAGCGGCAACCGGAGCTCGTCATCCGGCTGGGGCTCGCGCTGGATGAGCAGGGCTTCGTGAAGGTGAACGGGATGGGAGAGACGTCCGTGCCGGGCATCTCCGCGGCGGGTGACACGACGACGCGCATGCAGGTGGCCGTCATGGCGGCCAGCGCGGGGGGCCTCGCCGGGGCGGTGATGAGTCACGGCCTGGCGATGGAGGACGCGGACCGGCGTTACACGGCCGCGACGGGGAAGCCTCCTCCGGCGAAGCAGAAGCCGCACTGACGGGCTGCTTGCGCTGCGCAATCACAGCGCGCTGATGGAGGCGCCGTGGCCCGGCACTGCGGTGGAACGGTGCTGCTTGCGCCACGCGGCGGGCGTCACCCCTTCCGCGCGCCGGAACAGACGGATGAAGTGTGTGGGGTCCGCGTAGCCCACGCGCTCGGCGATGATGTCGATGCGCTCGTCGGAGGACAGCAGCCTCCGCCGGGCCTCCGCGAGCCGGCCGGAGATGATCCACTCCACCGCGCTGTGGCCCGTGGCCTGCTTGAGCGCCGTCGTCACGTGCGCGGGCGAACGGCCCACGGCGGCGGCCACCTCGCGCAGCGAGATGGGCTCCAGGCAGTGCCGTTCGATGAACGTGAGCGCCTCGCCCACCCACGAAGCATGCGTGCCCGCGCCAGTCCACGCACCGGACCGGGCCACCTCCACGAGCACCAGTGAGAACAGGCTGCGCACCACCTGCTCCCCCAATGCACTGGCCGGAGCGCGCGTCTCCTCGTCGATCTCCGACATCAGCCGGAGCAGATGCTGCTGCCGGCCGGAGGGAATGGGCACGACGGCGGAAGCGCCCTGGCGCACGCGCTCGAACGGCTCCAGCAGCGGCCCCACCTCCGTCAGCGCGAAGGCGGACGGATGGAACCCCAGTCCGACAAACTCCGCCCGCTCGGCCACCACCGTCCGGTGCTTCTCTCCCGCGGGGATGAGCACCACGTCCCCTGGAGACAGCTTCAGCCGGGTGCGCTGCTCGATGGTGACCTGCCCTCCCGTGTAGAGGGTGAGGACGGCGTGGGCATGGCTGGCCGGACGCGCGTTGCAGCCCTCAAGGGTCCCCTTCCCGACGAACAGGGGACCTGGACCCCAGCGGTGAGGATGCTCGGCAGCCACGCAATGCCTCCGCTTCCTTCCTTGGCGAGCAGCGAACCTCCTCGCACAACGGACCCGGGCTCGGATGCATTCCGGGCCCGGCGGTTGCGCGTCAGGTGCGCGCCTGGGGCACGGCTTCCCGGAACAGCTTCGCGCCCACGAGCAGCATCATCCCGCCCAGCAGCACCGGCACCGCGTTGATGGCGATGGCGGTGTGGAGGCTGGCCATGTCGGCGATCTGCCCGATGAGCGTGGGTGAAATCGCGTCGCCCAGCATGTGGATGCACAGCACGTTCAGGCCCATGGCGAAGGCGCGGAACGCGGGCGGCACGCAGTTGACGATGGCCGCGTTGATGGGACCGCTGTTGAGGAAGATGAGGAACTGCGCCACGCCAATGGCCGCGAACGTCAGCGTCGTGTCCTGCAGGTTCACCGCCAGGTACATGCACGGCGCCGCGAGCATCAACCCGATGCCGGACAGCCACAGTCCGCCGCCGGCGCGCTTGCGGTCCATCTTGTCGCCCAGCCAGCCGCCCGCCACCGTGCCGGTGAGGCCCGCGATGGCGGTGATGGCACCGAAGACGAGGCCCACGCGGCCGGGGTACTCCAGCCACAACTGCCGCTCCCGCACCAGGTACGTGGGCATCCAGAACGCGAGCCCGCCAATGGAGAACGTCATCAGTGTGTAGCCCGCCGTCGTCGCCCAGAAGGCGGTGTTGCGGCCCAGGCCCCTGAGGCCCTCCATGAAGGGCAGCTTCACCGCCGCGTCCGGCCCGTCCATGGCGCCGCGCTTTGGCTCCGGCATGAAGAAGGCCATGGCGCCCAACACGAGTCCGGGCACGCCGCCCGCGAAGAACGCCGCGTGCCACGAATACGTCTGCGTCAGCCACCCGCCCAGGCCGTAGCCCATCGCGGAGCCCACGGGGATGGCGATGTAGAAGTACGACAGCATCCGCGTGCGCTGCTCGCGCGGATACAGGTCGGAGATGATGGACGGCGCCACCGCGCCATAGCCCGCCTCGCCAATGCCAATCACCGCGCGCGCCAGCAGCAGCGCCGTGAACGTGGACGCAAGGCCGCTGGCCCCGGTGGCCAGGCTCCAGAGGAGCACGCCACCCGCCACCAGCAACCGGCGCGGCACCCGGTCTCCCAGGAAGCCGCCCAGCGGGGATGCCAACATGAACACGACGATGAAGACGGTGCCCAGGAGGCCCGACTGCGCGTCGTTGATGCCGAAGTCCTTCTGAATCTCCGGAAGCGCGACCGCGATGATGTACCGGTCGAGGTAGTTGACCAGGTTGATGAGGGTCAGGATGAACAGCGCATAGCCCGCGCGCACGGACTGCGTGGCGGACGCGCTGGACGGAGCGGTGGGGGAAGAGGCGTTCATGAGGAGGAGGGGGCGGAGCCGAAGCGGTGCGCCAGGAGGCCCCAGCGCAGGCCGCGGTCACTCACGCGACAGGCGTCCAGGCGCAGGGCCTTCACCGCTTCGCGCAGGATGAGCGCGCCCGCGGGGATGACGTCCGCGCGCTTGGGCTGGATTCCAGGCAGCGCGCGCCGGGCCTCCAGGGGCAGGGTGCACAGCGTGTCCGTGAGCGCGTCCAGCTCGCCCCGGGACAGCGTGCCGCCGTGGACCTGCTCCGCGTCGTAGGTCGCCATCTGGTGCTGCACGGCGTACAGCGTCGTCACCGTGCCGGCCACGCCCACCAGCATCGCGTTCGGCGGCGGCGGGGGCAGGGCGGCGAAGGTGTCGCGCAGGTGCGCTTCGATGGCGCCGCGCTCGTCGGCGGACAGCGGGTCGGTGCGCACGAAGCGCTCGGTGAGGCGCACGGCGCCCACATCGAAGCTGTGGCGGAAGGCCACGCTGCCGGCGTCGTTGCCGTAGATGAACTCCGTGGAGCCGCCGCCAATGTCCACGACGAGCAGCGGACCGGCCGCCTCGCCCGCGAAGTCGGTGGCCACCGCGGCGAAGGACAACTGGGCCTCCAGCTCACCGGCGATGATCTCCACCGTCACGCCCGCGCGGGCCTTCGCGGCGGCGATGAAGTCCGCGCCGTTCTTCGCGTCGCGCGCGGCGCTGGTGGCGGAGACCGCGATGGCCTCCGCGCCCAGCGCGCGGGCCTCGTCCGCGAACGTCACCAGCGTGGCCAGCGTGGCCTCCATGCCGTCCGGGGAGAGCACCCGGCTGGTGTCCACGCCCCGGCCCAGCCGGGTGATTTCGGCGCGCTCCACCACGGCCTCGAAGCGCCCGTCCGGTAGGCGATCCGCGACCAGCAGCAGCACGGAGTTGGTCCCGATATCGATGGATGCGAAGCGCGGCATGCGGCGCACACTACTCAACGCAGCAGCGCTTCCAAAGCATCCCCCAGGGCCTCGTAGTCCGCCGGGGTGTTGTAGAGCTGCGCGGACACCCGCAGGTGCCGCTGGGGCGCCTTCGGCCAGGGGGTGACCGGGACCTCCACGCGGTGCTCCTCGAACAGGCGCACATGGAGTGGGTCCAGGTAGAGCGGGGGCTCGGGCCGCACCGGGGCGCCCTCCGGCAGGGCCACGCACACCATGCTGCCCACCATCGTATCGGGGCACAGCGGCGTGTCCTGGCCCAGCCGGGTGTTCAGGTACCGCCGGGCGGTCAGGGCCTTGTCACGGTTGGAGGCCATCACCTCCGGCCACCCGCCCGGCACCAGCCCGCCCACGACGCGCAGCGCGGTGGGGATGCACAGGAAGGGCGTGGGGTCGTGCGTGCCCGTCCAGTCGAACTCCAGCCGGAAGCGCGAACGGTCCGTGCGCGGCGAGTTGTGCCCGTGGCTCACCACCAGCGGCTTCATCCCCGCCTGCAGGTCCTTGCGCACGTGGAGGAACGCGGCGCCCTTGGGGGCGCACAGCCACTTGTGGCAGTTGCCGGTGTAGTACGCCGCGCCCAGCTCCTGGAGCGCCAGAGGCACCATGCCCGGCCCGTGGGCGCCGTCCACCAGCGTCTCCACGCCGCGCTCGCGCATGCGGCGCACCAGCTCCGCGAGCGGCATCACCAGGGCCGTCTGGCTGGTGATGTGGTCGATGAGCAAGAGCCGCGTGCGCGGCGTCACCTGCGCCATCACCGCGTCCACGACGGCGTCAGGGGAGGGCACCGGCCAGGGCAGCTTCGCCACCACCACCTTCGCGCCCATCCCAGCGCAGGCCACGTCGAGCGCGTTCTTCGACGCGTTGTATTCGTTGTCGGTGGTGAGCAGCTCGTCGCCGGGCTGGAAGCGCAGGTTGCGCAGCACGGTGTTCACGCCCGAGGTGGCGTTGGGCATGAACGCCAGGTCGTCCGCGTCCGCGCCCACGAAGGCCGCGAGCCCAGTGCGGGCCTCATCCAGCAGCGGCTCCACTTCGCGACCCAGGAAGCGCACGGGTTCGGCTTCCAGGCGGGCCCGCAGCTCCGACTGGTGCTGGAGCACCGCCGTGGGGCAGGCGCCGAACGAACCGTGGTTGAGGAAGACGACCTTCGGATCCAGGCCCCAGTGGGCACGGAGGGGAGCGCTCATGAGGCGCAATGCACCCCGGCGCGTCCCCCCTGTCAACGGACCGTGAGACCTACTTCGCGGCCGGGGCGATGCCCCAGTCGGGCGTCAGCCAGTGGCCCTTCTCCATGGGGAGCGGAAGCTGGTTGTTGCCCTCGGCGGTCATCACCCACAGGTGCGCGCCGCCGTTGCGAGTGGTGCTGAACATGATGAGCCGGCCGTTGGGGGAGAAGGTGGGCTCCTCGTTGTTGCCCTGGTCCTGCGTCAGGCGCGTCACCTTGCCCGTCTCCGCGTGGACGGTGAACAGGTCGAACGCGTTGCGCTCGTCGCGCGCGGTGAAGGCGATGAGGTCCCCGCGCGGCGACCAGTCCGGCGTCTGGTTGTAGTTGCCCTGGAAGGTGAGCCGCTTCACGCCGGAGCCGTCCGCGCCCATCACGTAGACTTGAGGGCTGCCGCCCCGGTTGGACACGAACGCGATCCGCTTGCCGTCCGGCGACCACGTGGGGCTGGTGTTGAGGCCGTAGGGCGTGTCGGTGACGGCCTTCGCCCCGGAGCCATCCGCGGCGGACACGTAGATCTGCGCGCTCTCACCCTCGGCCAACGCGTAGGCGATGCGCTTGCCGTCCGGCGAGAACGCGACGCCCGTGGCCATCTGCCCGTCCGTCACCACGGCCTTCGCCTCACCGCCGGGGGACTGCACGTAGATGTCCGGTCGGTTCTTCCGGTACGACGTGTAGCCCACCTGTCCCGACGGGCTGAGCGTGGGGAGGATGTGCGTGCCGCCCTTGGTGAGCGCCTGCGCGCCCATGCCGTCCCAGTCCGCCACGAACACGTCGCGGTTGGCGCCCGCCTTGCGCACGTAGGTGATGCGCGACAGGAAGGGGCTCGCCTCGCGGGTGAAGTGTCGGTAGAGCGCGTCCGCCAGCGCGTGCGCCAACTGGCGGGGCTCGTTGGCCGGCGCGTCCTTGGCGACCTTCAGGTCCTCGTGGCCGGTGGCCACGTTGAACAGGCGCAGCTCCCCGCGCAGCCTGCCGCCGTCCTGCGCGAGCGACACCTTCACCAGCGACTCCGCGCCCACGTCCGCCCAGCGGCTGAAGTTGATGCTGGCCGCCGTCATGCCTTCCTTCGCGTCGGCGGTGAAGCCCGCGCGGTCCAGCACCTGGAAGATGCCGGAGGCGGTGAGGTCGTACGAGAAGGCGGTGTCGAACGCGCCGGCCGTCTTCTTGTCGCCGCCGTCCTGCACCGTGGGCGCGGGCGACGCGAGCGGCAGCGGGCGGAAGTTCGCGCCGGAGATTTCGATGACGGGCGCCTGCGCCAGCACCAGCGCGGGCACGAGGAGGAGCGACAGCAGGAAGGCTTTCATGGGCTGAACACCAGGACGACGCCGTTCTTCTGGAGCGCGTCGCGAAGGGCATCGGGGGGAGGAGAGAAGGGAGACGCCTTGCGCACGGCGGCCACGACCGCCGAGTCGAACAGTTCGTTGCCGCTGGCCTTGGCCAGGCTCACGTCCAGCACCTCGCCGGCGCGGCCCAGCTTCATGGCCACCTGCGCCTTCAAGTACAGGCGCTCCGCGTCGGGGATGGTGTCCGCGACGTTGTAGTGCCGGCGCACCTGGGACTTGAGCAGGCCGTAGTACCGCTCACCCTCCTGGACCGCCGAGTCACCGTCCGGGTCGCCGTCCTCCGCGCCCTCCAGCTCCTCCGGCTCGCTGGGCTTCGCCGACTTGTCGAACGCGCCGAAGAGCTTCTTGCGCCGATCCTCCGCGGTGGGTTCGCCCTTCTGGGGCGTGGGGGCCGGGGC
>NZ_RAVZ01000037.1 GCF_003611635.1 Corallococcus terminator | reverse complement strand
CCCCCGAACCTCCTCCCGAAGCCGTGCCCGAACCGGAGACGGACACGGATGGGGATGGCGTACCGGACGCGCTGGACGCCTGCGTCCAGGAGCAGGGCACCCGGGAGCAGTCCGGCTGCCCCGCCGAAACGCGGCCCCTGGTCACCCTCACCCGGGAGCGGCTGCTCCTGCATGGGCAGGTGTTCTTCGAACCCGGCGCGGCGACGCTGACGGGCGCCTCGCGCGTGCTGGACCAGTTGGCGCGGGTGCTCCTGGAGCATCCCGAACTCCCGCGCGTGAGCATTGAAGGCCACACGGACACGGGAGGCTCCGACGCCGTCAACCAGCGGCTGTCCCTGGCGCGCGCCGAGGCGGCGCTCCGCTACCTCGTGCAGAAGGGCGTGCCCGCCTCGCGACTGGAGGCCCGGGGCTTCGGTGCCCGCCGACCGACGAGCACCAATGCCACCCAGGAAGGCCGCGAACAGAACCGCCGCGCGGAGCTGCGCCTGCTCATTGGCGAGCCCGCGCCCCCTCCGCCCTCACCGACCCAGGCGCCGCCCGACTGAGGCGGACGCCCGGGCTCCCCTGCTCACAGGGTGTGACAGCGCAGGGCTTTCATTCTCAGAAGGCGGTGAAGCTCGCGTACTCGCCCGGCCGGAACGTCCTCAGCGTGCCGAGCGCGATGGGGTAGCCGCTGCAGTCATCGGTCCGGTAGGCGATCACGTTTTCGACGTTGCTCCATCCAACGAGAGCGTCGGCGTCGGCCGGGAACGGATGACACCCGCCGTCGGGGTTCGGGAAGTTCGCCACGGGGGTCCTGAAATTGTCACCGTAGAACGTCAGACCCGACTCCCAGTTGATGGCAGGGGCGGCGAACGCGACACCCGATGACACGGCGATGCCCGCGACGGCGGTCAGACCCAGAACAGCACGAAGAGCGGCTTTGCGCATGATGACTTCCTCCAAGACGTGGATGTCTTTGACGAGGAGGATGGCGGGGACAACTTTGAATCGCAATCAATGCGCATCGCAGCATCCAACAAGACGGAATACCTGTGAGAAGCAGACAAGCCGGGGAGGAGGCGCGCAGCCTCCTCCCCGGAAACTCAAGGCAGCTTCATCAGATACCAGGCGCTCATGCCCGTCAGCTTCGCATTCATGCTGAGTGACTGGGGGTCCACGAAGAAGGCCTTCCCCAGGTTGTTGCGCACCAGGATGATGTGGGCTTCGCCTGCCCGGTTGATGCTCATGAGGCCGCCCATGGCGCCCTGCTCCCAGTTCGCCACGACGGTGGAGACCTCCTTGATGTTGTTCATCTGGACAAAGGGGCGGCCGAAGTACGCCTCGATGGCCTCGGGAGCCATTCCCTCGATGGACCTGAGCGCGCTCGCGGGATTGCCAGAGAGCGTCGCGTGGGAGGCGATGACGCAGTTGGCGCAGTTCATCTTTCCCCGGACGTAGTTCACGTGCCACAGCTCGGCGCGCAGTTGTGCCTGGTAGTCGTACTTGGGCGGCTTGATGACCGACGATGCATTGGGGGTCAGCAACGAGCCGACGACGCCGGTGAGGGTCCCGACCGTGTAGTAGTAGAAGTCCCCGCCGGAGGTAATGCCCCAACTGGCGCGCATGTTCTGCGTGCAGCCCGGGCACCAGAACATGACCGAGTCGCCGAAGCCCTGCGCGAAGCTCGACCACCGGTCGATCGCCGCGTTATGGCGGGCGACGATGGCCTCGGCGCCCTGCTGCGAGTTCGCGACCCGGTCGAGCACCTCCTGGACCGTGGCGCCCGACGCCGCCATCGTATCGAAGTTGAACGAGGGGTCCATGTCGATGCCCGAGAGGGCTGTGACGATGCGCTTCAGCACCTTGCCCGGAAGGGTCTGGGGCCCCTGGGGGAAGGTCGTCGTGGACGCGATCGGCCGGAAGGACGCCTCGGGGTCCGCGAAGCCGCCGGACGCCCCCGCGGACGGGAAGTACTGGCCCGGGTTGTTGATGGAACTGGGGCCCCCTCCTCCGCCCGGCATGCCCGGGAAGCCACCTCCCGAGGGTCCCCGGCACTCCTGGCCGATGCACCCCGAATCCAGGCCCGTCGGGTCGGAGCGGTTGATCGGATCATTCAGCGAGAAGGCGTAGGGATGGGTGGTGGCCGCGGTGCGGACCACGAGGAGCGGGTCGCGACTGAGGAACCGGCCGATGACGGGGTCGTAGATGCGCGCGCCCAACTGCGACACGCCCAGTGACTCCAGGGCTTCACCGCCATTCCACTGGGCGCTGGAGTAGAGCAGCGCGCCCGGGCTCACGGTGCCGCTGGACTTCGCCTCGCCGAAGGGCCGGTAGTCCACGTCCTGGATGAACCGCCCCTTGGAGTCGACGGCGTAGCGCGCGCCGCGCATCTCCCCGAAGGGGAAGGCCCAATCGTCCTTGGGGCCCCGCCGGGTGGCGACGATGCCCCCTGGGCCCGGAATGTTGCGGGTGAGGAGCTGGGTGGACTGGCCGTCGATGACCTGCTCCTTGAGCTCCAGGTAGTCGCCGAACTTCCACTCGTGCCGGGCGTCCCTGCCCACGACGCGCAGATCCAACTCCTGCAAGGTGCCCGCGGCGCCGGAGCGGAAGAAGGCGGTGCCCTCCGGCGCGGAGAGGGTGCGCACATCACCCGAGGGGTAATAGGACGCGTCGCGCAGGCCCGTGCGCGTGGGCTGGCGCAGCACGTTGCCGGAGCTATCGTGGGTGACGTTGCACGCGGTGCCCCCCAGCCCTCCGTTGCCGTAGCCGATGCGGCAGAGCCGGTCGCGGTCCACGGTGCCGTAGCTCATGGTGGCGTCGAAGGAGCCGAGCACGTCGCCCTGGGTGAGCACGTTGCCCAGCGCATCGTAGGTGTACTGCCAGTCCGCCAGGGAGGTGCCGCCCTGGGTGCGCTTGGAGGTCGCAAGCCTCCCGAGCGCGTCGTAGGAGAGGTTTGTCTTCACGCCAGGGGAGGCGCCGTTGACGGTCTCCGTGCGCACCATCTCGCGGCCCACGGCGTCGAAGGAGGCAATGCCGATGCTGCGGGAGCCGTAGCTGGAGCCGAGGGACAGGCTGCGCACCAGCCGGCGCCCCGTGTCGGCGTAGTCCCCGACGAACTCCACCACGCCTCCGACGATGGACTGGCGCACCCGGCCGAACGGGTCGATGGACTTCGCCACGAAGAGCTCCCGGCTGTCGTCCGGGCCCTCGGACTTGACGTACATGAGCCGGCGCGCGGTGTCGTAGGCGTACCAGGCCACCTCCTTCTGGTAGCCGGTGTCGGGCAGGAAGAGCGTGAGCGCGTCGAGCGCACCGTCCGCGTGCAGGTCGGTCTTCTCCACGTAGTACGTGCCCTGGCTGTCGGAGTAGACGCGCGCGTTGGTCTGGCCGTAGGCGTTGTAGCTGTAGGAGACCTCGCCCAGGGAGGACCTGGTCCGCGCCAGCCTTCCCAGGACGTGGGTCGGGGTGACGAGGGACGTGGGGCTGGCTCCCACGTCATAGAGGTAGTCGTAGGCGGTGTCCGACTCCGTCACGCCCCGGGTGCGATCCTCCGTGTGCGTGACGCGGCCCAGGGCATCGTATTGGGTGACCTGGCTGCGCTCTCCCGTGGGCGTCGCGACGGCCTCCGTCCACTTCACCTCCAGCGGCTCGCCCCAGATGCTGTACTTCATCGTCCGCGCGGCGGTGTCCGGCTCCTGCCACTGGACGCGCTGGCCGAAGGAGTCGAACACCCACGACCACGTCACCGGTCCCGTGAGTCCCACCGGATCCAGGTAGCGCGTCATCCCCGTCGCCTGCCCCAGCCGGTCATAGGTGAAGGTGGCGTGCTCCAGCGGAGTGCCGGACCTGATCGTCGAACGCGACAGGATCCGGCCCGTGGCCGTCATCGTGGAGGAGCGCAGGACGTTCACCTGCGGCGAGGTGGAGGTCAGCGCCACGGCGTCCTGGAGGGACACCGTCTCCAGGTGGTTCGCGAACGTGCGCGAGTAGCAGGTGGGCAACAGCTCCGTGCCCAGGCTCGGCGTGGTGGTGTACGCCTGCGGGCCATTGCCGCGGATGGAACACGACAGGGTGCCATCCAGGTTGAAGAAGGCACTGGTGCCGTAGACGGTGGCCGCGTTCTGCGAGGCCGGGTAGGGATCCGCTTCGAACGCCACCCGCCCCAGGTTGTCGTAGGTGCGCTCACCGCTGATCATCACCTCGGTGCCGTAGTCGCTGCCCAGGGGGGACTCGGTGCGGCGCGCGCGGCCCAGCTCGTCCAGGAACGTGGTGCTGGTATTTCCCAGGGCGCTGGCCTCGGTGCCCGGCGCGACGGGGTCCATGAAGGTCTTGCTCATCACGCGCCGACCGAGCGGATCCGCGCCGGAGAAGCCCAGGTAGCTCGTGGTGGACATCACGCCCATGTCGCCGTCGACAGGGTGCACGGTGGAGCGCACCGGCCGCAGAAAGCCGTCCAGGTCGACGCCGTACACGGTCTGGGTCGGGTCGGTCATGAGGCGCGCCGCGAGGCTGACCGAATCGCGCTTGAGGGTGCTGACGAGCGTCGGGATGCCCGTGGCGTCCACGCGCTGCTCCTTCAGCGCGAGCCCGAATTCGTCATAGACGAGCTTCACGGTGCGCGTGGCGCCGTCATCGCGCACGCGGCTGACGGTCTCGGGGTTGCCGGCGGCGTCGTAGCTGACGGTGTACTCGGTCACCGTGTCGAGCACCGCGCCGGTGGCGTCGCGGCGGTCGCGGATGTGCGAGGTGAGGTGCCCGGCGGAGACGCTGCCGGAGGCCAGGCCGTCGTACCGCCAGGACTCGGAGGCGAGCGTCACATAGGGCGTCTTGTCGCAGGTCCAGTGGCGCCGGCTCATGGGCGCGTGGAGCACCCTGGGGGCCGCCCCCGTGCCGGTGGGCGTGGCGTACTTCGTCTCCACGCAGAGGTCGTCATCGCTCCGGTAGGTGTCGTTGAAGTGCTTGATGTTGAGGACCCGGCCCTGGTTGTCGACGTCCGTCGCCTCCAGGCGGGTGGCCACGTTGGCGGCGGACGGAGGGGCCGCGCTCCCACGCCACGAATCGGTGACGCGCTCGTAGGCGAAGCCGTGCGCGCGGCAGGCGTCGTACCCGCTGTTGATGACGAGGTACGAGGCATTGAAATCCAGCGGATGGGCCAGCTCGAAGCAGTCCAGGCCCTCGTTGGGCGTACCGGCGGGCACGGGCTCCGCGAAGTACTTCGTGCCCCATTCGACGTGCGTGCCCTTCAGCCGTCGGGCGTAGGTGGGCAGGTCGGTGGCCAGCAGCGTCCAGGGGTCCAGGCTGGAGGTGGTGACGGTGGTGATGTCACGCACCTTGCCCGCCAGCAGGGCTCGGCCGAAGCGCACGGCCGGGGAGGTGTTGTCGAAGGCGGGCTGCGGATACGTGTCCGTGATGGTGGCGTAGCCTTCGCCCCGTCCCTGGACGATGACGGTGCTCAATGTCACCGAGCGCTGGTAGGCGGGCATCGTGAAGGTGTGGAGCGCGGAGTCGTAGACGAGCTCCGCGCCGCCGTAGGCGTAGCGTGTCTCCGCCAGCGTGCCGCCCAGGCCCTTGCCGCCCACGGTCACCACGGAGGAGACGACGACTTCCGGGAAGGGCACCTGGTGCTTCGTGGTGCCGTCCTCCTTGGCGGAGCGGTAGCTGACGGTGGTGAGGGCGCCGTAGCCATTGTCCACGCGGATGATGCGACCGGCCTCGGGCTTGCCGGCGCGGGTGCCACCGGAGAGCTGGTAGACGTCCAGGGACGTGCCGTTGAGGCGCACCACCTCCGGCTTGCCGTCGCCGTTGAGGTCATACAGGCCGCCGACGGTGCTCGACGTCTGGCCGTCGCAGCGCTCCGTCTGGCTGGAGAGGGAGAAGCCGCTTCCCGCCACATCGATGTTCACGGCCGGGGCGAAGCCCGCGCCGGTGCCCACCGCGACGGTCCATTGCACGGTCGAATTGACGATGCTGCTGGCCACGTAGTCGGGGATGCCATCGCCGGTCAGGTCGCGCAGTCCCCGGGTCTGGCCGGAGCCGTAGGGGGTGCTCAGGGGAGGATCCGGATTGGGCCAGGTGCAGATGCGCTCCTGCGCGTTCTCCTGCACGGACAGGGAGCCCGGGGACGGCAGCGTCAGCGTCACATTGCTGAAGCCGCTGCCCTTGCCGAGGAAGACGGTGGAGTCCACCACCCGGTCGAGGATTCCATCGCCGTTGACGTCGGCGAGGCCGCATTTGACGGTCTGGGTGTCGCTGTTCGTGAGCCAGAGGCCCACGCCGCATTCGGTGTTCGCCTTGAGCAGGAGGGGCGACGCGGCAAAGGCAGGCGTGCTGTCGGAGAAGAGCACGCCATAGATGTTGAAGAAGGCCCGGAGCTCGTTCGCGTCCACCGCCTGGGGATGAATCTTGACGGAGAAGTCGCCCCAGAGGACTTCATTGGGCTGCGAGCCATCGCGGCCTGGCTTGATGAAATCCACGATGACGGGCGAGGAGTTGAAGACGAAATCCAGGAAGCCGTCGCCGTTGACGTCCATCACCTCCCATTCGGTGTAGGTCTTCTCCGGCTCCGCGCTCGAAGCCGTGCCCAGGGGAGGCGTGGCGCCGTTCGGGTAGCCCTGGGGGTACAGCTCCCAGTCATGGAGGGTGTCGTTCCACTTCCAGGTCAGGCGCCTCTGGTGGTCGCGGCCGCTGAAGCGGCTGGAGAGAGGCAGATAGCCATTGCTGAGGGAGTGCCCCAGGCCGACGAGGTGGTTGTAGAGCGCGCTGATGGAATACGAGCGGCGCTGCCACAGGATACCCGTGGTGCCGGTGCCGGGCGTGTTGAGATAGATGACCCACTTGTTCGAGGTCTCTCCGGCGTCGATGAAGTCGACGCGGCCGTCACCGTTGACGTCCACGGCCTGCCGCCACACCCGGTCCTTGCCGTTGGCCCTGGGGTCGCCAGGGAAGCGCATCTCCGTGGCGCTGCGCGACTCGAAGGGGCCGGATGCGAAGGTGGTGTCGGAAAGCTGTGCGTTGACGGTGCCCAGGGTGGTGGCGCCCGCAGCGCCGGGCTTGTTGAGGGCGACCCAGAGCTTGCCGCTCTTGGCGTAGACGAAGTCGGGCAGGCCATCGCCCGTGACGTCGGTGAGGCTCTGCCAGGTCGCGGAGCCCACTTCGGAGGTGAGCGGCGGCAGGAACGTGCCATCGCGTCCGGTGCTGGAGAGCTTCGTGGTGTCCACACCCGCGGGCATCGGGATGGAAGCCGTCTTGGCGTAGGTGAGACTGCCGCTGGTGGTGGCGACGCCGTAGGTGAAGGAGGCGACGGGAAGCGCGACGGACTCCTCCGGGGTGCCCTGGCGCCCGAACATGGAGACGCTGACGAGGCGGGGCTGCCGGGTGTCGGCGTCGGACTGGTAGGCGAAGGCATAGGTGCGCAGCCGCTCGGTGGAACCGGCGCACGTGGCGCGGCTGGAAACGTCCAGGGTGCTCAGGGTGCGCAGCCGCGTCAGCGGGATGTCGCCCAGCAGGGACAGCGACAGGGGTGAAGTGCCCTGGGCGCCGTAGTTGAGCGTGACCTCGTTCTTGAAGCAGTCGGACTGGGGATGCCTGTTGTAGAGGATCCGTCGCAGGTCGATGGTGAAGCCCAGGTCCCCGCCAGGAATGGGGACACGGAAGACGTCGTAGGTGAGCTGGACGACCGTGTTGTCCGGTCCGGTGATGGACGACAGCAGCCACAGGCCGGCCCCGCCGAGGCCCGCCGGCTGGGTGAAGGTCCAGGTCTGTCCGTCGCCGTCGAACATCACCCAGTTGCCAGCCTCCTCCTTGAGGATGAGGTCGGGCGCGCCAAAGCGTGCCCCCCAGGTCAACACCTGCGGCGGCCCCGCCGAAACCTGCCGGGCAAACAGCTCCAGCGTCTGCCCCTGGAGGGAGAGGGTGACCTGCTCACGACCCGTGGGGACACCCGTGCCATTGCGCGGCTTGCGGTGGGCGAAGGTCATGTCCCGGCGGACGTAGGAGAGCGGGATGTCCCAGCCCAGGCCCACGGCACCGACGCCCCGGGCACCCGAGCCGATGGACAGGGGCACGGGCAGTCCGCCGCGCGAACCCGGCAGGTCCAGGGGAATGGAGGCGGAGTAACCGCCGGAGGCATTGACCGAGCCGGGCGACATGCCGGTGTCGGAAGCGCGCGCCGCGTAGTGGCCGCCGGTGGGCGCAAGTTGCGCCGCGCCCAGACGAGGCCACAGCCCAACGACGACGCCCATGGCCAAACCCAGCCATGGGCTCAAAGACAACCGTCTCATGTGTACCCCCTCAGGTACGCGTTACACGTTCGCCGTCTGCCGGCGACCCCAAGGAGGGCAATACATTATAATCAGATTAATTTGAAGACCCCTGATTCCCAGGTCGAGTCCGACCTTGGCGTCCGCGGGGCCGCGCGCGTCGCGCTGTTCAGGATGGGCGAGCGGCTGGATGATGACGGAGCCACGGCCCCGGGAGACGAACCCTTGCGAACCATCGCCTTTGCCTGCGCACTCCTGAGCCTGATCATCCTGGCTGGCGCGACCCTCGCGGGCGGACTGGCCTATCCGGGCTATGACCCTCTGCGGCAATACATCAGCGAGCTGGGCGCGACCGGCGCGAACACCGGACCGGCGGTCAGTCTCGCCTTCAAGGTCTCGGGCGCCCTGCTGGCCGCCTTCTGGTTGATGTGCGCCGGCCTGTTTCCGAAGTCGCCGCCGCTGCTCGTCGGCTTCGGGCTCAGCGCGCTGAACGGCCTCGGCCTGTTCTTCGGCGGCGTCTTCCGCTGCGACTTCCAATGCTCGCTGGCGGCGCCCAGCAAGGCGGCGGTGTTGCACGAGCTTCTCGGCGGGCTCGGCTATCTGGCCGGGATCGCCGGGGTCTTCGTGCTCGGCGTGGCGATGCGGAGCCGCCCCGCCGGCCGCGGCCTGTCCAACGTCGCGCTGGGGTGCGGCGTGCCGGCGGCCCTGGCGTTCGGGTTGCTCCAGCCCACCTTCGAATTCGACGGCGCCGCGCAGCGGGTGCTCGAACTCGCGCTGGCGGTGTGGACCGTGGCCGTCGCCCTTTCCGTCCGCCGCCCCGCCGGAGGCTTCCTGCCCACCGCCTCCGCGCCGCCGGGGACGCACGCGCCGTGAGTGCCCAACGCGCCGCGACATGTGCCTGGGTTCTCGGCCTCTCACGTCCTTGGAATGGGGTACGCAACAAACAGCGCCCTCTCCCGACAATGTAGGCAAGTCCCCCCTCTGCCTCACTCGGTTCTCCCCCCCGAGGTCCCTTCATGGTCCAGGTCAAGCGCCCTTCCAGCCCCACGTCGCTCCCCCAGACGCGGGTCGCTTCGGAAGCCTCCACCCTGTCCAGGCCCTCGAAGGGCGCCAACGTCCTGAGGACGAGCGACAGCTTCGCCTCGGCCACTCCGGTGGATGCGCAGCGCGGCAATTCGCTCGCGCAGGTGAACAGCCTGCGCCTGCCCATCCCCTGGCCGGGCAAGGGTGAGGCGGACAAGATCGGCTGGATCCAGAAGGCGTATCCGCCGGCGAAGGACTCCACGGCGGAGTTCCAGAAGCTCAACCAGGCGGTGCGCGCGGGCGAGAACGTGCTGCCGCCCGAGGCCAAGGACTGCGTGTTCCTGGCGGTGGGCGGGCTGCTGTCGGAGGCGGCTCCCAAGGAGATCTACTTCGACAAGAACCTGGACGCGCTGGAGGCCCAGGGCCTTCAGGTGGGCCGGGTGCCCGTGGACACGGACATGGGCGTGGAGCACAACGCGGCCATCGTCCGTCAGGCGGTGCTCGAAGCCGCCAAGAACGGCAAGCAGGTGGTGCTGATGGGCCACAGCAAGGGCGGCCTGGACTCCGCGGCGGCCCTGGCGCTGTACCCGGAGCTCAAGGAGCACGTGCGCGCCCTGGTCACGATCCAGTCGCCGTACGGCGGCTCGCCCATGGCGCAGGACCTGCTGGACAACCCGCTGGTGCGCTACGGGGTGGGCGGCGCCATCGAGGCCATTGGCGGCAGCATCCAGGCCGGTGAGGACCTGACGTACGACTCGCGCAAGAAGTTCCTGGCCGAGCACCCGATGCCCGCGGGCATCCCCACCGTGAGCATGGCCTCCACCTCCGCCAACCCCACCTCGCCGCTGTTCGTCGCCCAGGAGTACATGCAGCAGCGCTACGGCGTGAAGTCGGACGGCCTGGTGCTCCCGCAGGACGCGTTCATCCCCGGCTCCAAGTCCGTGACCCTGCAAGGCCTGGATCACCTCGATTCGACCGGGACGACGCTGAACCCGTTCAAGCCCTACCAGCCCGCGGACCTGACCCTCTCGTTGGTGGCCATGGCCTTGAACATGCCCAAGGGCGGCTGAGCAACGGAGTCAGGGCGAGACGGTGCGCGGCGCCCACGCACCCCGTGAGGCCCCGCGCGGATAGATTCGGGGCCGTGAGCCTCTTCCCGACCGCCCTCCCCCCTTCCGAAGCCATCCCCTTGCGCGGAGGTCCCGCGCTGCGCTGGGGCGTGCTCGCGCCCGGACGGATCGCGGGAGGCTTCGTCTGGGCCCTGCACCAGCACACCGACCAGCGCGTCCACGCGGTCGCCTCGCGTTCCGCCGAGCGCGCCGGGCACTTCGCCGCGACCTACGGCATCCCGCGCGTCCACGAGTCCTACGAGCAGCTCGTCGCCGATCCCCACGTCGACATCGTCTACGTGGCGTCTCCCCACAGCGAGCACAAGCGCCAGGCCCTGCTCGCCATCGCCGCCGGCAAGCACGTCCTCGTGGAGAAGCCCCTGGCGCTCGACGCTGGGGAGGCCCGCGACATCGCCCGGGCCGCTCGTGCCGCGGGCGTGTTCGCCATGGAGGCGCTGTGGTCGCGCTTCCTGCCCCAGACCCTGCTCATTGAACGACTGCTGCGCGACGGGGTGCTCGGAGACCTCCGGCTCGTCATGGCGGACTTCGGTGGCCGCTTCGACTTCGATCCCGAAGGCCGCGTCTTCAACCCCGCGCTCGGCGGCGGCGCCCTGCTCGACATCGGCATCTATCCCATCTGGCTCGCGCACTTCGTGCTCGGCCCGCCCCCTCGGGTGCACGCCACGGGCTCCCTGGCCCAGACAGGCGTGGATGGACAGGCGGCCCTCGTCCTCTCCTACGACACGGGCGCCCAGGCGCTGCTGCACACCACCCTCTTCGCTGAAACGCCCCAGGAAGCCGTCATCGCGGGCACGCACGCGCGCCTCCAGATCGACTCGCGCTTCTTCACCCCCGGCGGCTTCACGTTGCAGGCCGCGAGGTCGGACCAGCGGCTGCGCTGGATTGACCCGTCCGGCATCCACGGCAGCGAAGGCCTCGCCTATCAGGCCGCCGCGGTCGCACGGCACATCGCCGAGGGACGCACGGAGTCTCCAATGCATCCGCTCGCGAGCAGCATCGCCTTGCTCGAAACCATCGACGCGGCGCGCGGGCAGTTGGGTCTCTCCGGCCGCACCGGATGACCTGAACGCGCGCATTCAATCCATCGCGGGGCATCATGGAACGGGCTGGCCATGTCTGGGTATGCGGGGGAGCCGGAGCAAGTCCCTGAAGGTGTTGTTCGAAGAGCAACCCAAATCCTCGCCGCTCTCCCTCGGGATGCGAGCAACATCGCCCAGATCAATCTGTACACCCCGACGATCCTCGGACTCCGCGGCTGAGCTCGGGCTGGACCTGGGGTGTGCCTGGCGACGGCCGTGGGGCATGACGGCCAGCTCCAGCGCCCCCGGTTGAAGGAACGCACCGGGGATGCTCAACTCCCCCTGCCCGCCATCGCAGGACCGGCAAAGCCCTACCCCGAAGGGCCTGGCGCGCGTGGTGGTGTCCGTGATGCTCCGATGCAATGACTGTTCTCGCCCTGTCGCCGCCCGGTGGCCGCGCTGCCGCTGGTGTCACGCGGTCCAGCACCGGCCCTACGGTACGGCGGTCGCGATCCTGGATGCCTGGTTGGACACGCTTCGCAACTTCGGCGCGAGCCTCTCCTTCCCGCTCTTCGGTGCCGCCTTGGCCCTGTACCTCAACGACCATCCGCTCCCCGCCGTGCTGCTGGGTCTCTACGCGGGGCTGCTGCTGGCAAGCCACCTGCTGCTGCCCTGTTTCACCCTGGCGTGGCACGTCGCGCAGGGGCTGTGGGGGGTGGGGGTGCTCGCGAGCCTTGCCTTCTTCCCTCTGGGATTCGCGGAGGTCGCGGTGTTCGCCGCGACGCCGGTCCTGGTCGCGGCGGCCATGTGGCGGTGGAGGCGTCCCTTGCTGGCACGGCTCGCAGGCGAGACACCCACGAGGAAGGAGCCGCCTCTGCGTCCAAACCGCTGGGGTGGCTGCGAGGTGTGTGGTGACAGCAATGCCCGGGTGGTGGCGCCGGTGTGGTGCGCGAGCATGCTTGTCGTCACGACACGGTGGACAGGGACGTTTCACCGTCTGTGCTCACACCACGCCCTGCTGCGCGCGCTCCCAGCCACGCTCTGCAGCGCCCTGGTGGGCTGGTGGGGCATTCCCTGGGGGATGATCTGGACGCCGCTGGCCCTCTACCAGAATGTCGTGGAAGGAGGCGTGGAGGAGGAACTGGACGGGGGCGCCGAACGGGACGCCCAGGATCCGCTCCATGGACGGTGGGAGAGCTATCTCCCACCGATGGCGATCGCGGTGGGCCTGGTCGCCGTGCCTTTCACGCTCGCCGCGCTCATGAGCCAACTGGGGCACTGAAGCGCGCCCGGCCTGGTTCAGCAGGCGCTCAGAGATTCTTTTCCAGGAGCTGGACCAGACGGGCCTTCCTGTCCGGAATGTCGTTCTCGTTGCCGCCAAACTTGAGCCGGTAGAACAGGGTCTTGTCCGAGAAGCTGAAGAACACCCGGTTCTCAGGCTCGACGCCGCTGACGAAGTACTTCTTGAAACCGTCGCGCAGCGCCTGCTTGGAGAAGTCATCCACCGCGATGTCCTGGAGGGCCAGCATCAGCGGCTCGAAGTAGATGACGTTCATCCCCCACTCGAAGAGGTGGGCCAACCCCTCTTCACCCATCGTGGGCCAATCCACCTCAATCTCCAGGGGATAGCCCAGGAGGTCGTTGAACTTCTTCTGCCAGCCCGGAAACACGTTCTGCTGGTACTGCGCAATCGCCCTGCGTTCTGCCAATCCCATGGTGGACCCTCGGATGTCATTGCCGGTTGGGGGGCGGCACGATTCTACGGAGCCTCGTGTCTGTCAAAGACACTGAGTATGAGAATCCGAGACGCCTCTTCCCCGGCCTTTCGACTGGGAGGGGGCGCATCCGTCGACGCAATGCAGCAGGCAAGGGGGACCGACGCAGGGCTTCCTCACGAACGCATGTCGCCCCCGGTCAGGGGCGTTGTCGCCCCGGCTGGGCGGCTCACCTTCCCCGCCCCGCCTTGAAAGCGGATGAACCGCGCCCCGGAAGTGGAGTAGGAGCACCTTCATGGACTCGCGGCGACGGCACGGGGACTGAGGCATGACGGCGACTCGGGCTCGCTGGCGGCGCGCCAGCATCGCGGGATGGCTGACCCTCACGCTGTGCGGTGTCACCGCGGGGGTGCGAGCGTCCACCGTCGCCCCGGCGCCGCCTCGCAAGCACCTGTCGGACGCCGAGCGCATCCAGGTGGGCCGCGACGCCGCCGCCCAGGAGCCCGGCTGGCGCGAGCAATCGCTGCACAACTTCCCGGGAGACGCCTGGTCGCAGGACGATGACTTCAGCGCGTCGGAGCGCTCCTGGGTGACGGGGGAAGCACAGCGCCGGGACGTGCCCGTGGAAGAGGTGTTCCGCGCCATCGACGAGGAGCTGCGCTCCAGCGGTCCGGTCCGGCCCCCGCGCAAGGCCACGACGGCGCCTTGCAAGCCGCGCGCGTTCTACGACTGACGCACGCATGAGGCCCACTCCCTCCACGCTGCTCCGGGTCCTGCACCGCATCGCCACCACGGCGGGCGTGCGGCTGGGGCTCTTCGGCCTGCTCGCGCTCGTGGCCGCGTGGCAGCCGCTGTCGCAGGTGGGACAGACGAACGACTTCCGCGACTCGCACCTCCTGCACTCCTACGAAGAGGCGGGCGCCCGCACCGTGGCGATGTATGGGCAGGCGCCCCTGTGGAATCCGTGGACGTGCGGCGGCCAGTACGCCCTGGGCAGCCCACAGACCCGCGTCGCCTCCCCCACGCTGCTGCTCTCCGCCGCGCTGGGTTCGCACCGCGCGGAAGCCGTGGTGCTGTGGCTCTTCCTGATCATCGGCATGGAGGGCTGCTTCCGTTTCGCGCGACGAAGCACGGGCTCCGCGGCGGGGGCGCTCATCGCCGCGCCCCTCTTCGGACTCGCGGGCTTCACCGCGCACGCGTGGTCGCTGGGATGGCTCAACTTCGCGGGCTTCCTGCTGCTGCCGTGGCTGCTGTTCGGCGCGCGGCGGGCGGCGGAGGGGCACCTGGATGGCGCGGCGTGGGTGGCCGGAGGCTTCGCGCTCCAGCTCGGCTTTGGCAGTTCGTACCCCGTTCCCATGAGCGCGCTCTTCGTCGCGCTGGAGGCGGTGCGCACGCTGGCGTCCCGGCCCCTGCGGCGAAGCGGCCGGTGGCGCGCGGGGGTGTGGGCACTCGGAGCCACGGCCCTCTTCACCCTGGGCGCGGGCATGTTCCGTCTGTGGCCCCTGGTGGAGACGATGCGCGCGGCCCCCCGCCTCATGGCGGGCACCCCGGGCCACTCGCTGGAGACGGTGGGGCGCGAGCTGTTCCAGTTCCCCAGCAACGCCGACGTGGGACACTTCTTCTTCGTGCCCGGAGCCCTCGTCTTCGTGCTGGGCGCCGTGCTGGCCCGCCGCCGGGCCACGTACCCCGCCGTGCTCGCGGGACTCTGCCTCTGGCTGGCTTCGGGCTACGCAGCGAAGCCCTCGCTGTTCGCCGCGCTCCGGTTGCTGCCCGTCTTCGGAACGCTTCGCTATCCCGAGCGCTTCCTCGTCCCCGCCGGACTCCTGCTCGCGGAGCTGACCGCGCTGGGGTTCGCGGCGTTGTTGATCCGCTCGTCGCGCGGGCGCGCGTGGAAGTGGGCCTCGGGGGCAGCGTGCGCCCTGGCGGTGGCGGGCATCGTCGTCCAGGTCATCGGCTTCGGAGTGCTCGCCAGCCGCGTGACGCTGGTGCCCACGCCCATCGCCGTGGACCAGCCCTTCGCCCAGACCCGAGGCAACCGCTGGGCCCAGGGCTCCTTCCTCCCGCTCAACCGGGGCTCCATCGCCTGCGGCGAGGCGTGGCCCGTCCCCATGTCCGAGCGCCTCCGGGGCGACCTTCCGCAAGAGGAGTACCTGGAGGACCCGCGCGCCGGCACCGCGCGGCGGGTGACGTGGACGCCCAACCGGCTCGAAGTGGAAGTGGACGCGAAGCGGCCCACCGCGCTGCTCATCAACCAGAACTGGCATCCGGGCTGGAAGTCCTCGGTCGGAGAGGTCGTCTCGCGCGACGGGCTGCTCGGCGTGACGCTGCCCGCGGGCCAGCACCGCGTGGTGCTGCGATTCCTGCCCCGGTCGGGACTGGGAGGAAGCGCCGTGTCGGTGCTCGCGTGGGGGGGCCTCGCGCTGCTGGCCTGGGCTCCGCGACGGCGAGGGGGCTCCGCTTTGTGGCCAGGTCCCGGAGCCGTGGTGGTGGCCGCCCTGCCGCTGGTGGCGATGGGCGCCATGATGGTGGCGTGGCGCGAACCGGAGGCGATGCCCGTGCTGCGCAACGCGGATGGGTCGCTGCTCGGGACGGCGGAGCTGCCTCCGGACGCGCGGCTCATCCACGGGCGCTTCGAGCAGCCCGTGGAGCTGGTGGCGGCCCAGGTGCCGTCCGCTCCCGACGCACGCGGCATCGTTCCACTGGTCATCTACTGGCAGGTGAAGGGGAAGGTGCCCCGCTCGGTCGGAATCTGGGTGCACGTCTCCGGCCCCGGGGAGCGGAAGACCGCCGACCATGCCGTCGTGGGAGGTACCTTCTTCTTCCGCGATGCGCCCCGCCGCGCGCTGCTGCGCGATGCGTTCGCCCTGTCCGCGAAGGACTGGGAGCCGGGTGAGTGGAAGGTGCTGGTGGGCCTCTGGTACGCCGGCGGCGACGGCGAGCGCCTCAAGGCCTTCACCAACGACGACACGCCCGTGCCCGAGGACCGCTTCGAGCTGGGCACCATCACCGTGCCCCCCAGGCCCTGAGGCCCCTTCAGCCTTCGCGCCTCACGCGGGAAGCATCACGGGGGCGGCACCGCGCCCGTGGAAGGCGAAGCCGGCTGCGCCTCCACCTCCTCCAGGGTCACGGGCGAATTCAACGTCCAGGAGAAGGAGTGGACCGAGCCCAGCAGCCGGTAGGCCGCGCGCTTTCCGCAACCCGAGACTCCGACCGTGACGGGGTCCAGTCGGGTCGTCGTGAGGTTCGCCCGCTCACACGCCAGGTCGAACTCCGCACGGCCCTTTACATCCGGAACCCAGGCGCACTGGCCCATCTTGCAGCGCAGTTCGTAGGTCGTGTCGGCGTTGCAGCCAGTCATTTGATACTGGTTCTCACCCAGATAGGTCGGCGTCAGCTCCTCGGTGCATTCGAGATCCTTGGCGGCGAGCTTCTCCAGGTTCGCATAGCGCTTCGCGTTCATGGACGGCCCCATTCCAGACAGGTCCACCTTGGAGTTGCTCCGGCTTCCACCGCAGCCCACCACGAGGAACGCCACGCCCAGGCCCGTGAACGACAATCGAGAGAGGTTCATGGGCGCCCATCTACCACACACCCGCGACCCCTCTCACATCTGTTCAAGCCGTACTAGACTCCTCAATGCCGTCCACGCCTGACCCGGGAATCCAAATGAACCAGACACGCTTGAGGAAGTCGTTTTCCGGCATCGCCCTGCTGGTGGGATTTGTCGCAGGCTCCGCGCTGGCCATGGTCCCCAGCCTCACGCCGGAATCGCCCGCGCCCGCGTCGCCCCTGCCTCGGATGTGTTCCATCTCCTGCAAGAGTTGCGACACCACCGCCGATTGTGGGACGGGGGGCGGCATCTGCTCGAACAGGATCTGCTATTCCAAGTAGCTTCGCGGCCAGCACATCCCCAGGCTCCGGAAAAGGAACTCCGGAGCCTCGGTTGATGAGAATGGGCGCATCATGCGCTCGTGGCCAGGATGCCAGGAGTCATGAAGCACGGTGGGTTGGCTTGCCCCGGCTGGAACCGCGACCGGTACCACCTGGTGGAAGGCGCCGAGGATGCCCGGCGCGGCCCGGCGGGTTCCGTCAGCGCTTCGGCTTGTAGCGCAGCCACAGCAGGTCGCCCCGGCGCTTCTCGAAGGAGACCAACCGGAGGGGGTGTGCCGCGCCCTTCCCCTCGCTCGCATCGAAGAGCGAGGGCGTCCCGATGGAACCATCCACGAGCGGCGCCACGAGCACGCTCACTTCGTCGATGAGTCCGGCCGTCAGGAACGAGCCGTTGATCTTCCCTCCGCCTTCGAGCAGCAGCTTCTTGATGCGGAACGCCTTCCGCAACTTGCCCAGCACCTGCTCCAGGTCGAGCCGCGTCTTGCCGCCAAACAGGTAGGAGACCCCCCGGGCCTGGAGGAAGGCCAGGTAGTCGTCCGAGACCTGCTCGGTGAGGACGGTGATGACATGCTCGCCATCGATGTCGTTCGACTTCCAGGTGAGCTTGCCGGACGGATCCAACGCGATGGCGTAGGACTCCGCTTCATGCGGAGCGATGAAGTCGGTCCGCGGAATCGGCCGCGACACCTTGCGCACGGGCACCTTCGCCTTGCCGGCGTAGGGCTCCATGGAGATGCGGCCAATCATCCAGGCGTCGGCCTTGAACTTCCGGGCCGTGCGCTCGTACTCCGCCAACGCGCTGGAGGACAGCTTCCAGCCCTTGGTGACAATCCTCCCGTCCAGGGACGGGACCATGTGGCAGATCACATACGGCCGCTTCACTCGACGCATCTTCCGCCTCCCATTCCTTCGTCATCCTGGGGGATTTCCGGCCGGATGTCGCGCCGGGAACTGGCGGCGGACAGGATGCGCTACGCTCCCTGCGGAAGAGGTCGCATCGAAAGCCGGCCTGGAGGAACCTTGAGCCCGCACACCGCGCGTCGACTCCTCCCGGCCCTGGCCCTTGGACTCCTGCTCCTGGACTGCAAGGGTCCCACTCGCGGGCCGGAAGACACGACCCGACAGGAGACCTCCACCATGTCCCTGACCTGGGTGACCGTTCCCGCGACGGACGCGCGGATCCAGTACGTCGGCCGGACGTACCGCTCCAGCACCGGGGTCGTCTTCTCCCATCCGGGCGTGACGGTGCGCGCGCGCTTCTGGGGGGACGCCCTGCGCATGCGGCTCGATGACGCGGGCACGGGCGGCGAGGTGGGCACCAACCACTTCGACGTCTCGATTGACGGCGCCCCGCCGACCCGGCTCGCCGTGCGAAGCGGTGAGGCCACCTACCCGCTCGCCCCGGCGCTGGAGGTTGGCCTCCACACGGTGGAGATCCTCAAGCGCACCGAATCCATCGTGGGCCCCAGCAAGCTCGTCGCGCTGGAAGTCCATGGCGAGCTTCGGGAGCCGCCCGCCCGCCCGGCGCTCCGGATGGAGTTCATCGGGGACTCCATCACCTGTGGCTACGGCACCGACGTCGCGTTCATCCCGGAGTCACGTTCCTGGAGGGCCCCCACCTTCACGTCGAAGCACCAGAATCCCAGACGGACCTATGCGTGGCTCACCGCCATGGACCTGGGCGCGGAGCCCGTCCTCGTCTGTTATTCGGGCCACGGTGTCTACCGCAACCTGGACCTGACGACCTCCGGGCTGCTGCCCGCGCTCTATGAACTCGCGGTGCCGGAACATCCCGCCGCATGTGAGTTCACGGAGGGTTCGCCAGGGGTGATTGTCATCAACCTCGGCACCAATGACATCCTCGCCGGCAGTGGCACCGACGTCTTCCTTCCGGACGAGGCCGGCTTCAAGGCCGCCTACCGCGCGTTCCTCCAGCGGCTGCGGACCCTCCATCCCCGCGCGCACATCGTGTGCACGCTCGGCAGCATGACGGACGGATTCAAGAAGCTCGAAACACAGGGCGGGGTGAAGTCCGTGCACGTCGGGGACTGGATCACCGGACTCGTGGAGGAACGGCGCCGCGCCGGGGACATGCGCGTCCACCGCCACGTGATGGCCGAACAGGACCCCGCCACCGATGGCGTCGCGGAGGACTGGCATCCTTCCGCCGCCACGCACCAGAAGATGGCGGAGTCCCTGACCCGATTCATCCGGGACGCCGTGCTGCCTTGAACCGGGCCCTACTGCCTGACGCGCAGCGTGACGGAGGTGAACACCTCGACGCTCTGCCCGTCCACCTGGACGAAGCTGCTCGTGTAGCCCACCGGCTTGATGAAGATGCCGCTCGCTTCGTGCTCATTGATGGACTTGGCGCCGAACCGCGCCATCTGCATCGTGCCCATGGCCATGCCCGTGCAACCCACGCACTTGGGAGCGCGGTACGCGAACACCGTGCCGCCCTCGATCTGGTTGGTGCCGGTCAGACGCGGCTTCGGCACGGCGATGAACAGGCGCTGGTCGGTGCCAGGAATCTCCCAGACCGCGCCTATCGGGAGGGGGTTGGTGCTGTCGGCGTTGCTGCCCACCGGACGGAGGGTGATTTCGGTGAAGCCATTGCTGGCGATGGCCGAGTTGATCTTGACGATCTCCTCCTTCTTCGTCCATCCCAGCCAGTGGAGCTGCGGAAGGTTGTAGTTGTCCGACGCGAAGATGCCCATGTACGTGCTTGAGTCGCCGGACGACTTGACCGTGCCGGTAGAGGGGTCACGCACGTTGCCGTGCGCGAGGCCGAGCACGTGACCGACCTCGTGGGCGTAGTCCCGGAACAGGGTGCCCTTGAGGTTGACGCTGCGCGAGCCGGCGTTCGAGGTGGAGCACACCCCGCCAGGCAGCACATACACCGTCAGGAACGCGCTCGAGCTGGTGGCTTTCTGGCGGGCCTGGGTCTTCGCCGTCGCACAGTTGGTGCTCGTCACCGCCACGTTCTGCGAAGCGATGACATCCAGGCTCAACTGGTTGCGAGATGCGACTGCGTAGTAGTCGGACAGATTGCCGATGGTGTTCTTGATGGTGGTCAACGCGGGCGTCGTCTTGCCATCAAGGGTCATGCGGACGATCTTGACGGTGAGCTTCTTGTTGATGGCAGCCAGTCTGCTGGCGTTGTTGTAGTTCTCGACGCAGGTCGACTCCCCGCTGGCACAGTCGTAGCGGTGCGCCGAGGGGAGGACTTCGACGTCCTGAACCCGGAACGAACGCACCTTGTCGTTCGCGCTCGCGCCGCTCCCGAACGAGGTCTCACAGAGGTTCGTGTCGGTCTCGACCGTCACCGAGTCGCCGGTGCAGTCCCCGGCGGCATGGAGCGTCACGGTCTTGCCGACCGGCACGTCGACGAAGGAGGCGCCCGCGGTCGGCGCGAGGGTGTAGCAGCCGTTGGACGCGGCCTCTTGAATCACCTGGGAGCCGCCGTTGCAGCTTTCGCGCACGAAGACGGACGGCGGGCGCGGGGCGAGGAGCTGCTCGCGCAGCACGGACCAGTTGGCCGCGGTACACTGACCTGACTGCACCGCATCAATGAAGACGCCGTCCTCGAGCTCCGGGTGCGCGTACGTCAGGCACGTCTCCACCAGCTCGCTCCAGTGCGCCCAATCGCAGGTCCCCGCGGTGGCATACGTCTCGGCACACGCGAGCGACGCCGCGAGCTCCTGGGAGACGATCGCCTGCCGGGTGGACGCGACAGACGCCTCCGTGCCATTGCCGCCGGGCTGTTCGTGGGACGGGGACTCCCAATCCTCTCCCTGGCACCCTGACACCAATGCTCCGCACAGCATGACGGTCGTCATGGACAGCTTCCGCATACGTTTCTCTTTCGCAGCCCGTGGCCGCATGACACTGCAATACCGTGCAGTGGAGCATCTGTTGCGATTCAGTGGAGGTTCCAGCCTCTCGGCTGTGCAATCAGGGCTGTCTTGCCCGCGGGTTGCGCGGCCAGCGCCCTTCCTGCTCCAAAGACTCTTACGCGAATTTCACGTAATAGTGACAATCAGTGAGATATGTTTTTCTTGACGCATCACCCGCCGGTCTTGGCGCATGAGAATCCGGATTGCGCGGCGCATCAGCCGGCTCGCAGGAATTGTTCACATGCCCTCGCGGGTGAGTCCAAGCCCATCCTCCCTGGTCAAGACTCGCAGGACATCCCAACAGGTTGTCCATGCCATCGTGACAGGAATTGCCAGGGGTGCGCGGAGTCTCCATGGACGCTTCGAACGCCCCGAGGAGCGGAAGATGGGCGACCACGCCGTCGGCGGCGGCACCTTCTTCTTCCGCGACGCCCCCCGCCGCATGCGTCCTCTTCCACTGAACCGCCAAGGTCCTACCCCCTCAGGGGGGCAGGAGCGTTCCGGGTCATGTCTGTCGGCAAGAGCGGGGAGCGGGGAGCGGCGCGGCTCACTCAAGGCCCTGGCGGGACTGCCTCAACGGACGTAGGCCGCGAGGTGCTTGCCGGTCAGCGTTGCCTTCGCCGCGACAAGGTTGGCCGGGGTGCCTTCGAACACGATCCGCCCGCCGTCGTGGCCCGCCCCCGGCCCCAGGTCGATGATCCAGTCGGCGTGCGCCATCACCGCCTGATGGTGCTCGATCACGATGACCGACTTACCGGAGTCGACCAGCCGGTCCAGCAGCCCGAGCATCTGCTCGACGTCGGCCAGATGCAGTCCGGTGGTTGGCTCGTCGAGCACGTAGACGCCGCCGTCAGCGCCCATGTGCGTCGCGAGCTTCAGCCGCTGCCGCTCGCCACCCGACAGCGTGGTCAGCGGCTGGCCGAGCCGCAGGTAGCCCAGCCCGACGTCGCTCATGCGCGTCAGGATGGCGTGCGCGGCCGGCGTGTGCGCCTTGCCGGCGCCGAAGAAGGCGACCGCGTCCTTCACGGGCAGGTCGAGCACTTCGGCGATGTTGAGCCCGCCGAGCCGGTACTCCAGCACCGCCGCCTGGAACCGTCGGCCCCCGCATTCCTCGCAGACCGTGGCGACCCCCGCCATCATCGCCAGGTCGGTGTAGATGACCCCGGCGCCGTTGCAGACCGGGCAGGCGCCCTCCGAGTTGGCGCTGAACAGGGCGGGCTTCACGCCGTTGGCCTTCGCGAAAGCCTTGCGGATCGGCTCCAGCAGGTCGGTGTACGTCGCCGGGTTGCTCCGCCGCGAGCCACGGATCGGGGCCTGGTCCACCGACACCACTCCATCCTTGCCCGACACCGAGCCGTGGATCAGCGAGCTCTTTCCCGACCCGGCCACGCCGGTCACCACCACCAGCACGCCGAGCGGGATGTCGACATCGACCTTCTGCAGGTTGTGGGCGCTGGCGCCGCGCACCTTCAACACTCCCGACGGCTTTCGCACCGACGGCTTCAAGGCGGCCCGGTCGTCCAGATGCCGCCCGGTGAGCGTGCCGCTGGCCCGCAGCCCGGCGACGGTGCCCTCGAACACCACCTCGCCACCGGCGGTGCCTGCTCCGGGGCCAAGGTCGACGACGTGGTCGGCGATTTCGATGGCCTCCGGCTTGTGCTCGACGACCAGCACGGTGTTGCCCTTGTCGCGCAGCCGCAGCAGCAAGCCGTTCATCCGCTGGATGTCGTGCGGGTGCAGCCCGATGGTCGGCTCGTCGAACACATAGGTCACGTCGGTGAGCGACGAACCGAGGTGTCGGATCATCTGGATGCGCTGTGATTCGCCGCCCGACAGCGTCCCCGACGGCCGGTCAAGGCTGAGATAGCCCAGTCCAATCTCCACGAACGAGTCGAGCGTCCGCAGCAGCGTCGCCAGCAGCGGCGCGACGGACGGCTCCTTCAGACCGCGCACCCACTCGGCCAGCTCGTTGATCTGCATCGAACAGGCTTCGGCGATGTTGACCTTCTTGATCCTGGAGGACCGGGCGGCCTCGTTGAGCCGGGTGCCGCCGCACTCGGGACAGGTGGTGAATGTCACCGCCCGCTCCACGAACGCACGGATGTGAGGCTGCATCGCCTCCACGTCCTTGGTCAGGAACGACTTCTGGATCCGCGGAACCAGCCCCTCGTAGGTGAGGTTCATGCTCTCGAACTTCACCTTGGTCGGCTCCCGGTAGAGGAAATCGTGGAGCTCCTTCTTGGTGTACTTCCGGATCGGCTTGTCCGGGTCGAGGAAGCCCGAGGCCGCGAAGATGCGCACCTGCCAGCCGTCGACGGTATAGCCCGGGATGGTGAGCGCGCCCTCGGAGAGCGACTTCGTGTCGTCATACAACTGGGACAGGTCGATATCGTTCACCGAGCCCATGCCCTCGCAGCGCGCGCACATGCCACCGTTGACCGTGAACTCGCGCTTCTCGGTCTTGCCTCCGCCCTTCTCGACGGAGAGCTGCCCGACCCCGCGGACCGACGGGACGTTGAACGAGAAGGCGTTGGACGAGCCGACGTGCGGCTTGCCGAGGCGGCTGAACAGCACCCGCAGCATCGCGTTGGCGTCGGTCGCCGTGCCCACCGTCGAGCGGGAGTTGGCGCCCATCCGCTCCTGGTCGACGATGATCGCGGTCGTCAGCCCTTCCAGGACGTCGACCTCGGGCCGCCCCAGCGTCGGCATGAACCCCTGCACGAACGTGCTGTAGGTCTCGTTGATCATCCGCTGCGACTCCGCCGCGATGGTGCCGAACACCAGCGACGACTTGCCCGAACCCGAAACGCCGGTGAACACCGTCAGCCGCCGTTTGGGCAGCTCGATGCTCACATCCTTCAGGTTGTTTTCCCGGGCACCCCGGACGCGGATCAGGTCATGGCTGTCCGCGGGATTCTGGCTGGAGGAGGGCTTGCGCTGCGTCATGGCGGAGGGCACCAACGGTGGGCGGGTGGGTGTCTTGTGAGGTTCGAACGGAACTGACGGAGGCGCGTTCAGGCCTGGCGGATGCGGATCATATTGACTCCACATCGAGATGGCTCTCGAACTCGCGGTCCATGAGGTCAGGGTACGCCGCGCTCGGACGAACAAGAACAACAAACCGGCCCCCCGAAGGCCCCTGGAAGGCGGCCGACGGGTGCCCCCGCGCTCACTTCCCGGTGGGCGCGCCGAGCTTCTCCAGGACCTTCACGGCATTGGCATTGCCCGCGTCCAGCGCGAGCGACTTCTTGTAGCTCGCGATGGCCTCTTGCTTCCGGCCCAGTTGGAGCTGAGCCTCGCCCAGGCTGTCGTAGGCATTCGCGTCCGTCGGGAAGAGCTTCACGTTCGTTTCGAACACCCGCACCGCGTCCGCGCCCTTGCCGTCCGACAGCAACCGGTAGCCGAGCTGGTTCAGGTGCCCCGACTCCAGGCCCTTCATGTTCTCGCGATGCTGCGCCGTGTACCAGGCGAGCGCGGTGTCGATGCCCTTGAGCCGCATGAGCACATCCACCTGGGCGGACGGCGGCACGGGCTCGGCCTTGAACGCGGTCCAGGCATACTCGGACGCCACGCTGGCGATGAGGCGGTCGAAGAGCAGGAAGCCGTTGTCGGAGTTGGCCATGACGACCACTCCGGAGCCCGTGTCACTGAAGGCCATGAACGCGGCCTGGAAGCCCTCGTCCGAGCCTCCGTGACGGAAGCCGCCGGTGCCGGGTTCCACCTGGAAGCCCAGCCCGAACGACTCCGACTGCTGCGTCAGCATCTGCTTCGTCATCGCCTGGGACAGCACGCGCTTGGACTTCCCCGCCTTCGCATTGGACACCTCCAGGGCGACCCGCGCGAGGTCGGACGGCGTGGTCCACAGTCCGGCCGCGGCCATCTCCGGGTACACGTGCCAGCGGCCCGCGACGCTCTTCCCGCTGGAGTACGTCCCGGAGGCCGTCCTGGCGGCAAGCTCTGGAGGCAGGGGCTGCTCGTAGGAACTCCGGGTCATGCCGAGCGGCTTCAGCACCGCCTCGCTCATGAGCTGGGGGAACGGCTTCTGGAGCTGATCCACCATCATCAACTGGACAATGGACGTACCGCCGCCGCTGTAGCGCGTCTTCGTGCCGGGAACGAGGTCGACGCGCACCGGAGCGGTATTCGCGGGCGCCGCGCCCTCCAGCACCTGCACCAGCGTGGGCATGGGGGCGTCCACGGCGTACCCGGGGAAGCCATGCACGGTCGTCCCCGCGCTGTGGCTGAGCAGCCGGCGCAGGGTGACCTTCTGCTCCTTCGTGAAGTCGTTCTCGGGGAGCTTCCACGAGCGCAGCCTGTCGTTGATGTTCTCGTCGAGCGACCACTTGCCCGCCTCGACGAAGTGCAGCGCCGCCAGGGCTGTCACCGGCTTGCTGATGGAGCCCGCCTGGAACAGCGTCTCCAGGGTGACGGGCTCCGAGCCGCCGGCCTCCTTCACGCCATAGGTCCTGGCCCAGACGACGGCGTGCTTGTCGAAGACGGCGATGCTCAGCCCGGGGATCCGGTACAGCGCCATCCACTGCGGAAGCGTCAGGCTCTGGGGTTTCTCGCCTTCGATGACGACCGGCGCCAATCCCGCCTCCACTCGCGCCGCGCGGGCCGCCTGGGCGGGGCTGGCCAGCCATTGCGTGGCGGGCTTCTTCGCCCCTTCCGCCGCGAGGGCAGCACCTCCCGAGCCGAACAGGACGGCCACGAGGGCGAAGCGGGACAGGGGACGACGCATGGGTTCACCGAAGGAAGGGGGTGGGACATGCGGTGTACGCATCCATGCACCGTCGATTGCCGGTCCGAACTTTTTTCCCGCGGCGACTCAGCCCAGGAATGCCGCGACCTCGAACCATCCGCTGTCGATCACCTCGACCGAGAGCGACCGCGTGGCGAAATCCACCTGCAGGCGCACGAAGTCCGCGCCGTCGACCCGCCACAGGTTGGCGAAGAACACCATCCCCTGGGAATCCCGTCGCGGTGCCTCCCAGAGCGCCAGCCCGCGCGCCCCGATGGTGCCGCTGCGAATCACTTCCGGCCCCGGCTTGTCCTCCGTGAGGTCGTCCAGGTCATCCGCCGTGCGAATCACCCGGGCCCCGGTCGCATGATGAACCAGTGCCATGACTTCCTCGAGGCCCTCCTCCGAATCCAGGTCCGCTTGCGAGCCTCGCAGCGCTTCGCTCAGCTCCTCCATGGAACAGGGCGAGAGCACGAACCAGGCACCGAGCGCCAACCACGTCCTGCCGTGGGCCCACGCCAGCCGCACCCCGGCCAGCTCCGACCAGTTCTTGGCCCCGAACTCCTCGAGCCTCGCGCGCAGCGCTGGTTCTGCCTCAGGGATGTCGCGCTCTTTCATCGCAGGGACGCCTCCTCCATGACCCCTGGCATCAAGCATCCGCCGTCATGAGGTCCGCGCCCTGAGCGAGAGGAGCAGATCGATCGCGCGAACGTCGGCCGGAGAAGCCGGCGTGAAGACAACCATGCTCAATCCCTTTCCGTTGTCGACGGAGAAGGCCGAGTACTCGAGCGTGAGCGGGCCAGCGATGGGGTGATGAATGCGCTTCAGCCCCACCCCATGGCTGCGCATCTCGTTCTCGGCCCACAGCCTGCGGAAGTCGGCACTGGTCTCCTGGAGTTCGGCCGCGAGCGCGACGGCTTCGGCGCTTTCGCCCGCGCGCGCGACGTCGAGGCGGAACACGGCCACGGCGAAGCGCGCGTGTGTTTCCCAATCAGGCAGCGAAGTGCGGACGGAAGCCGAGCCGAAAAGGCGCCTGAGCACGTTGCGCTCGCCGGGCGGTAGCGCGGCATAGTCGCTCAGCACGGCCGTCGCCGCCGCGTTCCAGGCCACGACATCCCACGCGGGCGTCTGCACATAGGCGGGGCTGGTCGGCATGGCGTCCAGCACGCGCTGCAGGGAGGCAGGGACCGGAGGCGGTGGAGTCGGAATCGGTGGCGGCGGTCGCTGTTGGGCCAGCAGGTACAGGACCTCGCGGCTGGCGGCATCCAGTTCCAGCGCGAGGACCAACCGCTCCAGCACCTCGTCGGAGGGCGGGCCGCCTCTCCCCTGCTCCAGCCACGTGTACCAGGTGACGCTTACGCCCGCCCGCGTGGCCACCTCTTCCCGCCGGAGCCCCGGCGTCCGGCGCCGGCTCGGGGCACCCGGTGCCGGCGACAAGCGCTCGCGGCGGTCGCGAAGGAAGCCACCCAGGGTCAGGGCCGGGCCCGGCAGGCTGTTAGTGGTCATACCCGTATAACTCCTCGGCTTTTCCAACCCTGGACTCCGGAACATAAACCGCCTGCGAACAACGAGGAGGTCAGCATGCGTGTTTTTGTGACGGGCGCGACAGGATTCATCGGGACAGCGATTGTGCGTGAGTTGAGGACCGCCGGGCACGAAGTGCTCGGACTGGCGCGCAGCGACGCCTCCGCCGACACCCTGGCGCGGGCGGGCATCCAGGCGCACCGCGGCGAGCTGACGGACACCGCGAGCCTTGTCGCGGGCGCGCGTTCCTGCGACGGCGTCATCCATACGGCCTTCATCCACGACTTCTCCCAGTACGCGGCCGCCGCCGAGACGGACCGGCGGGCGGTGGAGGCGCTGGCCGGCGCGTTGGAGGGTTCGGGCAAACCCTTCATCTCCACCTCGGGAACCGCGATGCTCGTGCCCGGTCGCCTCGGCACGGAAGCAGACGCTCCCTCTGCCGGGAGCGCGGCGGGCCCTCGGGCAGCCACGGAGGCGACGGTGATGGAAGCCGCCCGCCGTGGGGTGCGCGCAAGCGTCGTGCGGCTGCCGCCTTCCGTCCACGGCGCGGGCGACCATGCCTTCGTGCCCGCGCTCATCGACATCGCACGCCGCACGGGCGTCTCCGCCTTCATCGGCGAGGGGGCGAACCGCTGGCCCGCGGTGCACCGGCTGGATGTCGCACGCCTCTTCTGCCTGGCACTCGAGCGCGCAGCTCCCGGAACGCGCCTGCACGGCGTCGCGGAGGAAGGCATTCCGCTGCGCGCTCTCGCCGAAGCCATCGGCGCGGGGCTCGGCGTCCCCGTCCGAGGCATCGCCGAGGATGAGGCGCGCACGCATTTCGACTGGCTGGCGGGCTTCGTCGCCATCGACAATCCCACCTCCAGCACCATCACCCGCGACACGCTGGGATGGAGCCCGCAGGAGCCGGACCTCCGGACCGACATGCGCGACAACGGGTACTTCACGCGGACCGCATAGCTCCGCGAACCCCAAGGCCCTCGTGAGCGAACAGGGCTACCGAGCCTTGCGCGTCCGGGGGCCTGCGCGTGGGGAGGGAGCGCGGCGGGGACTCAATCGCTGCTCAAGCGCCGCCACCAGCAGCTCCAACCCGAAGTTGAACTCCGTCAGGTGATGGCAGGCGGCCAGGTGGGGCGCGGCCCAGGCCACGTGGGGAAACCCCGAGTCCTTGAGGTCGGCGCGGCGCCCCGCCAGTCCTCCGAGGTTCTGGCCGCTGAAGGTCGGACCGGAGGACACCTCGCGCAGGAGCGTCCCGACCAGGAAGGCGAGGACCGAACGCAGGGCATGCACGGCCTCCTCCGGAGGAAAACCCGCCGCGTGCAGAATGGCGAGGGCTGATTCCGTGCCCGCCAGCCCCTGGTTGGATTTGAGCTGACGCGTGAGCACCAGCGGGGCGGCCCGGGGGTGCTGGACCGCCGCGTGACGGAATGCCGCGGCGAGCGCGCGGACATCCTCGCGCCAGTCACCGGTTGGTCCGGGCGGTTCAATGGCTGCCAGGAACAACTCCGCGACACCGTCGAGGACCGCGTCCTTGTTGGCGACGTGGTGGTAGAGGCTCATCGCGTCCACACCGAGCACGGTCGCGAGCTTCCGCATGCTCAGCGCCTCGGTGCCGTCGCGGTCCACCAGGGTCAGGGCCGTCTGGAGGACCTTCTCCCGCGTGAGCCCCGAACCGCCCCTGGGCCGTCCACGCCGGGGCGTGGCCCCCGTCGGCGCGAGGCCCGCACGGGGGGCAGGGTCGGACATGTCGGGTCGCTTCATGAACTTGACAATACCTACAGCGTAGAATTACGTCCAACCCTACAGCGTAGACAAACCTGGGAGGCCTTCGATGCGACCTGGCTGGCGGGAATCCGATGTCACGGACATGCCAATGATTGGCACGCACATCGACACCTTCGACGGCATGGAGCGCGTTCCGGGAGGTCCCGGCGCCAGGCTGCGCTGGGCGAGGACGCGGGCCACGGACTTCCGCGCGGCGTTCGCGTCGACGGGGACGCCCGACAGCGTGGACACCTGTGAGCTGGTCACGCTGCCCTACCCCACGAAGTTCGGACTGTTCCGCGCCAGCACGGCGGTCGCGCCCTTCCTGTCCATCACCAATCGCATGCTGGTCATCCGCTGGCGCGAAAGCGATGGCAGGCAGCGCGTGCTCCTCTTCGAGCCGAGCGATTTCGAGCTCGGCCGCAAGACGCCATACTTCGCGGCGCTCGGCGCGCGCGTCCCCTCGCCGCTCCAGTCACTCGTGCTGAAGGAACACAGCACGGTGCTGGACCATCTGTCGCGGCTGGGAATCGCTCCGGAGGACGTCGACTACCTCCTGTTCGACCATCTGCACACCCAGGACTTGAGGCGCTGGGTGGGGACGACGGCGCCGCAGGAGGACCTGGGCGGCGGTGTGACACCCCGCTTCCCCAACGCCAGGGTCATCGTCCAAAGCGATGAGCTCGCCGCGATGGCGGACCTGCATCCCCTGCAGCAGCCGTGGTACCAGGCCGGGACGTTCAAGGACATCCGGCCCGACGCATTCCTCGCGCTGACAGGTGGGCGCATCCTGGGGCCAGGGGTCGCGGTGATTCCCACGCCGGGTCACGTCTTCGGAAACCAGACGCTCGTCCTGAACACCTCCACCGGCATCTGGGCCAGCAGTGAGAATGCCATCGCGGCGGAGTGCCTGACTCCGGAGCACTCCCGGCTGCCTGGACTCGCTCGGTGGGCGCGCACCTGGCAGCAGGAGGTCATCCTCAACGCCAACTCCCTCGAGAACACGGCGGAGCAGTACAACTCGCTGGTCCTCGAAAAGACGCTGGTCGACCGGTCCCAGGTGGATGAGCGCTTCCTCCAGTTCTTTCCCTCCAGCGAGCTGACCGCCGCCTGGACCCATCCCGGCACGGCCCCCACGTTCAGCCACCGGGCCATTCATCACCGTCGCTGACCGCAGCGCCCCCTCTTCAGGAAGAGACAAACGTGATCACCGAACAGGTACGCCAGGCACGTGAGAAGTTGGTGTTGGACCATTTCCACGACGAGGTGAGGCAGGACTGGGACGACGTCCTGGCGACCTTCCCGCATCCGCACTACGAGCTGATCCCCACCCTGACGGTGCACGACGGCAACAGCGCGGTGCGCGACTACTACCGCGACACCCGCATCGCCTTCCCGGATCAGGACCACGAAATCATCGCGCTGCGGCACAGCGACGACGCCGTCATCGTGGAGTTCTGGCTGAAGGGCACCCACCTGGGCCCGCTGGGAAAGATCCCGCCCACGGGGAACCGGTTCCGGGCGCGAATGACGGGGTACTTCATCTTCGACGCGAACGAGACGCTGGTCTGCGAGCGCGTCTACTTCGACACGCTCAGCATCCTCAAGCAGCTCATCGGGGGGCTGGACATGAAGAACCCGAAGAACTGGTTGCGCGCCGTCCAGTGCATCAAGGGGCTCCTGGCGATGTCCAGCGGCAAGCCAGAGCCCATCCTGACCGAGACCGCGCCCTGGACTCCCACCCAGCAGCCCCGGAGCTGAAGCACCTGCGGCAACGGGGCCAGCCACACCTCGCCGCGGGCCAGGAGGGGGGCTTCGCGGCCCCCCCTCCTTTCCGGGCGTGACTACATGTTGCCCAGGGCCCTGCGCAGGCCGTCCTGGATGACGGACTGCAGATCCTCGGCCGTGAGGTCGGGATTCTTCTTGAGCTGTTCCTTGGCGTAGTTGGACCAGTCGCGGATCTCCCGCGCCGTGGGCTCACGCGGCTTGTCCGTGGGCTGGTTCATGTACAGCTCGAACACCCACTTGAAGGCGTCCTTCACGAACCGCTCGAGCGGGGCCGACTCCGCCGGGCCTCCCACGCCGCGCATGTCGTCGCGCACCGCGTCCTGGATGGCGCTGGAGAGCTGCGAGGGCGTCATGCCCGGGTTGTCCGCCAGCTTCTTGTTGGCGAACTCCTTCCACTTCGTGAGCTCCGCCGGCGTCGCGCCGCGCTCGCCCCCCTGGTAGACCTTGGCCGCCCAGCTCACCGCGTCGTTGATGATCTTGTCCAGGTTGGCGCCGCCCGAACCCGACGACACGCCCGTCACCTCGTCGCGCACCGCGTCCTGGATGGCCGCCTGCAACTGCGCGGACGTCATGTCCGGATTGTCCGCCATCGTCTTGTCCGCGAAGGCCCGCCACTTCTGGAGCTCCGCCGACGTCGCGGAACGCGAGCCCCCCTGGTAGACATTGGAGGACCAGCTCACCGCGTCCTGGATGAACTTGTCGACGTTGACCTTGCCGCTCGCGCCCGCGGACATGCCCGTGGCCTTGTTGCGCACGGCGTCCATGATGGCGGCGGAGAGCTGATCCGGCGTCGTCTCCGGGTTGTCCTTCATCTGCTGATTCGCGAAGGCCGTCCACTCGGCCATCTCCGAGGGCGTCGCGCTGCGCGCCCCGCCCTCGTAGCAGGTGGCCGTCCAACTGACCGCCTCCTCCACGTACTTCTGGATCTTCGCCGGGGTGACCACGCCCCCGCCGTCGCGCCGCTTGCGCAGCTCACCCACCAGGGCTTCGCGGAGGTCCGCCGCCGTGATGTCCGGCTGCTTCTCCCGCAGCTTCGTCGCGAAGGCCAACATCTCCGTTCGCTCCTTGCCGCTGGGGAGCTTCGTGCCCTGGTAGACCTCGTTGAAGGCCTTGTCGAAGCACTCGTTCATCTTCGGGTCGGTCAGAGGCGCCAGCAGGTTGGGCAGGACCTCCCGGGTCGCCACCATCGGCTGGGCCAGCGCCGCGCTCATCGCGGGCGTGGCGACCATCGCCTGCTTCGCGCTCGTCGCCGTCACGGGCTTCGCAGGCGACGCGGAGGAACTCGTGAGTGAACCAAACAGGTTGGCGAGCTGCTGCGCGGAGACGGTCTTCGTCGCCGCCTTGTCATTCGTGGGCTGCTGCTTGGGCGCGGAAACGCCAGGCCTGCCCTCACCGATCTTCCTTCGACATGGTGACCCCCAGGGGCATCAATGCCCGTTAACTGGAATACCCTATAGCCCCTTAAACACCTGATTGTGCCCACGATAGAATTGATGGCTGACCCTTCGCCAAGTCACCAACGATCGCCTTCGGATCCCGAGGGTTTACGGGCCGACGCGGTGCGCAGTGCGGGGCGTCCAGTACAGCGCAGGCGCGCCTCCTGGCTGCCTGGTCACCAGGCGCGGAAGGGGCCGCAAGGGCACATGTTACGGTGCTCCCGAGGCTCCCCGACCATGTGGCTGCGCACCTCCCTGAAGGCACTCGGCACGGTGGGCGCCTTCTTCGGCGTGTTCCTGGGCTACCTCGCGGTGCGACTCCATGAGTCGGAGAAGGTCTACCTGGCGCGCCCGACGGTGACGGGGCGGATGCTCGCGATCTCCGTGGGGACCGGGCCTGGCGGCGGCAGGAGTACCTCACGCTCGGCGCAGGCGTATTGGCAGGTGAAGCCCCGTTACGCCTACGAAGTGGAGGGCCAGCCCTACATTGGCGAGCGCCTGTCCAACGCGCCCCGGTTGGAGAGCGCGCACGTGAACGACGAACCCAGTCAGGAGCTGAAGCAATACCTGGCGCGCTACCCGGTGGGCAGTCCCGTGCAGGTGCACTACAACCCGCGCTCCCCCGAGGACAGCCTGCTGGAAGTGGAGGTCGGCGGAGCGGCCGGCTTCACGCTGGCCTCCACGGTGGCGTTCGTTTCCGCGGTGCTGGGCTGGGGTGGCCTGCTGGTGCTGTTCCTGAGCTCCCGGCGCCGCGCCGCCGTGTCCGGCTCTCACGGGGGATGAGACGGCCCCCGTGAGGGGGCGCCCAGGCCGAGGACCGGCGGCAGGGGCGCCCACGCGTCTTGCCTGGGAACGACGAAGCCTTGCGCTGTCCACCCGCCACTTGCGCGAGGGGGGCCGTTCCTAGCTTCAGGAGAGACACCCCAACGGAGACACGACCATGTTTCATCCAAGAGGGCACCACCGGCATTCCCTGCACTGCATCCTTCCGCCCTACCTCCTGAGGTCGGTCGCGCAGAATGGCACCGGTCCCCAGCGCGCTGCGGCCCTGCACACCGCCGCCGTGGACAGCACGTTCCGGAGCCTGCGCTTCGCCTCGACCCAGACGGCCCAGCGGGCCCCATCCCGGATCATCTCGGGAATGATGGCCGAGTCGCAGTGCCACCGCTCCATCTACGACCTGCAAGGGCAGGAGACCTTCCCCGGCACGCTGGCGCGCAGCGAGGGACAGGGCGCCACCGGCGATGTCGCCGTCGACGAGGCCTACGATGGATTGGGCGCCACGTATGACCTGCTCTGGGAGGTCTACGGACGCAATTCCATTGACGACAGTGGCATGCGGCTCAACGCCCACGTCCATTACGGCACGAACTACGACAACGCCTTCTGGGACGGCCAGCGCATGGTCTTCGGGGACGGAGGTGGGGACCTCTTCAACCGCTTCACCATCGCCATCGACATCATCGGGCACGAGCTCGCGCACGGCATGACGGAGGACGAAGGCCCGCTGGTGTACTTCCGCCAGGCGGGAGCCCTCAACGAGTCCATGTCCGACGTCTTCGGCTCGCTCGTGAAGCAGAAATTCCTCAACCAGACGGCGGACAAGGCCGACTGGCTCATTGGCGCGGGACTCCTGGCCGACGGGGTCCAGGGCAAGGCGCTGCGCTCCATGAAGGCCCCGGGGACCGCCTACGACGACCCGGTGCTGGGCAAGGACCCACAGCCCGGCCACATGCGCGACTTCGTCAGGACCTGGGAGGACAACGGCGGCGTGCACATCAACTCCGGCATTCCCAACCGGGCCTTCTTCCTGCTGGCCACGCAGTTGGGGGGCTACGCCTGGGAGAAGGCCGGCCACATCTGGTACGAGGCGCTGCGCGACACGCGCCTGCGGCCCGACTGCGGCTTCGCCCGCTTCGCGCGCGTCACGTTGATGGCCGCCGCCCGGCTCTACGGCGAAGGCGGGGCCGAGGACACCGCGGTCCGCGACGCCTGGAACCAGGTGGGCATCCCGGTCACCCGCGAGAAGGTCTCCGTGGCCTTCATCCCGCCGCAGCAGGGCGTCCCGGCCTCGAAGCCGTCGCGCCGCCCCAATGCCTGAAACCACGGGGCGCCCCGTCGGGCGTCCGGGAGCGTGAGATGCGCATCGAGCTCAAGCGGGAGGGAGGGGTCGCCTTCATTCCAGGCCTCAACAGACCCCGTCTGTTCAACCTGGCGGACCTGCCTCCCGCGCAGGCGGAGGCCATCACCCGGAGCGTCCAGGCCGCCTCCTTCTTCGAGCGGCCCGCCCGCGTGGGCACCGCTTCGAAGGGGGCGGCGGATCAAACCCGCTACACGCTCACCATCGAGGAGGGGGGACGCCGCCACTCCGTCCAGTTGCTTGAGCCCGTGGAGGACGCCTCCCTGCGCGCCCTCCTGGACCTGCTCAAGCAGGTGGAGCGCACGGCGGCCCGTGCGCCCCCGAACACCGTCAATCGCTAGGCACGGATGCGCACGATGCGACGCGTGGCGACGCACACCACGCGCCCCTCCAGGGCCTGGAGGCCGTGCTGCCGGCAGAACTCATCGTAGGCCGAGGGCCGCTCGCTCTCGAAGGTGAAGAGCGCCCGTGGGAGCGGCACGTCCGCCAGCTCCGCCGACGGCGTGAGGTCCAGCACGCCGAGCGTCTTCACGACCAGTTCCTCCAGCCCGTCCATGCCCTCGACGGGAGCACGTGAGAGCACATACGAGAGGGCCCCCACGGTCTGCGTGGGCGCCACGGGACGGATGTTGTCCGCGGCGAGCAGTTCCTCCCAGAGGACCTCGTGCAGGTCCCTCGCGGCCGCGGCCAGCGTCATGGACACGACGAGCCCACCGCTCACCACCACGCCCCTGCCGTGTCCCAAATCGAAGCGGTGGTGGTCCAGGTGGATGGGATGGGTCACCAGGAGCTGGGTCGAAAGCGCGAGGTTGGCGGTGATGCCGAGCGGCCTCGCGAAGCCGTGCAGCAGCAGCGCTCCCGCATCGAAGGACGGCATGGCGCCCACCTCCGCGCGCGGCAGCACGTCCTGGGCCCGTTGCGTGAGCGTCGTCCGGAACGCCTGGGCTCGCGAACGCTCCTCCTCCTCCATCCGTGCGGCTGCGGGCGAGGGTTCGAAGGACTCCGGCTGGCGGTGGTAGAGTTCGCGCTTGTCGAGCGTGAAGACGGGAACCTCGTCGCCCACGCGAATGAGCCGACGGTGGGTCGTCACGACGGCGCGCTTCCCGTCGCCCGTGTTGCGCACCCGCCGGACCTGGATCTCCTGGCGGTAAGTGTCCCCCACCCGCAGCGGCGCGTGCTGGCGCGCGTTGCGGAAACCCAGGTGGTAGATGGCGCCGTGGGTGCTCGACATGCAGCACGCCAGGTAGAGGCCCATCATGAAGGGCAGCGGCAGGGTGCCGGGCGCGGTGAGCCCGAGCCGGGCCGCGAAGGGGGCGCTCGTCACGATGCGGTCGTGTGAGTAGAAGCACTGGACCCAGAGATCGCGCATCCCGGCGGTCGCCGTCATCTCGTAGGGGTTGGGCAGGAGGTCGTCGAGCGTCGGCGGGCGTTCGAGCGCGTGTGAGACCCGGCGTCCCACCACGACCTGATTTTCATCCGCGACCGGGTCCAGGGGTGGCGCGAGCGCGAGCATCCGGTGCGCCGCCTTCAGGTGGGGCGGGCCAATGAGCTGTCCCTCCACGATGGCCATTCCCTCGTTCACCGAGGAGGGCCCCGGAGCCTCACTGGCCCCTGGCGCGGCGAGTCCTGGCACCTTGCGCGTCAGCGTGGACAGCGTGCCTTGTCTTTGAGCCTGCGTCACCCGACGGGCCCAGGCCAGTTCGGCGGCCGGTGGCGTCATGCAACGGTTCACGGTCTCGAGCTGATCCGAGTGCAGGCAGCACTTGCCCGTGAAGCCATGCAGGCGCCCCTCGCGGGCGTGCGCCTCCAGCCCGATGCGGTCCCCCACGTGCGTGTAGGGCGTGTCGAAGGGTTCAATGCCCGCCGCCCGGGCCGCCATGACGACCTGGCTCCGGGGATGGCTGAGCGTGAGCTCCGCGTGCGCGGTCGCGCCGGTGAACCGGAAGAGGTCCCCATGCCCGAGCATCACGCCCAGGTTGCGCCCGCCGCCCGCGAGCGCCATCCGCCGCGCCTCCAGGACGGCCGCGGGGGTCTCCAGCAGCGGCAGGAAGCGGGTGTGTCCCCGAGGCAGGCCCCGGGCGAGCTCCAGCGCGGCCACGCGCTCGTGCAGCGCATCCAGTTCCTCCGGCCCGTGGGTCATCGTCGGCATCAGCGCCGTCAGGCCGGGCAGCCCCACGCACGCCTCCAGGTCGGCGGCATGCAATTCAGGGAGGTCCGCTTCGTTGATCCGGACGACCACGGGACGTCCGTCGAAGAGCCCTCCCCTCAGTGCTTCGATGACGCCAGCACGCGCGGCGGCCTTGGCGGCCAGCGGCACGGCGTCCTGCAGGTCCAGGACGAAGCAATCCGCGGACAACCGCGCGGCGCGGGTGAACGCGAATTGGGGAATGAACAACAGACTTCGCCAGCCCGAAGGCGGGCGCGGAAGACGAGACACTTCTTTCATGGGGAAATCCTCTGGGAGCCAGTCACCCGCTAGATTGAGGGAGCGACTCCCGATTGGATCTCCGCCATGTCATCACCGCGCTGCACACTTGAATTGTTACGCGCTCGAAGTCACGAATGACCGCCACGCTTGAATATCAAGAATGTGATTGTCTTCATTGTGTCGCGGTCGCCCCTCCCGGGTCGTGATGGACGGACGGAGTTGGAGACATGAACGCTCGGATTTCCGACACCACCTGGGCTGAAGTGTCCTCGAAGAAGAAATGATTCGCCTCGGGCAACTCCACGGTCCTGTGACGCGGGAAGGTCCGCTGGAATCGTTCGAGGTCGGCCCGGGGAAAGCCCTGGTCCTGGAGCGCCCAGAGCAGCAGCGCCTTCTTGTCCGCCAGACGCGGGAGGCCGGCTTCGACCTCCGCGAAGTACTCCGCGTCGCCGGTGATCCTCCCCGGATAGAACGCCGCGATGCCACGGCGATCCAGGGAATGGAACGGGCGCAGATAGGTGTCGAGGACGTCGGGAGGCAGCTCGCGGACCACGCCGTTCTGGAGGCCGAACGCGGCGAAGCCGTTGAAGTTCACCTGCACGAACTCGCCCACCGGTCCACCCGCGATGACCGAGAAGATGCCGCGAGGCTCACGCGTGTTCGTGGGCCATGCCCACGTGCTTCCGAGGATGACCTGCCGCACCCTTTCGGGATGTCGCCCCGCGAGGCCGAGCCCCACGGGACCGCCCCAGTCCTGCATGACCAGGGTCACGTCACGCAAGTGAAGGCGCTCCATGAACTCCTCCACGACCCGACTCTGCTCGCGCGGGGTGAAACCAAATCCGGCGGGTGCCTCCGACAGACCGAAGCCGGGGTAGTCGAGCGCGATACAACGATACGAACCCCGAAGCCCCCGGATGAGCTCCCTCCACTGGAACGACCAGGCCGGATTGCCGTGCAGGAAGAGCAGCGTCTCGCCCTCCCCTTCATCCACATAGTGGACCCGGGCGCCGCTCGGCAGCGTGATGAACCGGGAGTCGGCGTCGAACAGCTCGCGTGGGATGTCGAAGGCAAGCCCTCCCGCGCCGCGTGGCACGCCCCGTTCGCTTGAGAGCGCCAGAGCCACACCGAGAAGTTCGAGCGCGCCGAAGACGATGAGCACGGCGGTTCCGACGCGCGAGCGGCGGGGCCGCGCAGCGAAGCGCGGGATGAGCAGGGCCAGCGCGACAGCGACACCCAACACGGCCGGAAGGGCCGCCGCGACGAGGCCGGGAGGTCCCTCCGCCGCCATCACCACCAGCACCACCGACGCCAGTCCCACCAGCGCCGCCGCCAGCGTGGCGCGCGGTCGCGAGGAACGTCCCAGGAGCGCCCGGTACAGGAAGGCCGCTGCGACCGCGACGAGGACGCACGCGGGTGTCACGACCGCGTAGCGAAGCACCGGGAAGAAGCCGATGCCCCGGACGTGCGGCGCGGCATGGGTGGCAAGCGTGGCGAGCAAGACGACGCAGACCGAAGCGGCCCACCCGGCCCGGATCAGGGCGAGCGCCCCCGGTGCCTGCGTCCTGGAAACGTCCGTGGTTTGAACGAGGGTCATGCCCCATGGATAGCCCCGCGAGCCCGGACGCCCCATGTGCGAACCTCCGCTTTTCTGGTTCAATCGTCCGGCCGGGAGGGATGAATGGACGTTCTGACGGATTCGCTCCGCAGCCTTGAATTGAAGACCGAGGTGTATGGCCGGCTGGAGCTGAGCGCCCCCTGGGGACTCAAGCTCGATCTGGGACACCCGGGCTTCTTCCACGCGGTGTCGCGCGGAAGCTGCTGGCTGGAGGTCGAAGGTCAGCGCATCGCCCTGGCCACGGGCGACTGGGTCTTCATCCTGGGCAACGCACCGCACCTGCTCCGGGACTCACCCCGGACGCGCACGCAGCCCCTGCCTGGAATCTACGAGGCCCAGGGCGCCCGGTGCGGCGGCGTCCTGCGGCACGGAGGAGACGGGCCGCGGACGACCCTCATCTCCTTCAGCTTCGGGTTCGCGGGGACATGGCTCGACCGGCTCCTCGCGGGCCTGCCCCGCGTGCTGCACATCAAGGCGGATGGCATGGGCTCCACGCGGTGGGTGGAATCCATCATCCAGTTGGTCGCATCGGAGATGGAGGCGGGACGCCCCGGACACGAAATCGTCGCCACCCGGCTGGCCGACGTGCTGTTCATCCACGCCCTGCGCGCGCACGTCGAAGCATTCCCCGCAGAGAAGGGGGGATGGCTCCGGGCCCTGGAGGATCCTCAACTGGGCAGGGTCCTCCAGCAATTGCATGAACGGCCCCGACATCCCTGGACGGTGGAGTCCATGGCGAAGCTCGCCAGCATGTCGCGCTCGACGTTCGCGGAGCGTTTCCAGAAGGTCATCGGCGAGAGCCCGCTGACGTACCTCACGGGCTGGCGGATGCACACCGCCAGCCGGTTGATGGCGAACCCCGACGCATCCCTGACGACCATCGCGGAAGCGGTCGGATATGAAACGGACAGCGCCTTCGGAAAGGCCTTCAAACGCCACGTCGGCAAGACGCCCGGCGAATACCGCCGCCAGCTCCGTCCCCCGCCGGGCGGGCCTCAATAGACGTAGCGGACCTTCTTCGCCCACTCCGTCTTGCCGTAGTGCTTGTGGAGGTAGGAGAAGGCCTTCCGGGCTTCGGGGGTGTTCTGACCGCAGCCGTTCTTGCTCGCGCGCACCGCGCGGAAGAGGGCGATGGGAGAGCGCGGGTCCTTGGGGTGCGCCTGGGCCCAGGCGAGCGCCACGCGCGAGTGGAAGGCCACCGCACCGCCCGCTTCGGTCAGGGCCTTCCATTCCGCCGCGGCGGCCGCCCGCTCCTCGGGAGTTTCGAAAGAGAACGGCGGAGTGACAGGAACCTCCTTTTGCACCGCGCACCACCCGTTGGCGCCGCGCCGGATGTCCTCGGTCAGGTCGTACGTCGGGGACGTGGTGATGTCGCGCCCATACGTCAGTCGCGCGGACACCGCGGGCAGTCCCATCAGGAGGAAGCGCGCGTCGAAGAGCCGCTCCTCGGGCGTGGGCCGTCCGACGATGGCCAGGAGCTCCGCGCGGGCCAGGGGTTCTGTCCCCGCCAGCGAGGTCGCCACCGCCTGGAGCGTTTCGTCATCACCCACGACGCAGGCCAGGCCGAAGGCGTTCCACGCCAGCCGCCGACGCAGCGCGGAGTCCTGGGGAACCGTTTCGCTCCAGGCCTTCAGCTTTCGCGCCGTGAGCCGGGACTCGAGGCGCCACGCGTTCTCCGACAGCCCCACGATCACGGGACCGGTCGGCTGGGGATATTCCACTGTGGTGGTCTGGAGCACCTCCTCCCAGTTCTGGGCCAGGTCGAAGCGCTCCATGCGCAGGAGGGCGCTCAAGTAGGGCATCTCCCCCGCGGGAGGCCGCGGAATCGCGTCGAGCCGGGCACGCGCCGCCGGGAGGTCCCCTCGCTCACGCAGCAGGTGCACGGAGTGGTACGCGAGGGTCAGGCCCGCCGATGAGGCCAGCGGCACCTTCTCCGCGTCCGCCAGCAACTGCGGCAGTCCCGGCGAATCCGCGCGGGACAGCATCAGCGCCGCGACGAGCCAGGGCAGGTGCGCGGTCTTCCTCCAGTGGGCCACGGCGGCGGCCTGGAGCGGAGCCCGGGTGTTCTCCTCGGTCCCGAAGGACTTCATCGACTGGAACCACTCGACGAGTTCGGCCGCGGGCGGCGGGAGCGCGGAACAGGTACTCCCATCCAGGGACTCGTTCGGAAGGTCGCCCAACTGCGCGCTCAACCCGGACCCCGTTCCCGGTTCGAGCACCCGGGTCAGCAGCTCGCAGTTCCAGGCCTGCGCATCCAGACGGGTGCGCACGAGGCTCTGGAGGCGGCGGGCGGGCCCATGGACCTCGCGCAGTTTCGGATCCGCGAGCACCTTCGCGATGGCTTGGTCCGCCAGGGCGAAGCGCTCACGGTCGGCGTCCGTCACCTTCCGCTCGTAGGACGATGACTCGGGGTGCTGCTCGAACAGCGCACGGCGCACGGCGGTGCGCGCCACAAGGTAGGCGCCCAGGGCGCGGTAGGGCGAGTCGGACGCGTCCGCGATGGCCTGGAAGGCGGCAGCCGCCGCGTCGAAGTTGTTGCAGTAGAAGAGCGAGGCCGCCTCCTGGTAGGCACGCTCGGACTGGCGCCGCTTCTTTTCGCGGGGCTTCAGTCCCATCTCGATTCCCGGAGTCGACTCCATCAGGGAGCCGCATTCGCCGAAGACGACGTCCTGGTTGCGGACCCACTCCTCCAGCAGCGCCGGACGCGACTTCCACTCCTTCGCGAGCACCCGGGCGGTGCTCGCGGCCCGGACGAAGGCATCCGCGTGGATGCGGGAGATCTCCGCGTAGTTATTCTCCAGGACGAACTGCAACCGGGCTGCCTCCCGCTGGGGAACGACCTCGCTCCGGGCGGCGGTCCACTGCTGGCTTCCCCACTCCGCGACCTGGTGGGGGGCGCCCTGGATGACATTCCTCCAGCCTTCCACCACGTGCTTCTGTTCGTCGGGGGTGGTGGGAATGCCCATCATCGTGCGCCAGGAGTAGACGAGGTACCTGGTGCGGAGGCTTCCCCGCAGCAATCCCAGTCGCCCGGCGGCGAAGGCCTCATGGGAGACGTCGGGATGCGCCGTGTCGTCGTAGCTGGATTCGTCGCCGCCGCCACACGCCACCGCGACGGCGGAGGGCAGGAGGACCGCGAGGCCGACGAGACCCACGAATGCTGACTTCATGATTGCGTCTCCGCCACGGCTCGCGCGAACGCGGACTGCGTCCACGGGTGGGGGTTGAAGAGGTAGAGGGTCGAAACACCGGGAGGCACGGCCTGCCACTCATCCATCGCCAGGCCCATGCTGCCCGCGCACGGAGGGGGCAGCCCGCGCGCGAAACGGGCCCGCCAGATGGGAGCCTCCGCGCCCAGGCGGAAGAGCTGCGGCACCACTTCGTCCACCGGCGCGCGGGTGATCCAGCTTCCTGGCGCGCACCATGACGCCAGCCCGGTGATGGACAGGGGCATGCCCGAAGGAAGGCGCCCGCGCAGGTCCTGGAGCAGCGAGACGTAGGCGTCGTGTTCCGACGCGCGCACGTCGAAGTCGAGCTGGAGCGACGTGACATCCGGACGCCGCACCAGGGCCGCCAGGCGTTCGGACAGCGCGCGCAGGCGCTCGGGACTGAAGCGCGCGAGCGAGGCCCCCGGGAGCATCTGGAGGCGCACGGTGGCCTTCAGCGGGATGCCCGGCGGGAGCCGGAGCGGCTGCCGGCGGGGGTGCGCGTGCACGTCCGTGTCGGTGAGGTCGAGCGTCGTCAGCAGGAAGGCCACGTCCACGGGCCGTCCGGCGAGGAAGCGGAGGTCTTCTGGCCGCTCCCAGGCCCAGAGGACCAGCCGGGGCGGTGGGGCCGCTTCAGGCGGGGACAGCGGCACGCACAGGAGCGCGAGGAAGGCCGCGGCCAGCAGGCCACGTCGTGGCGCCGGGGACACGCTGTGGATGGGAGGTTCGGAGGTCATCGCGGCTGGGGTGCCTCACCCGGGAGGCATGCCCGGGCTTCGCGGTGACATTTAGCAATCCCCACGCCACCGGCCCATGCACCGGGAGCGTCTGTCCACGGGGTGCTGGTGACCCTTCCGGGTTCCGTCAGGTTCGACGCAACCGGGCTGGCAAGGAGGCTCCCCCTGGGGCTTCGCGGGCATCAGCCCCCGCGGCGCCCCCGAGCT
>NZ_RAVZ01000379.1 GCF_003611635.1 Corallococcus terminator | reverse complement strand
CTTCTTCCGCTCTCCTGGAGACGCGGGAGGGCGCCTACGGGGGTGGGCGCTTCTCCCGCTCTTTTTTTGTCCGCGGACTAGTGGGCGTCCGCCCAGCTTCGGCCCGCGCCCACGTCCACCTTGAGCGGCACCTTCAGTTCGGCGACGGCAGCCATGCACCGCACGGCCAGCGCCTTCACCGCCTCCACTTCCGCATCCGGCGCTTCGATGAGCAGTTCGTCGTGCACCTGGAGCAGGACGCGCGCCTTCAGCTTCTCCTGCCGCAGCGCCACGTCCACCGCCAGCATCGCCTTCTTCATCAGGTCCGCGGCGGTGCCTTGAATCGGCATGTTGATGGCGGCGCGCTCGGCGGCCTGGGCCACGCCCCGGTTCTTGGAGAGCAGGTCACCCATCAACCGGCGGCGGCCGTAGAGCGTCTCCACGTAGCCCACCTTGCGCGCCTTCTCCACGGTGTCCTCCAGGTACTGGCGGATGCCCGCGTACCGGGTGAAGTACCGCTCGATGACTTCGCGGGCGCGCTCCTGGGAGATTCCCAGGCGCGTGGACAGGCCGTGCGCGGACAGGCCGTACGCGATGCCGAAGTTCACCGTCTTCGCCACGCGGCGCTGCTCGCGGTCCACGTCCTTGGACTCCACGCCGAAGATCTCCGCCGCCGTGCGGCTGTGGACGTCCTCGTCGTCGAGGAAGGCCTGGATGAGCACCGGGTCCTCGGCGATGTGGGCCAAGAGGCGCAGCTCCACCTGCGAATAGTCCGCGCTGACCAACTGGTGGCCCGCCTCCGCCACGAAGGCGCGGCGGATCTCCCGGCCCACCTCGGTGCGGATGGGGATGTTCTGGAGGTTGGGGTCGGACGACGACAGCCGGCCCGTGGCGGTGGCCGCCTGGTGGTACGTCGTGTGGATGCGCCCGTCCTTCGCGACGAGCGACGGCAGCGTGTCCAGATACGTGCTCTTGAGCTTGGACAGGCCCCGGTACTCGATGAGCGCCCGCGCGAGCACGCTGCCGTGCTCCTCCGCTAGCTTCTCCAGCACTTCCTGATCCGTGGAGGGGCCCGTCTTGCCGCGCTTCAAGATGGGCAGCTTCTGCTCTTCGTAGAGCACCTGCGCCAACTGCGGGTTGGAGCCCAGGTTGAAGACGTGGCCCGCGGCCGCGTGGCACTCGGCCTCCTTCGTCTTCACCTCCACGTCCACGCGCTCGGAGATGCGCCCCAGCTCCTTCACGTCCAGCTTGACGCCCTCGCGCTCCATGCGCGCCAGGATGGGCAAGAGCGGCAGCTCCAGCGTGCGCGCCAGCTCCGCGAGCCCGCCCAGCTCCAGCTCCTTCCACAGCTCCGGCGCCAGCCGTCGCGCCGCGTCCGCGCGCACCGCGTACGCCGCGGCCACCTCCTCCGGCCCGTGGTCCGACAGCGCCCTGCCCTTCTTGCCCTCCACCGACGCCGGCAGCGCGGGCAGCTCCGAGCGCAGCCGCTCCCGCGCCAGGTCCGCCAGCGCATGCTCGCGGCGCGACGGATTGAGCAGGTAGCTCAGGAGCTCTACGTCGTCGTACGCGCCCTCCAGCGTCAGGCCTTCGTTGGCCAGCACCAGCGTGAGCGCCTTGAGATCATGCCCGCCCTTCTTCACCCCGGCATCCGCGAGCAGGTCCTTCACCCCCGCCACGAACGCGGGCACCGGCACCTGGGAGGCGCCCAACTGCTGGTGCCGCAGGGGCACGTAGCGCGTGGTCCCATCCGGCAGCGCCACGCCCAGGCCCACGAGGGACGCCGCGAAGGGCATGCCTTCGAAGGCGGGCACGAGCGTGATGGCCCCGGCCGTGCGCGCCGCTTCCACCAGCGTCTGAAGCTCCACCTCGGTGGTGACCAGTGAGGTGGTGGCGACGAGCGGCGCCACATCCGGACGCGGCGTCTCCTCCGCCGGCAGGTCGCGCAGGAGGGCGAAGAACTCCAGCTCCGTGAACAAATCCCTCGCGCGCGTGCCGTCCGGGGCCTTGCGCACCAGCGCGTCCAGCGTCACGCCCAGGGGCAGCGTGGTGTTGAACGTCACCAGTTGCTTGGCGCGCGCCAGGCTCTCGCGGTGGGACTCCAGCGCGGCGCGGATCTTCGGCTTCTTCACTTCCTCCAGCCGCGACAGGAGCGTCTCCACGTCGCCGAACTGGTGCAGCAGCTCCACCGCCGTCTTGTCGCCCACGCCCGGCACCTTGGCGACGTTGTCCACCGCGTCGCCCACCAGGGCCAAGAAGTCGCGCACCTGCCGGGGCAGGATGCCCATCTTCTCCTGCACGTCCGCGATGCCCATGCGCTTGTTCTTCTGGGGGTCGAAGAGGGTGATGTCCTCGTCGACGATCTGCATGAAGTCCTTGTCGCTGGTGACGATGAGGACCTCGAAGCCTTCGGCCTTGGCCTGCATCGCCAGCGTGCCGATGACGTCGTCCGCCTCCCAGCCCTCCGCGTCCAGCGAGGCCAGGTTGAGCACGTCGCCCACCTTGCGAATGAGCGGGAACTGCGGCACCAGGTCTTCCGGCGGCGCCTTGCGGTTCGCCTTGTACTGCGGGTCGATCTTCTGGCGCTCCACGCGGCCCGACTTGTCGAACGCCAGGGCCACGTGCGTGGGCTTCAGGTCCTGCAGGGCCTTGAGCACCATGCGGGTGAAGCCCAGCACCGCGTTGGTGGGCACCCCCTTACTCGTCGTGAGCGGGGGGATGGCGTGGTAGGCGCGGAAGATGAAGCCAGAGGCGTCGAAGAGGGCCAGGCGGCGCTCGGAGCGCGGGGGGCTGGTGTCGGCCATCCCCCGTCCCTAGCGCGGCTCCAGCCCCCTGTCCACGACGCCCCTCACCGGCACTTCAGCTCCTGCTTCTTCGCCGCCACCAGCTCCGCGATGCCGTCACCCGGCACCGCGTAGTCCTCCGCGGCGGCCAGGTCCGAACAGCCGGACGCATCGTTCAGCACCTGCTGCGCCAGCGTCGAGCAGAAGGCCACCGTGCGGTTCAGGTCCGTGTTGCCCTTGTAGAAGTCGAAGCCCAGCTTCCAGATGCGGCAGCCGCGGCGCCGGTCCTCGCGATCCGCGAAGTGCTTGCCGCGAAGGAACGCCGCCTGCGCCATGTCCTGGAAGATGTTCTTCCGGTAGAACGACAGGTGCGTCTCCGCAAGCTCCCCCATCAGGCGCTTGTCCGTCGCCAGCGCTTCCTTGAAGGGCGCCACCGCTTTCTCGGGATCCTCCCGCGACAGCGCGCTCTCGCCCGTCTTGAAGAGCTGGTCCACGTTGGACACGTCCCGCATCAGCTCGTCCGCCGGGGCGTGGTACTGCGCCGAGTCCACCTTCGAGCGCAGCTTCTGCAACGTGGCCAGCGCTTCGCTGCCGCGGCCCGCCCAGTAGTCCATCATCGCCGCCTGCATCAGCTTCGCGCTGTAGCGGCTGTTCATCATGGCGCGCACTTCGCTGGCCTGATCCGGCCCCGACTCGTCCGCCGCCAGGATGTCCGACACCGGGCACGTCCACGGCGCCGCATTGCGGTCCAGCTTGTTCCGGGCCACCAGGAACTTCACGAACATGGCGTCCTTGGGGCGCCACTCGTTGCGGCGCAGGCCGCCCTCCAGGCGGAGCGTCTGTCCCAGCGGCGGCGACAGGTCCTCGCGGTTCTGCTTCTGGCACCACACTTCCATGTAGTCCTGGCAGCGGGGCACGGCGGCGCTCCACTGCGAGTTGCCCAGGTAGCGCTTGCAGTCGTCCTTCGCGCGCGACACGAAGCGGTCCGCGGACTCGCGCGCCTTCGCCTTGGCGCGGCGGAAGTACTCGCTCTCCTTCGGAATCTTGCGCAGCGCGACGAGGGCTTCCTTCTCGCGGTTGAGCTCCACGGACTTCTTCGCGAACTCGAAGTTCTCGAAGGCCTCCTTCTCCAGCTTGATGCGCCGGATGAGGGTGTTCGCCTCCGCGTTGATGGGTTCCTGGTCGAGCGCCTTCTCACAGGCCGCCTCGGCCCGGCTCCAGTCCGGCTGCCCCATCTCGTTGGACGCGTAGGAGCGACACTCGCTGAGCAGCTCCTGCACCTCCGACGCGGGATCCAACGCCGCGGTCTGGGTGGCCGCCGTCGTCGTCGGAGCGGTCGTGATGCCGGACACCTTCACGACGGCCACCACCGCCAGCAGCGCCATCGCGCCACCGGCGACCACCAGCAGGTTGCGTCGGCCGTTGGCGGCCTCGGGTTCGCCCCGGCCGCCCCGCCGCGCCGGAATGCCCGCGCCCGGACGCCGCGCGGGCGTGTCGGCCGTCTCGTAGGCCATCTCCACCACGCCGAACTGGAGGACGTCACCGGCCTGGAGGTCGACGAACTCCTGCCCCAGCAGCTCGCCGTTGAGCAGCGTGCCGTTGGCGCTGCCCAGGTCGCGGGCCCGCACGACGTTGCCCGCGCGCTCGACCTCCGCGTGCTTGCGGCTCACCGAGTCGTCGTCGAGCATCACCACCGCCGGAGGCGCCCGGCCCACCAGCACCATGCCGCTGATGGGGTAGGACTTGCCGGCCCACGGCCCCGTCATCCCCTTGAGCACCGGGCCCGACCCTGGCGTCGCGGGCGCGCTCATGGCCCGCGAAGGCCGCTTCGCCAGCGCCGAGCCAGGAGGCTTCGGCGCCCCGTTCGCCGTGGCCTTGGCGCGGATGCTGGGCATCGCGCGCGTGCCCCGCACCGGCACGTCCGCGAGCGCCGGAGGCTCCTCGTCCACCGCGGTGTCCACCGCGGCCTTGCGTCCGCTGGAGCGCTTCGCGCCGCCCTTGAGCTTCAGCTCGTAGTCACCCAGCAACACCTGGGAGCCGGGCATCAGCGCCGTGGGGCCGTCGATGCGCTGTCCGTCGATGAAGGTGCCGTTCTGGCTGCCGCCATCCTCGACGTAGACGGTGCCGCCCTCCACGTAGACGCGCGCGTGCTGCCGCGACACGCCCCCTTCCGTGAGGACGAGGTCATTGCCCTGCTGGCGGCCGATCTTCAGCTCGCCAGCGATTTCGTGCTCGTGCTCAGTGCCGTCAGGGTGACGGACGACCAGGATTGCCATGGGCGCGTCAGTCCTCGCGGAAGATGCTCATGTTCACCGGAAGGCCCTTGCGCTGAAGTTCGTCATAGAACTTCGGCACGAAGCCCGAAGCCACGTAGCGCCCGCGCACCTTGTGGTCTTCGGTGAAGCCGTCCTGCTTGTAATAGAAGATGTCCTGCAGGGTCACGATGTCGACCTCCATGCCGGATACCTCCGTGATGTAGCAAATCTTCCGGGAGCCGTCGGAGAAGCGCGTCTGCTGCACGATGAGGTGCACGGCGCTGGCGATCTGCTCGCGGATGGCCTTCACCGGCAGCTCCATGCCGGACATGAGCACCATCGTCTCCAGCCGCGCGATGGCGTCACGCGGCGTGTTCGCGTGCAGCGTGGTGAGCGAACCGTCGTGGCCGGTGTTCATCGCCTGGAGCATGTCCAGCGTCTCGCCGGAGCGGCACTCGCCCACGACGATGCGGTCGGGCCGCATGCGCAGGCAGTTCTTCACCAGCTCGCGGATGGTGATGGCGCCCTTGCCTTCCAGGTTGGGCGGGCGGCTCTCCAACTGCACCCAGTGGTCCTGCGGAAGCTGCAGCTCCGCGGCGTCCTCCACCGTGATGATGCGCTCGCCCTCCGGGATGAACGAGCTGATGATGTTCAGCGTCGTCGTCTTGCCGGAGCCGGTGCCGCCGGAGATGACGATGTTGCGACGCGCCGTCACGCACATCTCCAGGAACTCGGCCATCTGCGCGGTGACGGTCTTGTACTTGATGAGATCCTGGATCTTCAGCGCGTCCTTCTTGAACTTGCGGATCGTGATGCAGGGGCCCTTGAGGGCCAGCGGCGGGATGATGGCGTTGACGCGGCTGCCGTCCTTGAGGCGCGCGTCCACCAGCGGGCTGGATTCGTCGATGCGCCGGCCGATGGGCGCCACGATGCGCTCGATGACGCCGAGCACCGCCTGGTTGGAGGAGAAGGTCTTCTCCGACAGCGTCAGCTTGCCCCGCTTCTCAATGTAGATCTGGTTGGCGTGGTTCACCATGATCTCGCTGATCTCTTCCGACGCGAGGAACGCTTCGAGGGGCCCCAGGCCCAGCGCCTCGTTGATGACGTCGGTGAGCAGTTCTTCGCGGTCCACGTCCGTGGGAAGCTCTCCGTCCGCTTCCATCTGGTCGATGATGTCGCGGATGGCCTTCTCGGTGCGGCGCCACAGCTCCTCGTCCCCGAGCCGGTCCATGTCCATGCGACGCAGGTCCAGGTACTCGATGAGCCGATCGTGGATCTCCTTCTGGAGGCGCGAGTAGCGCTCCAGCTTCGGGTCCACCTTCTTCCTGTTCTTCGCCATGGCCGCGGCCATGGACGCGGGCATGCGGCTGGGCGCGGCGGGAGCCGGAGCCTCCTCTTCCTCGTAGGGCTCCTCCTCCTCGTAGGCCTCTTCCTCCTCGTAGGCCTCCTCGCCCTGCTCCTCGTCGTACGCCTCTTCGCCCTGCGCGTCGTCCTGCGGCGCGTCCTCCAGCGCTTCGACGTTGAGGATGTAGTCGCCGATGGAGACCTGATCCGTGGGCTTGAGCACCATGGGCCCGGCAATCTTCTTGCCGTTCACGAAGGTGCCGTTCGTGGACTTCATGTCCACGATGATGAAGCGTCCGTCCTTCTCGACGATGCGGGAGTGGTACTTGGAGACATTCCCCTTCGCCAGAACGATGTCATTGCCGGCAAGCCGGCCAATGGTGATCTCGTTCTTGGGGTATTCCCGCTGCTCCGTCCCGCCGCCCTTCTCCGCCAGGGTGATGAGAAACATGGGTCGGGATGCTACCAAGCCCTCCTGCGTCCTCAAAGGCTCCTGCGCACGCGCTCGCCTGCCCGCAAGCTCTCGGGCCGGCACCCTCCCCCCTCTTGGAGGGGAGCGGGGCCGGCCCGGGGGTCGGATGCGGTCGCTTCCGGGGCGCCCGAGGGGCGCACCCGTCAGTCGAAGATGTTGAAGTTCACCTCGGAACGGGCCTGCTTGTAGCGGGTCTTCACGTCCTCGATGATGCTGCGGACCTTGTCCGAGTCCGGGTTCACGATGCGCGGGGTGACGAAGATCACCAGTTCGCGCTTGGTGGAGTCGAACGCGCGGTTCTTGAACAGTTCGCCCACGATGGGGATGTTGCCCAGGCCCGGCAGCTTCGCGACGGCCTTCTGCTCGTCGTGGCTGAACACGCCCGACAGCACGATGGTCTCACCGTGGCGCACGGTGACGTTCGTCTTCACCTTGCGGGTGCGGAAGCCGGGGATGGCGGACGAACCACCGAAGGACACCGACACGGACGTGTCGATTTCGGAGGCCTCGGCCTCCACTTCCGTCTGGATGTTGCCGTTGCGGTCCGCGGTGGGGCGGATGTTCAGGATGACGCCGTACGGCTTGTACTCCACCGTGAACTGCGTGTTGGTGATGAGGGGGATGGGCACCTCGCCACCGGCGAGGAACTCCGCCTTCTCACCGCTCGCGCACACCAGCTTGGGCTGCGCCAGCAGGCGGCCGTAACCGTCGTTGGCCTGGAAGCCGATGCTCAGCTCCGACGAACCGGTCGCGCCCAGGATGAGGTCGGAGACCGCGTCACCCGACGGCAGGAGCGCCTTGGTGAGGTTCAACGTGCCGGTGAGGCCGCCGGTGATGTCGGTGGGGTACTTGATGCCGTAGCGGTCGCGGCTGTTGCGGCGGATTTCGACGAACTGCACCTCGGAGAGGATCATCCGCTTGATGCCGACGACGAGCAGGTTCTCCACCTTCTCGCCAATGGCCTTGGTGATGAGCTCCGCCTTCTGCAGGTCCTGCTGGCTCTCCACGGAGCCCTCCAGGAAGATGGTCGCGCCCACCACGTTGGCCTGCACGTTCTTCAGGCCCGCCTTCTGGAAGGCCGCGTTCAGGTTCTGGGCGACCAGCTTCTTGGCGTTGGGGGCGATCTTCACGAACGACTTCACGTTCGGATAGAGGCTCACCACCTGCTCGATGCGGTCCGCGTCCTGCGTGGTGTAGGCCTGACCGTCCAGGTAGATGCGGTCACCCACCATGCGGACGGAGACACCTTCGATTTCGCCCAGCAGGCGCTTGATTTCGGAGATGACCTCGTTGGGGTCCTGCTTGCGGACCGTCACCAGGTAGCTGATGCGCTGACCCGAGGACTTCCAGACGAGCAGCGTCGTCTTGCCTTCCGTCTGGCCGGTGACGAGCAACTGGCCGGTGCCCAGCGTCTTCACCTCGGCGATGGACGGGTCGCCCAGCGCGACGCGGCTCAGGCCGGGGATGGTGAGCACCTTCTGAGTCCCCACCCCGAGGCTGACGGTGCTGCCCTCCTGGGCCAGGGCGGGGGCACTGGCCACCAGGGTGACGAGGGCGCCAAGCGCTACGGCGTGCGTGAAGCGAGTGGACATCGTGTGAATCCCCTTCTTGCGTGCGTGCGCGCTGACGGCGGCGCGCTATCCCAGATGTTGTTGCTGCCACCACATGGCCCAGAAAGTCCCGAGCGCGATGGAGACGCCGTAGGGGATGTGTCGCACGGGCGAGGGCGAGGTTTCCTCGCGCATCCATTTCGCCCGCACCGCCCAGCGACGGGCCACCGCCGCCAGCGTGTCCCAGACAGCGCCCTGCCATAGCAGCGTGACGACCGCCTGGAGCGCTCCCACCAACGAGATGAAGGCCGCCGCCGCGAGCACCGCCGGGAACCCCAGCACACAGCCCACGCCCGCCATCAGCTTGACGTCACCCCACCC
>NZ_RAVZ01000378.1 GCF_003611635.1 Corallococcus terminator | reverse complement strand
GTCACGCCCCGCGCCGCGCCTCCCGCGCTCGCCAAGGCGCCGCCTCCCGCCGCGCCCGTCACCGCGCCCGCCCCGCTGAAGGCCCCGGACGCGGTGCCGCTCGACAAGCCGCCGGAAGCGGAGAAGGAGATCGTCGCCGCGGCGCCCATGGCCGTCGGTGGCACCGGGACGCTCGTCCCTGGCGGTGTGGTGGGCGGTGTCGGCAGCGGTGAGGGGATGGCCATTGGCGGCGGTCGCGCCCAGCCCATCAACCTGCCGGAGTCGGCCACGCCTCCGGAGCCGCTGTCCGCGAACCTGCTGCCTGAATACCCCTCCGATGCCCGCTCCAAGGGTCAGGAGGGCCTGGTCATCCTCAAGGGTGTCGTCGAGGTGGACGGCCGCGTCACCGGACTCAAGGTGATGCGCGGGGATGAGCCCTTCGCCAGCGCCGCGCTAGCCGCCGTGCGCACGTGGCGCTTCCGGCCCGCCGTCGTGTCCGGCCAGCCCACCGCCGTCTTCCGCATCTTCAAGGTCCCCTTCCGCCTCAAGTCCTGACGCCCTCCTTCCCCCGGGAACACACCGCCATGAACTTCAACCTCAAAGAGATCTACGCGCACATGGGCGTCTTCGCCCTGGGCATCGCCTGGACGCTGATCGCCTTCGCGGTCGCGTCGCTGGCCGTCTTCTTCGAGCGCCTGTTCGTCTACTTCCGCTCGCGCGCCGCGTCCCGCAAGTTCGCCGGCCGCGCCGGTCCGCTCCTCGCGCAGCAGCAGCACGACGCGCTGGTGAAGGAGGCCGAAGGCAACAAGAGCAGCCACCTGGCGATGATGCTGGGCGGCGGCATGAAGACGTTCCTGTCCAAGTCCCGCGCGCCCGCCGGCAAGCTGGGCGCGGTGGAGCTCACGCGCCGCGACCTGGTGCGCATCAACGAGCGCATCACCGCGGACGTGCGCCGGGGCATGTCGGTGCTGGCCACGGTGGGTTCGGTGGCGCCGTTCGTCGGCCTGCTGGGCACGGTGGTGGGCATCATCGAGGCCTTCGCCGGCATCGCGAAGGAGGGCTCCGGCGGCCTGGGCGCGGTGTCCGCCGGCATCGCGGAGGCGCTGGTCGTCACCGCGCTGGGCCTGCTCGTCGCCATCCCCGCGGTGCTGATGTTCAACTTCCTGTCCACCCGCGCGGACGCGCTCTTGCTCTCCCTGGAGCAGGCGCGCGGCGAGTTCCTGGACCACCTGGAGGACATGTCCGGCGACAAGCGCGCGGTGGCCGCCCACGCGCCGCACGCGAGCAGCGCGGATGTCGTCTCCACCCGCGCCGAGGCCACCGATGTCGGCCACGCGTAGGAGCATCACCCCGGAGATGAACGTGACGCCGCTGGTGGACGTGGTGCTCGTCCTCCTGATCATCTTCATGGTCGTCACGCCGCAACTGGAGGCGGGCGCGGCGGTGGAGCTGCCCGTCGCGACGAATCCGGATCCGGAGAACAAGAACCTGGAGCCCACGACGGTGAGCCTCGCGGCGAACGGGTCGTTCTTCCTGGACCGCAAGGAGCTGACGCGGGACGCGCTGGTGGTGGAGCTGAAGACGCTGCGCCAGGCGAAGCCGGACGCGCCCGTGGTGCTCAAGGCGGACCGGGGCGTGGCGTACGTGCAGGTGAGAAGCGTGTTCAAGGCGATGCAGGACATTGGTTTCCCGGGCATCAGCCTGCAGGTCATCGACCGGCAGAAGAAGTAAGGGGAGGCACGCGCCATGGCTTTCGACGTCGGTGGCAGCAAGGGCGGCATCCGCCCCACGATGAACGTGACGCCCCTGGTGGACGTGGTGTTGGTCCTCCTCATCATCTTCATGGTCGTCACGCCGCTGATGACCAAGCACCTGTGGATGAACGTGCCGGCGAAGGCGGACAAGACGCAGGACACACCGCCCCCGCCGCCAGACGCGAAGCCGCCCGTGGTGCTCACGGTGGACAAGGCCGGCACGTTGCGCATCAACCGCGAGGAAGTGCCGCGCGACCAGGTGGTGGAGCGCCTGCGGCGCATGCTCAACGCGCGAGCGGACAAGATCGTCTTCTTCGACGCGAGCGACGCGGTGCCGTACGGCAGTGCCATGGAAGTGCTGGACCTGGCGCGGGGTGGAAACATCACCGTCGCCGTGCTGCCAGAGCGACTCGCGGACTGAGTCGTGCAGCGGGTGTCCCGCGCGCGGTGCGAGCCGCGCGCGGTCCGTGACACCAAGTTTTCCGTTCCCCGCCAGAGACGTCACAAACCCTTCATCCCAATGCCACGGGCGTCGCGTTGATTGCGCGTCGCTGTCGGCAAGGAGAGCCGTGTTGTCTCGTTCGAACTTCGTGCGCGCCCTCGTGGCGTCACTCGTGCTCATCACCCAGCCTGCCTTCGCGCAGGCCCCCGGCGCCGAGCCGACAGCCCCTCTTGCGCCCTCTCCCTCCGCCACGCCCGGCACGCAGCCCGCCGGGGAGATTGCGTCTCCGCCGGGAACTCCGGGTGGATCCGCCGCGTCACAGCCGGACGGGGCACTGCCGACGAGTCCCGCGCCTTCGCTGGGGACCCAGCCCGGGAGCGCCGCGAATCCGGCGTCCGTGAGCCCTGAGTCCACACAGCCCGGGGCTGTCGCTTCCGCGCAGGCCGCGCAGCCCGTGGATCCTTCCGCTCCGGCCGCCGCGCAGTCCGGCACCGAGGCGGATCCGTCCGCAGCCACCGCGTCCGACGAAGCCGCGATGGGCGATGAAGCCCTCGCGGAGTCCGCCGCGCCGCCCCCTGGCTTCACCGGCATCTACGGCCGCCTCACGGACGAGGCCAACGGCGAGGGCCTCATCGAAGCCACCGTGAAGGTGGTGACGGGCTCCCAGAAGCAGGCCCTCACCGACCTGGACGGCAACTACCGGCTCGCGCTTCCGCCGGGCAAGTACGACCTGCGCGCCTTCTACGACGTGTACCAGGGCCGCCGCATCACCGGCGTCATCGTCACCCAGGGCAAGGCCACGAAGCTGGACGTCGCGCTCAGCGCGGACGTGGGCGCGGTGCAGGAAGTCGTCGTCGAAGCCCGCTCCGACCGCCGCGCCGAGGGCGCCCTGCTCCAGGACCGCAAGAAGGCCGCCGCCGTCTCCGACGCCATCAGCGCGCAGGAAATTGCCCGCACGCCGGACTCCAGCGCCGGTGACGCGGTGAAGCGCGTGGTCAGCGCCACCGTGGTGGACGGCAAGTACGTCCTGCTGCGCGGCCTGGGCGGCCGGTACGCCACCACGCTGCTCAACGGCGCGCTCCTGCCCAGCCCGGAGCCGGACGAGCCCAGCGTGCCGCTGGACCTGTTCCCCACGAGCCTGCTCGCGAACCTCAACGTGGTGAAGAGCTACACGCCGGACCTGCCGGGCACCTTCGGCGGCGGCACGCTCCTCATCGAGACCAACACCTACCCGTCACAGTTCGAGTTCAAGCCGCGCCTCACCCTGGGCGGCGACACCGTGACGACCTTCCGCGAGCGCAACTCGCAGGCACAGGGCGGCTTCGGTGAAGCGCTGGGCTTCGCCGATTCCAGCCGCGGCCTGCCGTCCGAGCTGCCCCGCGACCACCGCCTGGGCGCGGGTGGAGAGTCAGCGCAGCAGTTGGAAGGCCAGTGGGAGAGCTTCACCAACGTCTGGGAGAAGCGCACCACGCGCGCCGTGCCCAACCTGGGCCTGGGTGCGTCGCTGGGCGACACGCTGCGCTTCGGCAATCAGCGGCTGGGCTACCTGGCAACCGTGAACTACGGCCACCGCGACGGCGTGCAGACGGGCGACTTCGCCCGCGCGTCCCGCGACGAGTCCGGTTCGCTCATCCCCCAGGACGTCGCGCGCACCACGCAGGGCTTCTCCACCGCGAACCTCAGTGGACTTGCCAGCGTGGGCTACCAGTTCGACCGCGACAACGAGCTGACCTTCTTCAGCCTCTACACGCGCGGCACCGACACGCGCACGTACTCCGCCAACGGCAACAACAACGTTCGCGGCGACTCCTACGCCAGCACCCGCCTCCAGTTCATCACCCGCGCGCTGTCCTTCACCCAGTTGCGCGGCTTCCACCGCCTGGGGCTGCTGGGCGACTCGGAGCTGGACTGGCAGGCCAACGTCTCCCGCGTGGACCGCGACGAACCCGACACGCGCGACACGCTCTACAGCGCCAGCCTGAACAACCCCGACGCGCAGTTGTCCTTCCCCAACCAGCCCAACAGCGGCGAGCGCTTCTTCGCCGAACTGGGAGAGACGTCCACCGGAGGCAGCGTCAACCTCACCCTGCCCTTCTCTTCCGACCTGCGCGTGAAGGTGGGCGGCCTGACGCAGGTCTCCTTCCGAGACTTCAACGCGCGCCGCTTCCGCTACCTGCTCAACGACACGCCGGTGGACCGCACCCAGTCCCCCGAACAGCTCTTCTCGCCGGAGAACGTGGGCACCTCCATCACCGTGCGCGAGACGACCCGCGCGGACGACGCCTACAACGCCTTCCTGGGCATCTACGCCGGCTACGTGTCCGCGGACTACAAGCCCGTGGAGCCGCTGCGCCTCGTGGGCGGCGTGCGCCTGGAGGCTTCCCGGCAGAACCTCACGCTGAAGGACCCCTTCACCGGCGTGGAGGGCGAGGGCGGCACGGACCAGCGCTACCTGGATGTGCTGCCGTCGTTCAACGCCATCTACGCGCTGTCCGAGAAGGTGAACCTGCGCGCGGGCTACAGCTACACGCTGGCGCGGCCCACGTTCCGGGAGCTGGCGCCCTTCATCTTCTTCGACTTCGTGCGCCGCCGGAACGTGTCCGGCAACCCCGACCTGCTGGAGACGCGCATCCACAACGTGGACGCGCGCGTGGAGTGGTTCGTCGAGGAGAACGACGTGCTCGCCGCGAGCGCCTTCTACAAGCGCTTCCAGGACCCCATCGAGCGCGTCATCCGCAACCCGGACAGCGGAGACCTGGGCTTCGAGAACGCCGCGGGCGCGGACAGCTACGGCCTGGAGTTGGAAGCGCGCACGTCCCTGGCCCGCTTCAGCCCGTCCCTGCGCCCGGTGCGCGTGGGCGCGAACCTCACGCTCATCCAGTCGCAGGTGGACCTGGGTGACTCCGCGGTGGTGGGCGCGCAGACGAACAAGGACCGTCCGCTCCAGGGCCAGTCGCCCTACGTCATCAACGTCAACGTGGGCTACGAGCGGCCGGAGAGCGGCACCGAATTCGCGGTCCTCTACAACGTGTACGGCCAGCGCATCAGCGAGGTCGGCGTGCAGGGCCTGCCGGACGTGTACGAGCGGCCCTTCCACCGCGTGGACATCACCCTCACCCAGAAGCTGGGCGCGACGCAGTTGAAGCTGACCGCCGCGAACCTCCTCAACGCGTCCGTCACCCTGCGCCAGGGGGACGTGACGGTGCAGACGTACAAGCCCGGCATGGCGTTCACCGCCGCGCTCGGCTGGGCCCTGTAGCTCCCATTTCCTCCCGAAAGGACGTCACCCATGAAGCGCCTGTTTGCATCCGTCCTCGCCCTCTCCAGCCTCACGCTGCTGCCCGCCTGCGGAGACGACAAGGACACCGACAACAAGCCGGACGGCGGAGATCCGCAGTCCACCGCGCAGGATGTGAGCGCGAACATCACCGAGGACACGACGTGGAAGGCGGGCACCACGTACACGCTGAAGAACTACGTGTTCGTGGAGAAGGGCACGCTGACCATCGAGGCGGGCGTCACGGTGCTGGGCGATCAGGGCAGCGCGCTGGTCGTCACCCGTGAGGCGAAGCTCAACGCGGTGGGCACGGCGGAGAAGCCCATCGTCTTCACCAGCGCGCAGGCGGCTGGCACGCGCACGGCCGGCGACTGGGGCGGCGTGGTGCTGCTGGGCAAGGCGCGCATCAACGTGGCCGGCGGCGAGAACACCGTCGAGGGCTTCTTCGCGACGAGCGGCGACGTGAAGACGAAGTACGGCGGCACGGATGACGCCCACAACTGCGGCTCGCTGAAGTACGCGCGCATCGAGTTCGCGGGCTACGAGCTGGCCGAGGACAACGAGCTCAACGGCCTGACGGTGGGCGGTTGCGGCACGGCGACGGACATCGACTACGTGCAGGTGCACAAGGGCGCCGACGACGGCGTGGAGATGTTCGGCGGCACGGCGGGCCTGAAGCACGTGGTCATCACGCAGACGGACGATGACGGCCTGGACTTCGACCTGGGCTGGCGCGGCAAGGTGCAGTTCCTGGTGGTCCAGCAGAACGCGACGGTGGGCAACCGGGGCATCGAGGCCTCCGGCAACAAGAACGACAACGGCGCGCAGCCGCACACGGTGCCGGAGATCTGGAACGCGACGTTCATCGGCTCCGGGCGTCCGGCGGGCACGGCGCCCGCGCAGGAAGGCCTGGTCTTCAACACGGGCGCGGGCGGCCTCTTGCGCAACATCATCGTCGCGAACTTCGCGGACCTGGCCATCGACGTGGACGGCACGGCCTCCGCGGCGCTGTGGAACGCGGCCACCCCGGAGCTGTCGCTGCAGAGCACGCTCTTCTGGAGCAACAAGGGCGACACGCTGGCCATCCCGAACGCGCCGAACCCGAAGAAGGACGCGTCGGGCGCGGTCACCGACCCGGACGTGAGCAAGTTCGTGGAGGCGGAGAAGGTGCTGGCGGTGGGCCTGAACAACAAGGTCGCGAATCCCCAGCTCACGGCGGCGCTGAACCTGGAGGCCCCGGACTTCACCCCGGCGGCGGGTTCCCCGGCGCTCAACCCGGACAACGCGGCCACGCCCGGCGCGGGCTTTGACACCAGCGCGCGCTTCGTCGGCGCGGTGGGCACCACCAACTGGCTGGCCGGCTGGACCGCGTTCCCGAAGAACTAGCTTCGAGCGGGTGGTGACACACGGACCGCGTGCTCCCGGCGCCTGGCCAGGGGCACGCGGTTTCGTTTCGTCCTACGACGGCAGGCCCGAGGCCGCGTCGTCCTGCGCGTTGGCCAGGGACTCCGGGGTGTTGCCGCCTTCGGTGAACAGCGAGCCACCGGCCACCGGGCGCACCTTGGGGGGACGGCCGCGACGGCGCGGGGCGTTCTCCTCGGAGCCCGGGGCCATGCCCACCGGTTCAACCGTGGCCTGCGGCCCTTCGGACCGGCCCGCCTTGCGCGTCGGACGCGGCAGGTGGATGGCCTCCAGCTTCGCCCCCAGCTCCGCGTCGTCCTCCGCGAACACCTTCGCGTACGCCAGCGCCCGCTGCCCCTTCTGGAGCAGCGACTCCTGGCTCTCGTTCAGCACCTGCCTCGCCGCGTCCAGCGCAGCCTGCGCCCGCGCCACCGCATCCGCCTTCTGGCGCACCTGCACCGCGGCCTCGCCCAGCACCTCCGTGTCCACGTCCGGGAACTTCACGTCGGCCAGGTCGGTGGCGAACAGCTCGAGCAACCCGCGCAGCGCGGGGGAGATGGAATCGTTCTCGGGGGAATCGAACATGGGCAGGCCTCCTCACAAGGCGTTGAGGCCACCTATCTGCCCAGATGTTCAGTGTCCTTTCAAGGGGGTCGTCCAACAGCCCGGAAACTCGGCCCCGCGCGCTTCGTCAAGGACCCCTCGCGGATCAGTCCACCCGCACCAACGCCACGTCCCGCACCCCCAGCGACGGATCCACGTCCACCGCCAGGAAGTGCCGGCCCACCCCGTCGAAGGCTTCCGGGATTGCCCCGCCCCCTCCGGAGATGAACGCCGGGATGCCCGCGTTCGAATACGAATAGTAGGAATGGATGTGCCCGTAGAGCGTCAGGTCCACCCCCGCTCGCGCCATCTTCCCCACCAGCCCGGCAGCCTCGCCCCGGATGGCGAACCCTCCGCCTCGGACGCCAATCGGATCCAACGGCGGGATGTGCATCGCCACCACGTGCACCGCGTCGCGCGCCTCCTCCAACCACCCGTCGAAGTGCTGCTCCACCAGCGGATCCACCGTGCTGCTGCCGGAATCCAACAGGCTGAAGTGCGCCCCCCGGAAGGTGAAGTGCTGGCTCGCACGCCCCACGAGCCGCTGGTACTCGCGCGCGTCGTCCGTGAACGTCTCGTGGTTGCCCAGCGTCGCGAACAACGGGATGCGTGACCCCGCCTCCAACCGCTGCTGGAACTCCTCCAACTGCTCGCGCGTCCCGTACTCCGTCAAATCGCCCGCGAAGAAGATGAAGCGCAGCGTGGGGTCCTCGTTCAGCCGCGTGTAGATGTCCCCGACCTTCGACAGCGCCTCCTGCACGTCCGCCAACGCCGCGAACCGGAACGGCTCCCGCGAGTCCCAGTCCGGCGGCGCCACCGTCAGCCTCGCCATCGTCCCCGGCCGCAACGCCACCCGCCACGCCTTCACCGTCGGGTGCGCGTCCGGCAGCGCTTCCACGACGAGAGGCGCGCCGGCTTCGTCCACCGCCTCCAGCGCCGCGTCCGGCATCGCGTTGTGCACCGTGAGCAGCCAATCCGCTCGCGCCTGCGCATCGGCGGCGACGCGCACCGTGAACACCGGCGCCTGCCCCCACAGCTCCAGCGTGCCCGACCCCAGCGTCCGCACCGACGCGAGCCCGCCCTCCACCTCCACCGTCAACGCTTCGCCCTCGGCCTGCCCGATGCGCGTGTCACGCACCGCGCGGTCCTCGCTCGGCCTCGCGCATCCCGCGGACAGCAGGGCCGCTGTGAGGCCCATCGCGCCCAGGACGCGGAGTCCTCCGCGCGACTCCGAACGGATCCACGCCGCCCGCACCGCGTCCTGCCCGCGCGCCCCACCGCTCACGTGTCACCTCCCACCGCGTACACCAGCGACAGC
>NZ_RAVZ01000377.1 GCF_003611635.1 Corallococcus terminator | reverse complement strand
GCTCGCCGCTGACGGAAGGGGTGCTGGGACACTCGCGCTGCGACGTGCCTTGAGATGAGCACGTCGCAGCGCGAGTGTCCCAGCACCCCTTCCGTCAGCGGCGAGCTTGGCCGCGCCGAGGACATGCCCAGGGTCAGCAGGTCGGAGTCGCGCTCGAGAGCCTCCGCCAGGATGCCCTCCTCCGGGTCGCCGGTGCGCACGCGGATACCCAGCTCACGGCCGGTCTCCCGGTACGGCGCGAGGAAGCGCCAGAGGGCCTCCCGTGCCGTGTTCTCACGCTCCTGGCGCAACCGCAGCCACTGCTCCAACGGCGCGTCCTGGCGCCGCAGCACGGCTTCCTCCTCGCGCGTGTCCATCACGTGCAGCACCTCGATGGGCGTCGAGGCCGGGCACAGGCGCATGGTCAGCTCCAACGCCCGCCGCGACTCACGCGAGAAGCTCACCGCGACGAGGGGCCGGTGGTACACGCGGCCCGGGTGCGGCGCCACCACCAGCACGGAGGCGTCCACCTCGCGCACCAGGCGCAGCACCGTGGACGTGTCGGGCAGCGGCACCACCGGGTATTTCGGGGGCGGCCGGCCCACCACCAGCATCTCCGTGCCCTGGTCCTTGGCCAGCTCCGCCGCGACGTTCGACACATCCCCGACGCGCAGCTCCTCGCGCACGTCCACGTCCGGCCGCTGTCGCAGCCGGCGACACGCGGATGCCACCGACCGGCGCAGACAGCGCTCCCCGGCCACCGTGCCGTCGGGGCCGTTGTGGCCATCCAACGGTGGGCTCACGTGCAGCACGCTGACGGAAGCCCCCTGCGCCAGCGGAAGCCTCAGCGCGCGGGCCAGCGCGAACTCCGACTGCAGGGAGAAGTCCATCCCCACCACCAACCGCTTCAACCCCCGCAGGGGCCGGGGCAGGCCCTCCGGCAACAAGGGCAGACCCCGTCGGGAAGTCACATTCGTTCTCATCTCGGCTCCCTCCTTCCACGACCTGGCGGCGCGGACGTCCGGGGCGGGGCGGCATTCCACTCACGCGCTCGGGCAGGACGTCGGTGCACGGCGTCACGGGCTCCGCCTCACGCGCAGCCTCATGCACATACATTCAGGCCGGTCGGTGGATGTGCCACCTGTATCCCAGGGACGCCACTCCCGCGACCAGGCAACGGGGCCCCGGTGCCCGGCCGTCCCAGGCAACAGGACGACGCGCGCGTCACCCGCCCGACGCTGTCCGCTGTAACGTTTTCAGGGCGCCGATCCGTTTCGTGCACCGTGACGCGGGCAGGCGTGCGACCGAGGTCGCGGATTCAAACCCTTGGAACGTCCAGTGTTGAACACTGTCGCGGGGAAGCCCCTCGCGACGCGCGGCCAGCCCTTTGCAAAGACCTCCGCTCGGCAAGACGCCTTGCCATGGGCGGCGGGTTGGACGGCAGGAAGCAAGGGAGCGGGACATGCGCGGGGTCATCACGGGTCGTGAGGTGGTTGCCAACCTGGGGCTCATCTACCGGGAGTTCGGCACAGCCTGTGTGCTGCGCTGCCTCTGGGTGATGGTCAGCGGCAAGTCCACCACCTTTCTCGAGGTCGCGTGTCCCTGCGAGAAGATGCGCAACTGAAGCAGCAGCCCGTCACCTGAAACAGCTCGGGCCACGAAGAAGCACGATGGCTTTTCGCGGCCCGAACGGTTCGACGCCTGACTTCACCAGGAACTAGCGCTGATACGGATCCGCGTCACCGCGACGCACTTCCTCGCGCTCTTCCTTCTTGTCCTTGATGGCGTGCTTGATGTCCTCGACCACGCCCTTCACCTTGCCCTTGATCGTGTCGGCCTTGCCTTCGGCCTCCAGCGAACGGTCGCCGGTCGCGACACCCACGGTTTCCTTCACCTTGCCCTTGGCCTTGTCGGTCCACTCGCCCATGGCGTCCTCCTGCTTCGTTGTGTGAATCGTTGGTGAAGACAACGTGTGCATGACGCAGGCGGCCGGCAGGCGCCGATGGCCCGTCCGCTCGGCTGCCCTCCTCGCGATGATCCGCCCGGCCAGAGCAGGCGGCGGTGTCGAGCAACCGACAGCCCTCAAGGACGAGCACCGACACGCTCCCCGCCCAGCCTACCCGTCGCGTCCCTGTGTTCCCCGGAGACCGGGGAGTCTCTGGCACAAGAAGAAGCAGTGTCGTTGACGCACCCGCTCTTCGCCCTCAGGCTGATGCTTCCCCTGGATCATCCTCCCGATGAATCAACCCACGACCCCGACCGCGGAAGCGCTGCTCTTCAAGCTGCTGATGCTGCGAACGCTCGTCGTGACCGTGGCGGTGGCGCCCGCCATCTACGTCGACATGCAGTTGTTGGACGTGGATTCGGGTTCGCTGGGCTTCGTGCTGGGCGTCGTCACGCCCATCGTCATTGGCGGGCTGGCGCTGGTCGTGCCCATTGGCGCGGTGGGCGCGCTGTTGCGGCATGCGCTGCATGAAGCGCCGGGCAACGCGCCGCAGCGGCTGCGCCGGCTGTTGCGGCTGCCGGGCATCCTGACGTTCGTGGAGGCGCAGGCGGGCTGGTTCCTGGGCGGCATCTTCTTCAACGGCGCCATCGGTCTGGCGTTGGACCGTCCGCCGCGCGTCATCCTGGTGGGCGTGGCGGTGGCGATGAGCGCGGGCCTCTTCAGCGCGCCGCTCATGTACATGCTCTATGAGCGGACGCTGGCGGCGGTGACGCTGGAGGCGTTCCGCCGCGCGCCGCACGAACGCCCCGCGGGGGTAGGGATGTTCCTGCCCCGGCAGAGCTGGTTCCTGCCGGCCATCGTCGTGTCCGCGCTGCTCATCACCTGCATCACCAGCATCGCCACGTTGCAGTTGCGGCTGGAGAAGAACCTCAACGGGCTGGCGGATGACCTGGAGCTGTCGGGCGACTACCGGGGCGCGGCGCGGGTGCGCGCGCGCATCGTGCCGTTGCAGGAGGACCTGACGACGCCGGTGGCGCTGCTGGGTGGGTTCGCGGCGCTGGGCGCCATCTTCACCGCGGCCTGGGCGGCGCGCCGGCTGGCGCAGGGAGCGAAGGCGATTGGCGCGTCCCTGGATGCGCTGGTGGAGGGCCGCGCGTCGCCGCCGCAGTGGGTGTCCACGGACGAGTTGGGCGACCTGTCCGCGCGCACGTGGCTGCTCTACGAACAGTTGCAGGAGCTGCCCCGGTCGCTGCGCTCGTCGGCGGGGCACCTGGCACAGGCGGGCACGCGGCTGACCGAGGCGAGCGACCAGCAGAACCGCACGATGTCGCGGCAGGCGGTGGCCATCCACCAGGCGCGCACCACGGCGCAGGAGATCCAACAGACGTCGAAGCTCGCGGCGAGCCGCGCGGGGAACATCCTGGAGGTGGCGGAGCGCGCCGCGGCGATGGGCCGGCTGGGCGAGGAGTCGCTGGCGGGCACGGAGAAGGGGCTCGCGGACATCCTGGACCTCACGAACGGCCTGCACCAACAGGTGAGCGACCTGGGCACGCGGGCGCGCGAGGTGGGCCGGGTGTCGGAGGTGGTGAAGTCGCTGGGGGACCAGTCGCACATGCTGGCCATCAACGCGGCCATCGAAGCGAGCCGCGCGGGCGAACAGGGCCGGGGCTTCGCGGTGGTGGCGCGGCAGATGCGCGAACTGGCGGACCAGTCCATCAAGGCGACGGGCCAGGTGCGCGGACTGCTGGAGGGCATGGAGACGGCCACGGGCGAAGCGGTGGCGACGGCGGACAAGAGCGCCCAGGGCGTGGAGGCCGCGCTGGTGCCGCTGCGCAAGAGCGGCGAGCGGCTGCGCGAGCTCATCTCCCTGTCCCAGGAGTCCGCGTCCGCGGTGCGGCAGATCGCCGAGGCCGTGGCCCAGCAGCACGCGGGCGTGGATCAGCTCTTCAGCGCGGTCAGTGAGATGGACGAGCTGATGGCCGCCACGCTGCGCCAACTGGGCACCACGCAGGAAGCGGCGACCGCGGTAGAGCAGGCCACGGGGCAGGTGTCGCAGTTGGCGACACGGTACGTGTCCTGAGCAGGGCCTTGCCCTGCACGCACAGGGCCCGTTAGCCTCCGCGTCGGTCGAAAAACGGCGGACCGGTTCGGTGAGCCCCGGTCACTTCCACGGTGGAAGCACTTGTTCGACCTCCCTCGGGAGGAAGAACCCTCGGCCCTCTGACGGCACACGTGTGCCTTCGCGAGGCTCGCCATGAAACTGAATCACCTCGACCTGCAGGTCCCCGACGTCCAGGCCACCGCCCGCTTCTTCACGCGCTACTGCGACTTCACGTCGCACGCGAAGAACCACGACTCGCCCGCCATCGCCATGCTGTCCGGACCGGATGGCTTCGTGCTCATCCTCCAGCGCCGCAAGCGCGACACGGACACCTTCCCGGAGGACTTCCACGTCGGCTTCCTCCAGGACTCCGAAGCCCCCGTGCTCGCCTTCCAGGAGCGCGTGAAGGCCGACGGGCTGGAGGTCTCCGATGTCATCCGCAACAACCGGGGCACCCTCGTCTACTGCCGCGCTCCGGGCGGCATCCTCGTCGAGGTCAGTTGCCGCCCCGGCGCCTCCTGACGCACACCGGGACTCCGGAACAAAGACAGACACCCGGCGCTTCAGCCCGCGAGGGCCTGGGGCGCCGGCTTCGCGTCGTCCTCCAGCGGCGGCACGTAGGGCCAGCCCGGCAGCGCGCCCTTCCCTGCCTCGCGCGTCAGGTAGTCCGCCGCGATGTTCGCGCTCTCCATGATGGTGAGCAGCCCGCTTCCCGGGTGCGTGCCGCCGCCCACGAAGTACAGGCCCTCCACCTGCGCGTTCTTCACGCGGGGCCGCAGCGGGCCCAGTTGCAGCCACGTGTGCGACAGGTTGAACACCGCGCCCCGGAACACGTTGAAGTCGTCCCGCCACGTCTCCGCCGTGAAGTAGCGCTCCGCCTTCACGTGCTCGCGCACGTTCTTGATGCCCACCTTCTCCAGCATCTTCGGGATGCGCTCGCGCAACGTCGCTTCCGTCTTCGCCCAGTCCACCGGCCGCGCCGTGTTGGGCGTGGGCACGAGCACGTACAACGTCGAGTGCCCCTTCGGCGCCCCCGTCCCCGTCGTGTCCGACACACCCGGGTTGCACACGTAGAAGGGCGGGTCGTCCACGTCCACCGACCGGTCCTCCAGCGCGTCCCGGTCCGTGCGCCGCGCACTCTCCGACAGGTAGATGAGGTGGTGCGGCAGGTCCGCGTACGTCGTGTCCAGCCCGTAGTACGCCATGAACGTGCTGCACGAATACTTCGCCCGCTCCAGCGCCGCGTCCGTCAGCCTCCCACCTTCACGCGCCTCCGGGGCCAGCAGCTTCTGCGCCGCGTACGCCAGGTCCGCGTTCACCACCACCGCGTCCGCGTCCAACACCTCGCCGCCCGCGAGCTTCACGCCCACCGCGCGCCCCGCCTCCACGCGCACGCGCTCCACCGGCGTGCCCATGCGGAAGGTGACGCCCAGGTCCTGGGCACACTTCATCATCCCGCGCGCCAGCGCTCGGAAGCCGCCCTGCACGTGCCACACGCCGAAGGCCAGCTCGATGAAGGGAATCACGCTGAACACCGACGAGCACGTCGTCGGGTGCAGGCCCAGGTACTTGGACGGGTACGCCAGCGCGTATGTCATCCGGTCGTCGTGGAAGAACGAATCCAACTGCTTGTAGAGCGTCTGCCACGGCTTGAAGCGCAGCGTGGGGGCCAGCCGCCAGGGCGCGTAGTAGCCCAGGCTCCCCGCGTTCGTGCAGATGAACTTCTCGTACGCGAGCGCGTACTTCTCCCGCCCATCCTCCATCCAGCCCTTCAGCGCATCGCCCTTGCCCGCGCCGAACTTCTCCAGCTCCTGCCCCATCCGCTCCACGTCGCGCCGCGTGTCCAGGTGCGTGCCGTCCCAGAAGTGCACGCGCGTGTTCGGATCCACCGGGCTGAGCGTGACGTAGTCCGCAAGCCGCTTGCCCGAGCGCCGGAAGATCTGCTCCAGCACGCCGGGCAGTTGGAGGATGGACGGGCCGGTGTCCACCGCGTACTCGCCATCCTCACCCAGCGTGAGTCCCTTCATCCGGCCGCCCGGCACCGCGTCCTTCTCCACCACGGTGACCTGGAAGCCCTGCCCGGCCAGGTTGATGGCGACCGACAGCCCTCCCGGCCCTGCGCCCACGACGATGACGTGCCGAACCATGGTCCTCACGATGCCCGGCCTCGTGCCGGCTGGCGACTGCTCCGACGGTACGGTCCAGGCGAAAAAGAGTTTCCCTTCCGGGATTCATGGCCGCTCGCCGGGCGTTCCTCCGGGGACGCAGCGCTCCCTTCACCCGGAGCGTTTTCTAGAAGACGGGGCAACATCCTGAATCCCCAGGGGGCTCCACGTCCTGTAGCGTGCCACGCGCATCCATGAATCCCACCTCGGAGGCCCGCCCACAGGAAGTCCTGCTGTTCACCCTGGAGCGGCAGCGCTACGGCCTGCCCGTGCAGGACGTGCGCGAGCTGGTGCGCGCCGCCCGCCTCACGCACCTGCCCCAGGCGCCTGACGTGGTGGAGGGACTGCTCAACCTGCGCGGGGAGCTCATCGCCGTGCTGGACCTGCGACGCAGGTTCCGCCACCCCGCACGCCCCCTGTCCCCCATGGACCACTTCATCATCGCCACCACCGGCCAACGCCCGGTGGCGCTGCGGGTGGACCGCGCGGAAGGCCTGCGCGTCATCGCCTCCGACGAATGGGACGCGTCCCCCGGGGAGCTGCCCGGCGTGGGGTACGTGGCCGGCGCCGCGAAGCTGCCCGACGGGCTGGTGCTCGTGCACGACCTGCGCTCCTTCCTCTCCGAGGCAGAGGCGCTGCAACTGGACACCGCGCTCGGAGCCCGGCCGGAGACCGCTTGATTGGCGGCATCCTGTCGTATGGCTTCAGGGAAGTGCTCGCCCTGGTGGAGGAGCGCGCGGGGCTCGCCGCGCCCAGTTGTCTGGCCGCCGCCGAGGAAGGCATCCAGCGCGCCATGGCCCGCGCGAACCTGACGGACGTGGAGGCCTACCGGCATCAGCTCGCCGTGAACAACGCGCTGCTGGACGACCTGCTCACTGAACTCACCATCGGTGAGACGTACTTCTTCCGCACCCACGAGCACTTCGATCACCTGCGCCGCGTGGTGCTGCCCGAGCTGCGCGAACGCCGGGGCCCGGAGCACCTGCTGCGCGCGTGGAGCGCGGCCTGCTCCTCCGGCGAGGAGCCCTACTCCATCACCGCGCTGCTGATGTCCGAGGGCTGGGAAGACCACATGACCGTGCACGCCACGGACGTGTCGCGCACGGCGCTCGCCCGCGCCCGCGAGGGTCGCTACACCGACTGGTCCCTGCGCGGCCCTTCCGCGGACCGCATGCGCGCCCACCTCAAGCAGGAGGGCCGCCACTACCTGCTCAACCCGGACGTGAAGCGCCACGTGCGGCTGGGCTACCTCAACCTCGCGTTGGAGACGTGGCCCTCCGCAGAGAGCGGCATCTGGCAGTTGGACGTCATCTTCTGCCGCAACGTCCTCATCTACTTCAACCACGCCACCATCGAAGGCGTGGCGCGCCGCCTCTTCGCCGCCCTGGACGACGGGGGCTATCTGTTCTCCGGCCCCTCCGACCCGCCGCTGGGCGACTACGCCCCCTTCGAGGCCGTGCTCACCGACTGGGGCGTGCTGTATCGCAAGCCGCTCGCCGGACACGCCACGCACTTCGTTCCCCTCCAGCCCCTGGCGCCCCTGCGCGCGGACGGCACGCCCTTCACCCCGGGACGCTCGGGTACTTCGGCCGACGCCGCCCGCTTCGCTCCGGCATCGGGACCGTCGTCGGGCTCCTTCGACGCGTCCCGCTTCGCTTCAGGTCCGGTTTCACGACCGTCAGATTCGTTCGAGGGTGGCCGCTTCACTTCAGCTCCGGCATCGGATTCCTTCGACGCGTCCCGCTTCGCTTCGGGTGCGGTTTTGGGGGAGGCCTCGGGGTCGTTCGGGGGCGCGCACTTCGCTCCGGATCAAGCGGCGGGTTCCTTCGATAGCGCCCGCTTCGATTCGGGCGAGGCCTCCGGGTCCTTCCCGGTCTCCAACACCTTCGAGGCACGCGCCACGCAAGCAGCGGTCCCGCTCCGGCCGGTGGCCTCCGCGCCGAAACCCGCCGCCCGTTTCGAGCTGAGCGTGGAGGCGCGCGAAGGCGTGCGGCAGGCCCTGGCTCGCGGGGACTGGCGCGAGGCCTCCAAGCGGGCGGGCGCTCAAGCGGTCGACCCGGACCAGGCTTTGGAAGCAGTGCGCACGCTGGCCAACCTGGAGCCCCGCGCGGCGGTGTTCGCGTGCGGAGAGGCCCTGGTTCGTCACCCGCTGGTCGCCGGTCTGCGGTATCTGGAGGCGCTGCTGCTGCTGGGACAGGCGCGGCTGCCCGACGCGGAGAAGTCCGCCCGGCAGGCGCTCTACCTGGAGCCGGGGCTCGCCGTGGGGCACCTGCTGCTGGGCCATGTGCTGCGCCGGCAGGACCAGTCCTCCGCCGCCGCGCGGGCGTACCGGGAGGCCGAAGGGCTGTGTCGGAAGTTGCCGCCGGAGGCGCTGGTGCCGCTGGCGGAGGGTGAACGGGCGGGAGCCCTGGCGGACGTGGCGCGCGCGGAATGGCGGCGCCTGGAGCTTGAAGGCGGAGGGGCGAGCTGATGCCGAAGCGCGAGGGAGTCATCGACTGGGAGAAGGCCCGGGCCCGGCTGGAGGAGCTGGAGCGCGCCACCGAGGCACGCGAGGCCTTCTCCGACGAAGCGGCGAGCGAACAGCTCGACGCACGCGCACGCGCCCTGGCC
>NZ_RAVZ01000376.1 GCF_003611635.1 Corallococcus terminator | reverse complement strand
CCGCCACCGCCCGACGACACGGCCTGGAGCGACACGGTGGGGCAGCGGGGCCGCTGGGGATCTCCCACGCAACTGTTGCTACTGCTGTCCGTCACGTTCCTCGGGCAGGGGATGCGCGTCGTCGGGCGCCCCTGGTCGCCCACGCCGAAGCACACGGTCACCGCCGAGAGGTTGCAGCGCGGGTCGCAGCCGAAGGCCACGCTGTCCTCCGCACCAAACGCCGAGCGCAGCTCCGACAGGGGCACGCCGCCCCCGATGTTGTCGCGCAGCAGCGCGGGTGTCCCCTGGTCGCCCGGGAGCGACAGCAGGGCGTCGATGCTGCTGGAGAAGTAGCTCCTGGCATCCATCCCCGTGCAGCTTCCGTGTTTGGGCCACTCGTGGTTGGCGAGGAAGAAGTTGTCCGTGACGAATCCGGGGCCGTAGGTGCCCATGGTGTCTGGAATCGTGGAGGGGTCGGGGAAGCAGTGCGAGGGTGCATTGCGGCTCCGACATTCGCAGAGGCCGCCGCAGTAGGCCGGGTAGGCGCATCGCTGCTGCTGCTCCTCCGCGTCAGTGAACTGGGGCCACAGTCCATGAATCGTGAGGTGTGTCGCGGCGAAGCTCCCCTTGAGCTGCCGGCATTGCTCCTTGTCCGGATGGCCCGAGCAGAAGTTCGGCGCCCACGTCAGTGCGAGCAGGTACGCGCCGAATCGCGGCGTGGCACAGGCTCCGCCATCCGTGGCGGAGGGGTCGGCGGCGAAGCAGTTGCAGGCCGTGGCCTGGGGACGCCCGAACTCGATGTCGAGGGCTTCCGCTGTCGCCTGGTCGAGCGGTCGGGTCGTGGCGACCTTCGCGGCGGGCGTTGGGGCAGGAGGGGTCTCGGGGCGCGTACGACATCCCTGCACGATGACCAGACACAACCACAAGGCAAGGCTCGGCGGCGGGAGGCGCATGGTTCCCCTTGCTCTGCGCTGAGCAGAAGCGGCTCCAACGTATGGAGTCGTGGCCATGCACCACACCCCGCGCCCGGGGACGGCGGGGTGTCTGTCCATCAACGCCCTCCTCCTGGAGGGAGCGGGCGTTGCTGGAAAATAGACGTCGGTGTCTTACGCGGGCTGGAGGAAGCGGCCTTCCACCAGATGGTCGATGACTTCCCGGGCGGAGTGCGGATCCAGCCGCGCCTTCGTGCCCAGTTGCGTCACCGCGCTGGAGACGGTGGTGGGGCGCTCGAAGGTGGCCAGGGCGGCGAGCAGGATGGCCCCGTCCTGGCCCTGCGCGAGCGTCGGGTCCGAGAACTTGCGGGGGCTGACGGAAGGGGCGCAGCTCAGGGTGATGCCATCCACCGAGCGCATCACGGTCACGGGCTCCTGGGACACCTTGGCCGGGGCCCGGTGGGCGCCCAACCAGTCCCCGAGCGTGAACTGCTGCTTGGAGGGGGCGGTGTTGAGAAGCCGCGTGCGTCCGTTGATGTCCAGGTGCTTGCGGGCATCCCGGTGCTTCCACGCCAGGGCATCCACGCGGTCGGAGGTGCGCTGCACGGCCGCTTCGAGCGCGGTGTCCTTGAAGCGGATCATCGGCACGGACACGTCGCCGGGCTCGCGCCGCTCGAAGTAGTCGAGGAACTCCGTGAACGTGCGCGCTTCGGACACCATGTCGAACCGCGCGGGGTGTTCGGTGACCAGGGCTCCGGGTTGGGCTTCCAGCCGCTGGTAGCCAATCACGCAGTCGAGGTCGATGATGCGCTCCACCAGCCGGACCTCTTCCGCGAGCGTGGCCTGGCTCGCGAAGGGGAGGCCGCCGATGCCGGAGATTTCAATCTCCAGGTTCGGATGGCGGCGGGAGGCTTCAATGACTTCGAGCAGCTCCTGGTCCTTCGCGCAGGGCTTGAGCAGCCCCTTGCCCATCTGTTCCAGGCGCTGCTGTTCGGAGAAACAGCCGATGTCGAGCACCATGTAGATGCGTTGGAACGTCCGGGCCAGCGCTTCGACGAGTTCGAGCTTGGGGACGCCCCAGAGGAAGTACGTGCAGCAGTGGCGCGAGAGGTCGACCCCGGCCCAGGTGCTGCCCAGGAACTCCGCCGTGCTTCCGGCGAAGTCGTAGCGCATCTGCCAGGTCCGGCCGGCGATCTCCTGATGGTCGCGGCGCACGCTCTCCTCGGAGCGCAGGAACGGCTTCGCGCGCCCGAAGGCCGCCTTCTGGTTGCCGCGGGCCCCGCCGCAGTAGAGGCAGTTCTCGCCGCACCCCTTGCCGGGCGCGACCCAGCCGGAGAAGGAGTTGCGGTCCATCTGGCTCAGGAAGAGCTCGTTGAAGTGCGAGTAGTAGATGTCCTCGGTGTTGTTGGCGCCCTGCACGTACGCCAGCGGAAGCCTGCGGGGCTTTCCTTCAGCGTTCCGGCTCACGCAGTTGGGAGGGGTGGGGTCGCCCTGGCAGATGGCCAGCAGGGGCTTCTCGCCGTCGCCCAGCACGATGTGGTCGATGCAGTCCACGGTGCTCAACTCCCGCCACCAGTACGACGCGGAGTTGCCGCCCACGACGATGCGGATGCTGGGGTCGATTTCGCGCAGGGTGCGGGCGATGAGCAGCGCGCGGTCCACGTGGTGGAACCACTTCAGGCTGATGCCCACCAGCTTGGGGCGCACGCGGGTGACGAGGCTCTCGAAGGAGCGCACCACCTCCGCGTCGGTTTCGTCCCCGTCGTACAGCCGCACGAAGGCTTCAATCCCGCCGCGCCGCAGGTAGCTCGCCAGGTAGAGGATGCCGCACGTGGCTTCGCCCGTCCCGGCACCGACGAGGAGCACTGGCGAGAGGTCACGACCACCACGCATGGGACGAGCACCGACCTTTCCGGATCGGTTTCAGCGTAGACGATCCAAGGGGAGGCCGGAGTGGAATGATGGAAGCCCACCGCGCAGGCACTCAGGCGGCTCGTGGGCTGGCCGTCCGACGGGGACGTCACCGGCGGAGCAGTCGTGGGTGACGACGCACACCAACGTCCCAAAGGAAGACATTCACGACGACTGAGTCGCAGGACAAGAAGTCCAGCATGCGGAGCTCCAACCGCGGGCGCGGCTGGAGTCGCTGCCTCCGTCAGGGGGCGAGGTCCACGGTCTGGACCCGCTGGAACAGCTCGCCGTAGCGGCGCTCCTGGAAGGCCTGGACCAGCTCCGGATGACGTCCCTGTCGCAGGTCGCGCAGGTAGCGGTACTTGGCCGCGTGGTAGCCGGCCACCACCCATGCGAGCTTCAGCGCCGTCCACCCGCCGCGCCACAGCGCTCCATGCAGCAGGCCGTCCCGGATGAGATGCGCGGGGCGCTGGAGCAGCGCGGGCTTGGACCTGCGACCCTCCGCGAGCGCCATGACCGCCCAGAGCAGCGCATAGCGGTGCTCCTTGGCGGAGCGCAGGGAGAGGGACGTGGCGAACCGGTGTTCAATGGGGGCCTGAAGCCGCCCCGCGCGCATGCGTGGCAGCGCTTCGTGGACGATCATCTCCGGACGCCAGACCGCGACCTCCCTGCGAATGAGGCGCGCGCGCCACTCCGTGCGGTACAGGAAGCGATGGCCGTCCACCTCCGCCCAGTCGTGCCGGGGCAGGCGGTAGACGACTTCCTGGGGTTGGCTCTCCTTCCAGGTCCGGATGGCCTGGATGGCCTCCGCGCCCAGGTATTCGTCGGAGTCGAGGAAGAAGACGTAGTCGGAGGGCTCCAGCGCCGCGATGGCCGCGGCCCGAGCGGCGCCATAGCCCGCCCAGGCCATCGACACGGAGCGAGCCCCCATCCGCCGGGCAATCTCCGTGGAGCCGTCCGTGGACAGGGAGTCCAGGGCGACGACCTCGTCGCAGACCGACAACAGGCCTTCCAGGCACCGGGGCAGGGTGTCCTGGTTGTTTCCGTGGATCACGAATCCGGCGAGCCTCACGCCTCCGCCACCTTTCCTCGCACGGACGGGCTGCGTCTGCGTGCCACCGGACTCTAGCCCACCGGCCCCCCGCCGGAAGGTCCTCATGACACCGCGTGGCAAGGGCGCGCGCTCGCAGGCCACCCACCTCCTGTGGCAACGCGTGAGCGCGCACATGCCTGGCGTCAGGAAAAGGGTTGTCCCTCCAGGGCCACGGAGCCCCCCGGTAGGGGGCCCTCCGCGCGGTACAGCTCCAGGACGATGTCCGGCGGAACGGCCGCATCGAGTGCGCGTTGGTAGCGCAGGTGCAGGGCGGCGTAGCCGTCCCGCTTGAAGCGCAGGAACATCCACCCCATCGCGCCAGCCATGAGCGTGACAAGCGCACCGAGGGCGAGCCCGTTTCGGAAGAAGACGGCGGCCATGACGGCGCTCACCGCCACCCCCGCGAGGAGGCAGCCCACACGGCGGGACTTCCCCAATCGCGTGTACCGCGCGAACTCCTCGGGAGTGAGGGTCTGCCGTGCTTCCTGGTGGGCGCGCTCCTCGTGTTCGGGGCCGTCCATCTGGTTGAGGTGAACCCTGACGCGATACCAGGAGGGCTCGACGTGGAACTGGTCCTCCACGGAAGTGATTTGAGGGCGGGGACTGCGAAAGTCCTCGCATCCCCCGGCAATCGCGGTTCCCGAACCGAGGTGGAGCCCGAACTCGCGCCCGAGCGTCTCGAACTGTTGCGAAGGGGGCGGAACAAAAGGCTCATCGACGTGGATCTGGAGGATGTAGCTGCCGTCCGCGTGGGTGTAGATGGGGAGCAGCTCGCCGCGTGCAGCGCTCGCCTCCAGCGCCTTTCCTTCGATGGAGCGCTTCGATGGAGGCAGCCCGGCATCCCAGATGCCCACGCACGCGATGTCCGTTCCCGTGTGGATGCGGTGCCGAGTCATGCGCGGGATTATCGATCATCCATGTCCCCACGAGCCAATCCATCCACTCAAAACCAAGGCCCCGCGGGTGTGAAGGCAAGGTCGGGTGTGGCTACCCTCCTGGACAGAGGAGTGCCCCGCCGATCCCTCGTTCGTCGTGGTCGGCAGCGGAGGATGGAACGCGCGGGAGTCGGGTGGATCCCTGCGGGGGCCCCAGGGGATGCCGCGGCCTGGGGCCCCCGTGCTCAGTTGCGCACCTTGCCCGTATACAGGCTGGTGTTGCCGTCCGAGAGCACGATGCGCCTTGCCTCCCAGTCAATGCTGGGGGTGGGGGCCCAGAAGGTGTTCCTGTTGCTCGAGTCCTCGTCGTCCGTGTGGATCACGCCCCTGGGCACGCCCGGCACCAGGAACTGTGCATCGAAGTCCGGGTCCAAGAAGACGCCATAGGGGCTGCCCAGATCCGGGAATGCGTTCATGTGGCGCACCCCCTGATTGCCGGCGGCATTCGAATCCTTGCGGAACAGACAGAACTGCAGGTGGGTGCCATTCTGGCCCTGCGCGTTCGGCCAGATGTTCTGGCTGTTGGTATTGTGATTGGCGAAGTCCTCGTTGTCGAAGGACCGGTGGAAGGGCACCGCGCCCACCGGGCAGTTCTGATCCAGCTTGAGCACCGCGTAGTGATATTTGTAGCTCTGTGAGTCGGCGGAACCGCGCGCCATCGACCTTGCAGAACTCCAGCAAGGTGTCGGAGACGGACCTGAAGGCCCCCACCCACGGGCTGGCCCAGCTTGCGTTCCGACTGTTTTCATCGTCCATCAGGATGAAGACGCGCTGACTGTTCACCTGGGTACGACGTGTCCGCTCAGACTTCCCCCATGTGGTCGTCCGGGGGAACCCTCCCTGCGAGGGACTCCCCAGACGGGGCTTGTTCAAACACCCAGACGCCCGTTGACCCGGGAAGTACTACCCCCGCAGGACTCGAAGCTCCTTGCTTGAGCCAATCGCGGGGTCCCCGAACACGTTATCCGAGGCGGTGATTCTCCCCGACACCCCGCCGACCACGTTCCAACTCGTGCCGGTTCCGAACGCCACCGTCGTCGGCTCGTCTCCCACGTTCACCGTCGCCCCCTCGCCGCCGACCCGGTCGAAGTCCTGCGGGACGTTGTACTGGGTCCGGTTGGGGTAGCCGACCTGCCGGTAGTAGCCCTTGTTCGTGGTGCCAGACCCCGGGTCGCCGAAGGTGGCGGTGTTGAAGGTGACGGCGCCCGTCAGCCCCGCGATGAAGCGGTATTTCCCATTCGCGCCATAGGCCACATCGCAGGGCCCTGGCAGGTTGAAGGTCGCGTTGTTGTTGACTCCGGCATTGAAGGTGGAGATGTCGTATCCACCCGGCAAATCCCTGGGCACATTGATGGGCGTGTTCGCGCTCGGCCCCTGGTCCCACCCGGTGACGACGAACAGGAAGCGTGTGGGCAGTGACTGCTCATAGAGCAGCAAATCGTCCGCCGACGTGGTGCCGGCCAGCATGCCCAGGTTGGGCTGCGCCACCGGGGACGTGAACTCCCCTTGGGCCTGCGCATTGCTCAAGGACTGGAGGTACCAATCCCGCGCGATGGCCGGGAAGTACTTCAGCTCGAGCGCCCACAGATACGCCTCCTTGAGGAAGTACAGCCGGGCCGACATGGATTGCGTCGGCGCAAGCGTATTCAGATACGTGTAGAGGCCCACGCCGCTGGAGGCGTTGCTCGTCGAATCGCGCGTGAAGGAGAAGGAGAAGTCAAACGTTCCACCCAGGTACGTCTCCCCCGAGGCGGCGAGGCCGTCCTCACTGCCAATCTCCGCCGTCTCGACGAACCCCGCATAGACGTTGACGTCCAGGTGGACGCCGAAGCCCGTGGTCGTTCCGCTCGACACCCGGTACTGGCCGTCGCAGACCGAGCTGCCGCTCATGGCGAACTTGAGGTACTTCTGACCGTTGAGGTCCGTCTTGGTGCCGTACTTCTCGATGACAGCCGTGACGTAGTTGTGCCCCGTGTAGAACGTGCTGAGGTCGGTCCCATCCGGAGCCGTGAAAATCTGCTGAATCTCCGCCGGTGTCTTGCCAGCGGTCCCCAGCCTCTTCACGCATTCGGTATACAGCTTGAACATGCGGTCGTTGATCGCCTCCGCTGTATAGGAGTCGACCATGCCCGGCGTGCAGGCATAGGTGAAGAAGTCGCCCGCCACGGTCTCATCGGCGTCGTCCGAGACGACCGGCCAGTGGGCCACGACCAGGGGCGCCGGGCTGAAGTTGGCGTCGTGGTTGAAGTTGAGATTCGTCGCCGTCCCGTACTGGGAGCGCAGCCAGAACAGGGACCGTCCGAAGTAGCACCCGTAGGGACGGACCAGGTAGGGAGACGCGTCATCGAGCGGGAAGTACGGATGACGGTAGGCCTTCGTCGCCACCTTGATGCTCTGGGCCGTGAACTTCCCGTCCTGCCACGCGAAGCGTCCGGAGGCTCCAGCCTTCGCGCTGATGCCCCAAGCGACTCCCGTCTTGTAGCCTCCGAACGCTCCAGTGGCGGCCGTATCCCTCGAGGAGTACTGGATTCCCAGGCTCGCGGAGAGGTTGATTTCATTCAGGACGATATCTTCCTGAGTGGTGTTCATCTCATAGTCAAACAGGTTCCAGTCGGCCATGCCGTCGGGGCTGGCATTCCCCCAGACCTCTGGCGCCGGGAGAGGCATGGGGAACGGGTCGCAAATCGCCGTCAGCACGCGCTTGCCGGCGTTCTGCTGGGTCGGGGCGTGGAGCATCGTCTGGACCTTGAAGTCGCCATACTTCAGGGACGACATCTGGATGGGCGAGCCCGGCGAATTCGAGCAGCGGACCCAGGCGAGCCCCATGATGATGGGGAGGGTGGCTGAATCCTCGCTCGACGTCTCGGGGACCAGACCGACCGAGAAGCACAGCGAGAGCGGCCCCTCCGTGTCCTCGGTCGTCGAGGTGAAGATTTTGCCGAACTCCGTCCAGGTGGGGGCGGCCGAGGAATCAAGCTGGCGCAGCGGCCGGATGTCTGGAATCACGGCGATGGAGATTTGATGACTGGCGTTGGTGTCGCCGAACAGGGCGACGAGCCGTCCAGCGGGGTCCACCGCCAGGCTCATGCCCGAGGCCTTGCGGCTCTTGACCGATGAAGGCCACGACAGGAGCATGGGCGAGTGCGCGGGAGTCGCGTTCGCGTGGCACGCGGTGTCCAGCGTCCAGGAGAACGTGGTCGTGGTGGCGTGGTTCTCGTCCCACAGCGCCGCGATGACACAATTGACGGAAGGGCTGGTGGTGATGGCCCCCGGCTGGGTGACGAGGATGGTGCGCAGGTCGAGGTTCGAGAGGTTCGAGGACGTCTGGCTGGGGCTGGTCGCGGGGGCCGTCGTGTACCAGGGCGCCACCACGGGAGACCAGTCGTTGGTGATGGGATTGTAATCGTTGACATCCAGGACGAGGTGGCAGACCTGCAGCGCGTTGTGCGCCGAGTCCCAGACGAGGTAGTTGACGAGAATCTCCGTCTCGCCCTTGCCGGCGCAGGCCGATACGCCCTTGGAAAAGACCTTCGCGGTCGTCTTGCTGGCACCGGCTGTGGCGGCCGGCAGCGAGAGCTGACACCAGTCCGTCTTGGAGCGGGTGCTTCCGGGGACGATGCGGACCGCGCACAAGGCGTTGTTCTGGGTGTCAATCCAGAAGATGTAGACGAGGTCGCCGAGCGAGACCACACCGATGCGCTTCTCGGTTTCGAAGGCGAGGGCGGACTGCGACGAGTCTTTCTCGATGGTGAAATGGGTCCAGGGGTCCAACCGGCTCGGATTCCCCGAGGTGCGGCTGAGGTAGGCGACGGTGGACGAGCTGATGTAGCCCTGGAGCGTGTCGTCGTCGACGCCCACCATGGCGAGGGAGGAGCCGGTCTGGATGAGGCGGAACTCTCCATCGTCACCGTCGACGTCCAGCGGCTCTTCAACGGGGATGCTGATGAAAGGGGTGGGAG
>NZ_RAVZ01000375.1 GCF_003611635.1 Corallococcus terminator | reverse complement strand
GCCCGACCCCGTGCTGGTGCTGGGCGCGGACGGTGGGCTGCTCAACGTCAACGCCGCGGCGGAGGAGGTGCTGCGCCTGCGTCTGGACGAGGGCGGGGATGCGCTGGGCCGGGTGGAGCCGGAGGTGCGCGCGGTGCTGGAGCGCGTGCGCGCGCATGTCGTGGGCGGACGGGGCGCGTACCAGCCCCGGGGGTACGAGGAAGCGGTGCGCGTGGAGGGCTCGCTGGACGGTGGCCGGTGGCTCCTGCCACGCGGCAGCCCGGTGCACGGCGAGATGGGGGACGTGGTGGGCGCCACGCTCATCCTCCAGGACGTGACGCGGCTGCGGCGCTTCGACGAGCTGAAGAACGACCTGGTCGCCACGGTGGCGCACGAGTTCCGCACGCCGCTCACGTCGCTGCGCATGGCCATCCACCTGGTGGCCGAGGGCGTCGTGGGGCAGGTGACGGAGAAGCAGGCGGACCTGCTCTTCGCGGCGCGCGAGGACTGCGAGCGCTTGCAGGGCATCGTGGACGACCTGCTGGACCTGTCGCGCATCCAGTCCGGTCAGCTCCAGTTGGACCTTCGTGAGGTGCGCACGGAAGAGCTGGTGGAACACTCACTGGCCGCGCAGCGCACGGTGGCGGAGGACCGGGGCGTGCGGCTGTCCCAGGCCCTGTCACTCGACGTGGAGACGGTGCGGGTGGATCCGGAGCGCTTGCAGTTGGTGCTGGGCAATCTGGTGGGCAATGGCGTGAAGCACACGCCCCGTGATGGCGAGGTGTCGGTGCACGTGCTGCGCGAGGACGGACGCGTGCGCTTCGAGGTGCGCGACACCGGCGAGGGCATCCCCGCGCAGGAACAGGCGCGCATCTTCGAGAAGTTCTACCGCGCCCCGGGCGCACCGTCGGGCGGCGCGGGGCTGGGCCTGTCCATCGCGCGGGACATCGTCCAGGCGCATGGTGGCGAGCTGGGCGTGGTGAGCACGCCCGGGCAGGGCAGCACCTTCTGGTTCACGCTGCCGCAGCCCGACGTGGCGTGAGTGTCACGGCGCGGCGGGCGCATCCAACCGGCGCATCGCCTCCCGGCGCGCGTCGGACGCGGTGCGGACGATTTCGGAGCTGCTCGGGCCGAACGCCTCCGACGCCATCTCGCGGAGCCGTGGGAACACCTCGCGCTCCTCCTCCGCCATGTGGTGCGCGGCCACCGCTTCCAACTGCCGCACCGTGGCCTCGCGGCGACGGGGCTCCCGGCGGGCGTGCAGCAATTCGGAGATGAGCTGGCTCATCTCGCCGTGCTCCTCCACCGCGAAGTCGATGCGAGGTCCTTCGACGACGCTCCTCGCGACGGGGTACACCCAGCGCTCCTCGATGGTGCTGTGCAACGTGAGCGCTTCGGCCAGGCGCACGCACAGCTCAGGCTTCTCTTCGTCCGGCGCCGCGCGATAGGCCTCGAAGAGGGCCTCGGCGTCCCGGTGCTGCTGGATGAGCACGTCGATGATGTTCATGAGGCACCCCCATTGGGAGGACCGCGGTGGCGGCCCCTCCGCAGGGTTCTCACGCAGGCGCACGGGTGCAATCCGCGCGGAAGTGCCGCGCCCTTGAGCGCCCCTGACTCCAGGGGGGTGTCCGCATGCACTGGCGCACATGCCAGCGCCCTACGCTTCCGGCTTCGCGTCCGATTCGTACTTCTTGCGCTTGCGCCACAGCGTGGACGCGTCGATGCCGAGCAGGCGGGCCGCCTCATCCAGCGTCGGCGTGGAGGCCATCACGCGCAGGATGTGTTCGCGCTCCACGTCCTCCAGCGTGTGCGGCCCTCCCAGGCTCACGCCAGGGCCCACCGCGGACGCGATGCGCTCCGGGAAGGCCTGCGGCTCCACCACGCCCGCGGGCCCCACGATGAGCGCTCGCTCCAGGGCATTGCGCAATTCGCGCACGTTGCCCGGCCACGGGTAGGCACGCAGCATCGCCTCCGTGGCGGGGGAGAGTTCCGGTGCCGGACGCTGCGCGGCCCTCGCGAAGAAGGCAACGAAGCGACGGGCCAGCGGGACCAGGTCCTCGGGCCGCTCGCGCAGGGCGGGAAGCTTCACCTCCAGGACGTTCAACCGGTACATCAGGTCCTCGCGGAAGCGCCCCTCCGCCACGTCCTTCTCCAGGTCGCGGTGCGTGGCCGCCACCACGCGCACGTCCGCCTTGCGCGTGCGGCCCTCGCCCAGCCGTTCGAACTGCTTCTCCTGGAGGAAGCGCAACAACTGCGCCTGGAGCGAGGGGCTCATCTCCGCCACCTCGTCGAGGAACAGCGTCCCGCCTTCGGCCTGCTCCACGCGCCCGGGCTGGTCCTTCACCGCGCCGGTGAAGGCGCCTCGCGCGTGGCCGAACAGCTCACTGGCCAGCAGTTGTTCGGACAGGGTGGGGCAGTTGATGGTGACGAAGGGCCGCTTGCGCCGGGCGCTCATGGAATGCAGTGCCCGGGCGAGCACGCCCTTGCCGGTGCCGCTCTCCCCGCGCAGCAGCACCGCCGCGTCGGACGTGGCCGCGCGGGTGATGAAGCCGATGGCCGCGTGCATCGCCGGAGAGGCCGTCTCCAGCGTGGCCTCCGGCACGGCCTGCGCGAGCTGTCCCTCCAGGTCCCCCAGGTGTGACGACAGCTCGCGCTGTGCCTTCGCGCGCTCCAGCACGTGGCGGATCTGCGCGGGGGTGAAGGGCTTGGGCAGGTAGTCGCGCGCGCCACGCTTCACCGCCTCCACGGCGGTGTCGAACGTCGCGTAGGCGGTGATGAGGACGACGTCGAGCGCGGGCGATTCAGCGAGCAGGCGGGGCAGCAGCTCCAGTCCGGAGGCGTTGCCCAGGCGCAGGTCCACGAAGGCCAGGTCCGCCGGCCCCTGGGCGAGCGCCGCGAGCGCGGCCTCGGGGGTGGCGGCTTCGCGCACTTCGCAGCCGAAGCCCTCCAGGCACACCCTCAGGGTGTGGCGGATGTTGCGCTCGTCGTCCACCACGAGCACCCGCATGGGGCGCTCCGTTGTCTCTTCGGGTCCGGCTCGGACTTCCATGGAGCAAGTGTAAGAGCATGCCGTGTGCCGGGCCCGTTTGTTGGATGCCGGGCGGGAAGGGCACGGGAAGACGCATTGCATCCCGCAAGGTCGCACCCGGTCGCTGCTTGCAAGGTGCAACGTGGGGCCGGCTGGTGTCTGCTGCGGAACGGCCGTGCGACTGGCACGCGCCATGGATGGAATGGAGCCCATGCGCAACGACGGGACGCCGACCGATGACGGTGACGGGGGCGAGGACAACATCTTCGCCAAGGAGCTGACGCCCGCTCCGGACCGCTGGGTTCGCCGGGGCACGTGGATCGGCATCGTGCTGCTGGTGTTGGTGGGTGTCTTCCTGTGGTTGCAGGGAGGGGAGAACCGCGCGCTGAACGCCATGTCCCCCTCGCAGCGACAGGCCCTGTTCCGCGAGACGCGCGACGAGTTCGAGGAGCTGTGCCTGCCGGATGGAGGCGGCACGCGCTTCCCTCGCAAGTGCGGTCAGCTCGCGGACTTCCTCAAGAACTTCTCCGAGTGCGACGCCGCCTGCCAGGGCGAGATCGAGCCCTTCCGCGGGCACCCCACGCGCTGAAGAAGCCCGCGCGGCACACGGTTTGCCCCTGGACGGGGCATGTCTTCCTTCGCGAACGGCGGGTTCGCCCGCCCCTGGTGGCGGGATCTGCCCGGCTGGTTGTTGCTGTGGACGCTGGCGGCGGTGGCGCTCGTCAGCACGGGCGCCGAACGGCGGAGCGTGCAGCGCATGACGCCCCTGGAGCGCGCGGCCGTCTTCCTCCGGGCCTCCGACACGTTCCGCTTACTGTGCGAAAGCCCGCTCGCCTCCGACTTCACCTCACGCTGCCGTGAGCAGGCCCGCTTCCTGGGGCTGTTCCCGGAGTGTGACGACGCGTGCCGTGAGCGCCTCCTTCCCTGGCGGTGAAGACGCGGCGGGGCCGTGGCGTGCGACGGCATGCTTCGCCTCCCGCCGATGAAGCAGCGTCGGACACCGCGTCCTGCACGGCGTCACCGTGCAGGATGAAATCCCGCGCGCGCCGCAGCGGCGGAGCCTCCAGCAAGAACGCGGGGATGCAGTGCGGCCCCTTCGGCACGAGGGATGCTCCTGGGTGGGGGCGTCCGGGTGGAAGAACCCCGGCATCCAGGAGTGAAAGTCATGAGGATGATCGCCATCTTGAAGACGTGGAGCGTCCGTGCGCGCCACACCGGGCCCCGACACGAGGCCTCGCTCAAGGCGGTGCGCATGTTGGGGGCGGAGGGCCTGGTGGACGCTCGCCGCCGCGCGGGTCGGGCGCTGGAGCGCGCCTGGCGCTGCACGTGTTGCCGCAGCCTGCTCGCCCACGTCTTCGAGCGCGTGGGCTCCACGCTGTTCCTGGACGACGATCCGGAGGTGCTCGTGCAGGCGTTCGAGGACAGCGAGCGCGACCGGTTCAGTGCGCGCGTGCTCGCCGCGTGCATCGTGATGGTGGGACGCGAACGCGTCGCCGTGGCGCTCTGATGCGATGGCCCGGTGGCGAGTGGACGGCGGACCTTGGAGACCTCAGCGGCCCCTCGGGTCGGAAGGCAGGGCACATGCGGTGGATGGACTTCCTGGCGGTGGAGGCAATCCAACCGTCCCTGCGGGCGCGCGACAGCGACTCGCTGCTCCAGGAACTGGCGGGACTGCTGGCGCCGCAGGCGGGCGTGACAGCGGCGGTGCTCGCGGAACACCTGCGCGAGCGTGAACGGTTGGGCACGACGGCGATGGAGGGCGGCGTGGCCATTCCCCACTGCCGTGTGGAGGGCGTGCGGCGCATCGTCACCTGCCTGGGGATCCATCGCGGTGGCCTCGCATTCGGCGAACCCGAGGACGGACTGGTGCACCTCTTCGTCGGCATGGCGGCCCCGCCGGACACCGCGGGCCTGCACCTCAACGTGCTGTCACGCATCGCGGCGCTGCTGCACGACGCGTCGCTGCGAGGCGCGCTGCTGCGGACCACCACCGCCGAGCAGGCCCACACCCTCCTGGCCCAGACCGAGGCCACCCTTCATCCGTACCCGGCGCCAACGACGCACCGCGCCATCCTTCACCGCTGAATGGCCGACCCACGGTTCGCTCAGCACCCGGATGTCCTTCCGGCGGGCTGGAATGATCGCGCCAGGGTGTGCCATCAGCACCTACATCTGACGTAGAACATCCTGCGAGGCAGGTCCCACCTGACAGGGTCAAGTGTCCTGGGGGACCCTGCGGGGCAATCCAGACCCGTTTACAAGATATTTCAAAGGTCGCGGGCTTGAGTCGGGGGGAGAGGTGTTGTCTATCCTACGTGTCTCGACGGGGCCTCAACCGTCGGGGGGGCCCGCCCGGGCCGCGGAAGGATGAGCGACAATGAGCTGGCGCAGCAGGCCCCGCGGGGATGCACGACCGCGCTTCATCGGGATGTCTGACGTGGGCCCGCGAGGGGGTGTGTGATGGCGTTGAGGCTCAAGCAGAAGATGATGGTGCTGCCGGTGGTGGCGTCGGTGTTCCTGGTGGCCATCGTGGCGGTGACGGTGGGGCTGGGCATGCGAACGCGAGCCGCTTCGGATCGCATCGGCTTCAGCCTGGCTCCGTCGGTGAGCCAGGCGCAGACGTTGCGCGCGGGCTTCGCCGCGCTGCACCAGGACGTGGGCGACGCGGTGGCGTTGCACGCGGTGCAGCAGCAGACGCTGGATGCGCGCGTGACGGAGCTCACCGCGGGCCTGAAGGCCCTGCGCGGCATGAAGGAAGTGGACACCGGCCGCGTGGAGTCCCTGCAGGAGACCTTCACGCGCTACTGGCAGGAGGCCGCGAAGGTGGTGGCGCTGGCGGCCCAGAACAGCGCGGGCGCCGACGACGCACTGGCGAAGCTGGGGCCCGTGCACAAGACGCTGCACGACGGGCTGGAGTCGGTGACGGCGCAGCAGGAGGCCGCGCAGCGCGAGGCCTTCATGGAGATGGAGTCGCTGCACGGCACGACGCTGACGTGGGTGCTGGTGCTGTCGGTGGCCTGCATCGCGGCGCTGGCGGCGCTCACGGTGTGGCTGCTGCGCGAAGTGACGCTGCCCCTGGCGCGCCTGACGGAGACGGCGACGCGCATCGCGCGGGACGGTGACCTGTCGCAGCCCATCGACACCTCCGCGCAGGACGAGGTGGGCGAGCTGGCGCGCAGCATCGAGACGCTGATGAAGCGGCTGCGCTCGGTGCCGGGCACGCTGCACGCGGTGGTGACGGATCTGACGGCGGCGGCGGCGCGGCTGAACACGGCGAGCCACGAGCAGCTCAACTTCCTGACCAACCAGTCGCGCAGCCTCACGGAGGCCAGCTCCACCATCGCGGAGATCGCCCAGACGTCGGGCATGGCGGCCAGCCGCGCGGAGATGGTGTTGAAGGTCGCGGCGCAGGCGGATGCGTACAGCGCGTCGGGACAGGTCTCCATCGAGCGCAGCGCGGAAGGGCTCCAGCAGATCCGCCAGCGGGTGGGCGCGCTGGTGGGCAGCATCGGGCACCTGTCCGAGCAGGCCGTGCACGCCGGAGAGATCATCGGCAGCGTGAAGGACCTGGCGGACCAGTCCAACGTGCTGGCGCTCAACGCAGCCATCGAAGCGGCGCGGGCCGGTGAAGAGGGTCGGGGCTTCGCGGTGGTGGCCAAGGAGATGCGGGCGCTCAGCGGTCAGTCGCTCCAGAGCACGCAGCGCATCGGGAAGATCCTCCTGGAGATCAACCAGGCCATCCGCCAGACGGTGAGCATCGCGGAGGGCGACAGCCAGAAGATGGAGGAGGGCATCGAACAGGTGCTCGCCTCGGCGACGACGCTCAAGGACATCACCCAGGTGGTGCAGGAGAGCAGCCAGGCCGCGCGTCAGATTGTCGCCTCGGTGACCCAGCAGAACGCGGGCATCACGCAGATGACGGAAGTGGTGACGCAGTTGTCGGAGATGATGAGCGACGTGGTGCTGGCCACCAGCAACGCCGAAGAGGCGGTGGGGCAGATCAACAGCTCGCTGGGCAAGCTCCAGGAGCTGTCCACCTCGTTCCGCGTCTAGCGCTTCCACGCCGGACCCCGCAGGGCCCACGGGCCGTCCCGGATGCACCGGGGCGGCCCGTTGTCCGTCGGGCCTACTCGCCCTGCATCAGGCCCGTGATGTGGCCGTCGGGGTGGACGGTGACGCGCCTGGCGGCGGGCTCCCGGGGCAGGCCCGGCATGGTGAGCAGCTCGCCGGTGAGCGCCACCAGGAAGCCCGCGCCCGCGGACAGGCGCACCTCGCGCACCGTCAACGTGAAGCCCTGGGGGCGGCCCGTCTTCGTTGGATCATCCGACAGCGACAGGTGCGTCTTCGCCATGCACACCGGCAGCCCCGCGCCGCCCAGCGCCCGCGCCGTCTCCAGGTCCTTGCGTGCCCCGGGCGTGAAGGCCACGTCGTCCGCGCCGTACACCGTGCGCGCGATGGCGCGGATCTTCTCCTCCGGCGACTGATCCAGCTCGTAGAGGAAGCGCGGCTTCGGTGGCGCCGCGTCCGTTGCGTCCAGCATCGCCAGCACCGTGTCCGCCAGCTCCAGTGAGCCCTCGCCGCCCTGGGTGAAGCCGTCGCAGACGGCGATGCCCACGCCCCGGGCCTTCGCGAACGCGCGCAGCTCGTCCAGCTCCGCCTGCGTGTCCTGCGGGAAGCGGTTCACGCACAGCACCGCCGGCAGGCCGAACGCGGCCACCGATTCCAGGTGCTTCTCCAGGTGGTTGAAGCCCTTGAGCAGCGCTTCCCGGTCCGGCTCCGCCACCTGCGCCGGGCTCGCGCCGCCGTGGTGCTTGAGCGCTCGCAGCGTCACCACCAGCATCACGCCCCGGGGCCATACGCCGGCGCCGCGGCACTTGATGTCCAGGAACTTCTCCGCGCCCAGGTCGAAGCCGAAGCCCGCTTCCGTCACCACCTCGTCCGCGTACGCGAGCGCCAGCCGCGTGCCCACCACCGACGAACAGCCGTGCGCGATGTTGCCGAACGGCCCCGCGTGCACGATGGCCGGCCCGCCTTCGCGCGTCTGGGCGAGGTTCGGCATCAGCGCGTCCTTCAGCAGCGCCACCATGGACGCCGCCGCGTTCACGTCCTTCGCGCGCACGGGCGAGCCGTCCGGCGCCTGGCCCACCACGATGCGCCCCAGCCGCACCTCCAGGTCCTGGAGGTTCTCCGACAGCGCGAGGATGGCCATCACCTCGCTGGCGGCGGTGATGTCGAAGGACGTCTCGCGCGGCACTCCGTGCGCCTTGCCGCCCAGCCCCACGATGACGTTGCGCAGGAACCGGTCGTTCATGTCCATGGCGCGGCGCCAGCGCACCTTCGTGCCCTCCAGCACCACCGGGTGGCCGTAGTACACGGCGTTGTCCACCAGCGCGGACAGCAGGTTGTGCGCGCTGGTGATGGCGTGCAGGTCCCCCGTGAAGTGCAGGTTGATGTCCGCCGCGGGCTCCAGGCTGGCCCGCCCGCCGCCAGTGCCGCCGCCCTTCACGCCGAAGACGGGCCCCAGGGACGGCTCGCGCAGGGCCGCCACCGCCTTGCGTCCCCGCTGGCGCAGGCCCATGGCGAGCGCCACCGACATCGTCGTCTTGCCCTCGCCAGGAGGCGTGGGGTTGATGGCCGACACCAGCACCATGCGGCCCTGGCGCGAGCGGCGACCGAGGGCATCCAGGGACACCTTGGCGCGGTCGCGGCCCCAGGGGAGGACATCTTCCGGCGCGAGGCCCAGCTCGGCACCGACTTCGGCAATGGGACGGAGCGTCATGGCGCGGGACTCTCCGTGTCCCGCCCGGAGAGGTCAACGCTCGCGACACGGGGGGCAGGCAGGCACCCGGGCCTGGACGTTTCCCCCAGGGGC
>NZ_RAVZ01000374.1 GCF_003611635.1 Corallococcus terminator | reverse complement strand
GGGCCGACCCTCGGGAATGTGGGGACGGGGCGGACAGCCCTGTCACACCGCTGGGGAGGACGGGGGCAGCGACAGGAGGGCGTCGACCTCGGCCTGGATGGCCTGCTGGAAGCGGGCGCGGCCGAAGCGCTCGGCCTGGGCGCGGGCGTCCTCGGGGCGGAAGGAGGCCTCCCAGGCGTCGAACTGGCGCACGGCGGCGGCGAGGGACGCGGGGGTCTGTTCCGGGAAGAAGAGGCCCGTCTTCGGGGTGACGGTCTCCAGGGCGCCGCCCTTGCCGAAGGCGATGACGGGGCGTCCGGTGGCCTGGGCTTCCAGGGGGGTGATGCCGAAGTCCTCCTCGGGGGTGAAGAGGAGCGCGCGCGCGTCGCGGTAGAGGGCGGGGAGCGCGGCGTCGGGGACGTTGCCGAGGAAGCGGATGTGTGGAGGCAGCGGGCCCGACGTGAGGCGCGAGGCCTCCTGGCCGGTGCCCACGATCCACAGGGGGGTGGACAGGGTGCGGAAGGCCTCCAGGGCGACGTCCAGGCGCTTGTAGGGGGCGAAGGCGCCGAGCCACAGGAAGTAGCCGCCCTGCCCTCCTCCGGCGAGGGGCATCTGGGTGAAGCGGTCGAGCTCGACGGGGGGCGGGACGACGGAGGCTTCGCGGCCCCAGAAGCGGCGGATCTTCCCGGCGATGTGCTGGCTGTTGGCGACGAGGCGGTCCACGCCGTCGGTGGAGGCGCGGTCCCAGGCCTGGAGGTAGGGGCGCACGGCGAGGGCGGCGGCGCGCACGGGGAGGCGGGCGCGGCCGGGGCCGAAGTAGTCGTCGAACAGGTCCCACATGTACCGCATGGGCGCGTGCACGTAGCTCAGGTGCGGCACGCCGGGAGGGGCGTGGATGCCCTTGGCGACGCAGTGGCTGGAGGACAGGACGAGGTCGTAATCGCCGGAGATGCGCAGGGCTTCGATGGCGCGGGGGAACAGCGGCAGGAAGTGGCGGTAGCGCGCGTGGATGCCGGGGATGTGCTGGAGGAACGACGTGGTGATGCGTCGGTTCTCGATGCGCGCGGGCTGGCTGCCCGGCTGGTGGATGAGGGTGTAGAGGTCCGCGTCGGGGTACAGCTCGCAGAGGGCGTCGAGGACGCGCTCTCCGCCGCGGTGGGTGACAAGCCAGTCGTGGACAAGGGCGACCTTCACGGGGCGCCTTCTAGCACTGTGTGGTAGGCCAGGGGACGTGCCCTCTGTCCTTCTTGACCTGCGAATGGTGCGCGGTCAGCTCCACGGCATCGCGCGCTACGCGTTGGAGCTGGCGCGAAGGTTGCCGGGGCTCGCCCCGGACCTGGAGTTCTCCGCCCTCGTCCCGGCCCAGGGGTTGCCGGACGGGCTGGGGGAGCTGACGCCGAGGATTCCGCTGCACCGCTCCCGCGCGGGGTATCTCACGCCGCTGGAGCAGCCGCTGCTGGCGTATGAGCTGGCGAAGCTCAAGCCGGACCTGTTCCACGCGACGTCGTTCTCGCTGCCGCTGCTGTGGCCGGGGCGGTTGGTGGCGACGTTGCATGACGCGAACCACCTGGCGCTGGCGGACCAGTACACACCGGTGCAGGCGATTTATTACAAGGCGGTGGTGGGGCCGCGTGCGCGCACGGCGTCGGCGCTGATTACGGTGTCTGACTTCTCCCGGGAGGAGCTGGGGAAGTATTTGAAGATGTCACCGTACCGGTTCCAGGTGATCCACAACGGTGTGGATTCCCGCTTCGAGCCGCCCACGGCCAGCGAGGCGAAGGCGTTCCGGGAACGGCATGAGCTGCCGGAGCGGTACGTGGCGGTGGTGGGCAACGCGAAGCCGTTCAAGAACCTGGCGATGCTGGGGAAGTTCGCGGCGGATCTGCCGGTGCCCCTAGTGCTGCTCGCGGGCAAGGGCGCGGTGGCTCACGAGACGGGGCTGCACGAGAACGTCATCGACCTGGAGGAGTTGCCCGAGTCGGAGATGGCGCTGTTCTACGGGGCGGCGGCGGTGCTGCTGTTGCCTTCGAAGTATGAGGGGTTTGGGCTGCCGGCCTTGGAGGCCATGGCGGCGGGGTGTCCGGTGATCGCTGCGGATGCGACTGCGCTGCCGGAGGTCGTGGGCAATGCGGCGATGCGGGTGCCACCCTACGACGCGAGGGATTGGCGCGAAGCTACGCTGCGAGTGCTTCGGGACGATGCCTTGCGTCGGGAGTTGATTGAACTGGGCCGCGCGCGGGCTGCGCGGTTCACCTGGGAAGACTGCGCGCTCCACACTCTGGGAGTATTCCGTCGCGTACTGGGAAACCTACCAAGAAACACATCAACAACCCAATCCCGAACACACTAAGAAAAACCCAACCAAACTCATGACTCTCAAAAAACCTATCAGGCCACCACCACGAGAACCACTACAACTTACACTTCTCGAGAACGGCATCGACTTCGTCAACACGGCAGTAAACCTACTCTATTCTGACGACACGCCGAACGACACCAATTACAAATACGCAGTACTACATATCTTTTCCGGAACGCTTCTCTTACTCAAGGAGCGGCTAAGGCTCGCCCATGCGTCCTTGATCTGGACCAATGTCGCCGAAATGGGCGACACTTCAAAAGCCACAGTAGACTTCTCAACATGCATAGAACGACTCACCAAGTGCGCAAGCATCAAATTCAACGATAGCCAACTCCGACTCCTAAGGCGCGCCCAACAAAAAAGAAATCAGCTAGAGCATTACTCAGTCGAGCTCAACCTCAACGAGGCAGAAAAACTTGTCGCTGAAATGGTTGAGTTTATCTTCTTCTTTCTTCGAGACGAGCTGAATGAGAATCTAGAAAACGATCTACCATTAAACGTATGGCAACGGGTTCAAGAGCTCCAGCAAATCGCCAAGCGGATACACAAGGAGCGAGAGCAAGATAAACTGAACGAGCTTGAAGCCGCGTATCAGCGCATCATCAAGCGCGCCTCACCGGCACGTGTCGCCTGGCTTAACCGCGCCCATCCCTACGAAATGTTGTCCTCAACCACATTGGAGGCACTCAACGAGTCCGATGCCCCATATGATATCCACGCGCCACCAAAACGGCGGTTTGAATGCATGGTGTGCGGTGGCTATGACAGCGTATCAGCCGTAGCTATTGACATTGCTATCTGCACCGTCCCCACATGCCGTACTCTATCGCCAATTCACCAGTGCGCAGTATGCGACTCCTTCGTGCTCGGGGATGACAACTGGTGCCAAAGCTGCACATCAGCTCTTGCCGATAGCATCGGCGAGGACTGACCTCTTTTTCCATTCAATCTCATCATGAAAATCGACGACCTTGGCTCTTAGATGGATTCCAGGTGAGATCTCGTAACGTAGATACAATTTCGCTGCCGGCATCTATTCCAGATCAAGAGCCCAGGCTCCTTCCGCCCACCGCTTCAACGCCTGCTCCGCCTTGAATGAAACCAGACCCTCGCCCCTAGCTGCTTGCTCCAAGACAGCTTTGGATTCGGCCGTCCGATGGCGGAGCAGGTGCGCGGCGGCCATGACGCGTACGTCCATGCGAGAGTGATTGAACAGCACCGCGAGTGCGTCTCGTCCAGCATTACCGTGAGCCCTGAGCTGGTCGAACGCGGCACCGTACTTCTTGGCGTGCTTGTTCCCGGTCTTGGCGTCTCCCCTCCAGATAGCATCGGTCTGCGCAGCCACGTTTTGAGCGAACTGTTCGACAAGTTCATCTAGCGTCATCACCAGAACCCCTTCGTTACTCTCTCAATAGCCAGCAGCCCGAACTCGCGCTGGGCCGCATAGGACTGAGTGCTCAACCACTGCCGCACAGTCAAAGTGGCAGAGCCAGTGACATCTCGCTGGATGGACGAAAAGAACGAACTCACCCGGGTGTGAACACCCTTGTCTAGCCGGATGATGTTCTCGGTATTGTGAACGGACTGAGCTCCGAACCGGTTCACGTTGCCGGGAGTCTGTTCGACGATGTGGTGCCACTCCTGTCCCTTGCCAGCTGGGCCCTGGGCCTTCTTGAATCCACTGAAGGATCCCCAGGCCTTGGAGAGAGTAGGGAGATTTTTGGCGGCAGTGCCGCTCGCCGCCATGGCCACCGCCCCCGGTGCGAGGGAGATGGTGACGGCCTCGGCGCTCACTACCACCGTTTCCACTCCCCCAATCGCCGCGAACTTGAACCCCATTTGAGACTCGGCCTGCACCGCCGCATGCGCGGCACCAGGGAGCGCCGGAACCTGCCTCGCCATGCCCGCCGCCGAATTGCCAATCACCGCCGTGGCCAACATGGCGAATGCACGCGCCGCGTTCCGGCCCATGACCTTGCCGTACCGCTCACCCTCCGTTCGGAGCTCATCAAACGTGGTGGCTCGGTCCGCTGCCTCCACCAATCGTTTGAAACCCACGATGAGGTTCCAGAAGGTATCCACTCCCACATAAGCCATGAGCGTGAGGGTCATCGCCGCAGCGATGCCCTTGGAGAACGGCTCGGGCACCGCGAGCAGGATCATGTACGTGGTCCAGGTCCACAGGACGGTCGTGAGCATGGCCTCGGGGTCGGCCATGTCCTTGAAGGCGTCCATCATCTCCTCCAGCACGACGCCTTGGGCCAGAGCCATGGACAAGGCGTAGCGCCCATCTCCCGTGACAGTGGGACCCTCCACGAGCAGGCGCAGGCAGTCGCCAGGTCTGGCGGTGCGCTCGCACCAGCGAAGGTATGCGCGCGTCAATTCCACATCCGCAGGGGGGAGTTCGCCCTCCAGGTGTTCACCGGGCCCCATGGGTGTGACACGACGGCTGTTTGGCTCGTACAGGTAGGAACCGCTGCGTGATTCCACTTCGAACAATCGTCGAGCGGTTTCCTGGGGGCGAGTCGAAGGCCGCACAAGGCGGGCCATGGCCTCAACAGCCTCCTCGAATTCGTCCGCGTTCAGTTCCACCGATTGGTGGCTGGCGCGCGGCGTGAACACAATGGGCGCGTCACGGCCGGTGTCCAGCCGCACCGATCTCGTGATGCTGCCGCATCCAGTCAGCGCAACGAGCAGAACGGGAATCAACCATCGAATCAGCATTCGGAGTCTTCCGGAGATGTCTTGAATCATGATTCTGATGACGAGTATTTCGGTGTATCGAACGTGCAAGTCAGCTTGCTTCCGTCCAGGTAGAGATAGACGAACTGTCCCTTCGCCTGGATGTTGTTCACCCGCTCAAAGGTCACAGTACCCTCCGCCGGACGCCCCGGTCGGAGATAGCCAGTTCTTGATTCATCCGACGTCCAGACCCTGCCTGACCATTCCATCACCACCGACTCGCCCTGGGGGCCCATTCCATAATTCCCCTTCGGCACCAGCTTCGTCGTGTCCGGCCTCTCGATCAGCGCCCCATCCTCCAGGCGGATGTCCACGCCGAAAGCCTCCACGTCGTCCTCAATGTCTTGTGTTTCATATTCCAGATGCACATGGACCTGATCCTTCCCACCCCTGTCGGATGCGATTCGCTCCAACCAAGCCCCATCTTTGAAGAGGGGCCACCGCACGCTCTTGCCCAGGTAATTCCCCCGACACTCTCCCTCGGCCTCGGCGTCGGGAAGCAAGTAGCAACCGGGGGCGAGCACGCTCCAGACACAGACCGCGAGCACCTTGCGTGAATGGGATGGGTTCATGCGCGCAGCATAGGCCAGGAAAATGGTGGGACTGGCGGAAGGTACACGGACAGTCCGGATGCCCAGCCTGCTCCCTGCCGGTCCGCGTCTGTAGCTGCCTGTCTTTGAGTTCACGACGACGGTGTCTCTGCTTCCGGAGGCACGTGGATCGTCGGTATCCTGCGCCCCGTTCGCGCCCCGTTGAAAGGAATCCCAGATGACGCCGGAGCCCCTCCTTCCCGACGCTTCCGTCACTTTCTGGCAGCAGCACCTCACGGGTGCCCCCGCCCTCCTGGAGCTGCCGACGGATCGGCCCCGGCCTCCCGCGCAGCGACTCCAGCGGGGAAGCCTTCCCTGGACGCTCTCCGCTTCGCTCACGGCGGCCCTGGAGGAGCTGGCCCTACGGGAGGCCGTGCCGCTCTTCGTGCCCCTGCTCGCGGGATACAGCGCGCTGCTCCACCGCTACTCCCGGCAAGATGATCTCGTCGTGGGCGCGTCGGTCGCGCGACCGGACGGCGGCATCCTCGCGCTGCGCCAGGAGCTCTCCAACAACCCCCGGTTCGTGGAGTTGATGGCGCGCATCCACGCGGTCCATCAAGCGGCGGAAACCCATCGCGCGCTTCCGTTCGAGAAGCTCGTGGGTGCGCTCCCGGTGACGCAGGGATTCAACCATGCGCCCGTGTTCCAGGTGATGTTCGTCTTCGCACCACGGGTAGATCAGCCGGCCGATACTCAGCGCGCTCGTTGCGATCTGGTCCTCTCCGTGTCGCGCTCGTCGGAGGGACTGAGCGCGACCTTCGAGTACGACACCGACCTCTTCGACTCCGAGCGCATCCAGCGCATGGCCTCCCACCTCCAGACCTTCCTGGAGGCCGCTGTCGCTCAGCCTTCGCGCCCCATCGCATCCCTCCCCCTGCTCCCCGACGCCGAGCGCCAGCGCGTCCTCCACGCATGGAATGACGCCACCGCCGACTTCCCCCGCGACGTCTGCGTCCACGAACGCTTCGCTCTCCAGGCCTCCCTCACCCCCGACGCACCCGCCGTCACCTACGGCAACCTCACCCTCTCCTATCGCCAGCTCGATGAGCGCTCCAACCAGCTAGCCTGGCACCTGCGCTCCCTCGGTGTCGGTCCCGAGGTCCTCGTTGGCCTCTGCGTCGAGCGCTCCGTGGACCTCATCGTCGGCATGCTCGCGGTCCTCAAGGCTGGCGGCGCCTACCTCCCCCTCGACTCCTCTCACCCCGCCGAGCGGCTGGCCTTCATGCTCCAGGATGCCCGCGTCGGCGTCCTGCTCGTCCACCAGCAGAAGCTTGAGCACCTACCGCCGTTCTCCGGTGCCACGGTCGTCCTCGACTCCAGTGCCACCTCCGAGGTGCTGAGCCAGCAGCCCACGCAGGGCCTGCCGCGCACCTCCGGGCCGGAGAACCTCGCCTACGTCATCTTCACCTCTGGCTCCACCGGCAGGCCCAAGGGCAGCGCCATCTTCCACCGGGGCATCCTCGCCCTCGCCTTCGACCCGCTGCTGCACCCCTTCGCTGCGTCCGACCGGGTGGCCCAGGCCTCCAACATCTCCTTCGACCCCAGCAGCTTTGAAATCTGGGGCGCATTGCTTCACGGCGCGCACCTCATCGGCATCACCGCCAACCCCGCCCATTCGCCCCACGAGTTCGCCGCACAGGTGCGCGACGGCAACGTCTCCACGATGTTCGTCACCACCGCGGTGCTGCACCTGCTCGCGCGGCAGGTCCCCGGAGCCTTCGCCGGATTGAAGACCCTCGTCTTCGGCGGTGAAGCCGCGGATCCGCTCGCCCTGCGCGAAGTCCTCCAGCACGGACCGCCCCAGCGCCTCGTCAACGGCTACGGCCCCACCGAGTGCACCGTCTTCTCTTCCTTCCACCTCGTCGACTCAGCGCCACCGTTGGGCATCCCCGTCTCCATCGGTGGCCCCCTGTCCAACGGTCCGCTCTACCTGCTCGACACGCACCTGCAGCCCGTCCCCATCGGTGTCCCGGGCGAGCTGTACGTCTCCGGTGAGCGCCTGGGGCGCGGCTACTTCAACCGCCCCGAGCTCACCGCCCGTATCTACCTGCCCAACCCCTTCTCCTCCGTCCCCGGCGCTCGCCTCTACAAGACCGGCGACCTCGCTCGCTTCCTCCCCGACGGTCGCATCGAGTACCTCGGTCGCGCCGACCAACAGGTGAAGATCCGCGGCTACCGCGTCGAGCTGGGTGAAATCGAAGAGGCCCTTCGCCTCCATCCCGCCATCAAGGACGCTTCCGTCATTGCCCGTGAGGCCGGGGGCGACCGTCGCCTCGCCGCCTACCTCGTTCCCCACGCCACGGTCCCCGATGTCTCCGAGCTGCGCGCCTGGCTTCGTGAGCGCCTTCCCGAGCACATGGTGCCCGCGTCATTCACGCCGCTCGCCGCACTTCCCCTCACCGTCAACGGCAAGGTCGACCGGCGCGCCCTCCCCGCCCCCGTGCCGGCACGCGGCGACGCCCTCTCCTACGTCCCGCCTCGCACACCCACCGAAGTCGCCCTCTGCCGCCTCTGGGCCTCACTCCTCGACGTCGAACGGGTCAGCCTCACCGACAACTTCTTCCACCTCGGTGGCCACTCCCTCCTCGCCACCCAGCTCGTCTCGCGCGTGAACGAGACGTTCCACCTGCGCCTTCCGATCCGGCGCATCTTCGAGGCGCCGACCCTCGTCGTCATGGCGGAGGCCATCGAGACCGCTCAGCGCACCGGCATCTCCGAAGAGGGCCCCCCGCTCGTTGCCTTCCCGCATGACGGCGATCAGCCGCTCTCGTTCGCGCAGGAGCGACTGCTGTTCGTGGAGCAGTTGCACCCCGGGAACGCCACGTATCGGATTCCCGTCTCCTACCGCATCACCTCGCCGCTCGACATTGATGTGCTGGAGCGCAGCCTCACCGAGCTGACCCGCCGCCACGAATCACTCCGCACCGTGTTCGCGGCCACCGAAACCAACTTCGTCACGCGCATCCAGCCCGTGCGCCCGTTCACGCTCCGGGTGGTGGATGCCCGCCACCTCCCTCCCTCCGAGCAGGCAGCGGAAGCGGCACGGTATGCGCGTGAGGAACTTGAGCAGCCCATGGAGCTGGCCTCGGGGCCTCTGTTCCAGGGCACCCTGCTTCGCTTCGGCGAACAGGATCACCTGCTGCTCCTGACCCTCCATCACATCGTCTCGGACGGCTGGTCCCTGGGCGTGCTGCTTCGCGAACTCCGGACGGTCTATGAGGACTTCTCCTCGGGGCGGCCCTCCTCCCTTCCCCC
>NZ_RAVZ01000373.1 GCF_003611635.1 Corallococcus terminator | reverse complement strand
TCCCCCGCCGGTGGACCCCAGCCGGCTGGTCATCCTCCTGGAGGACGACTGGATGATGGCCGTGGACAAGCCCAGCGGCATGGCCGTCCATACCGGCAGCGGCATCACCGGGGGGACCCTGGTGGACTATGTCCGCGCGTACCTGGGCCCCAAGGCGACCCGCAACGACTTCACCGCCTCCCCCGCCCACCGCCTGGACCGGGAGACCTCCGGCGTCATCCTGGTGGCCAAGCGCCGCCCGGCGATGGTGCATTTCACGGAAATCTTCACCAATGGCCACCCGAAGAAGCGCTACCTGGCCCTGGTGAAGGGGAAGATGCCCAAGGATTCAGGCGTCATCGACCTGCCGCTCGCCGAGCACCAGCAGACGGCCGAGTCCAAGTCCCGTCGGGGAGTCAACATGCAGGCGGCCGTCACCCGGTGGAAGGTCGTGCGCCAGTCGAGCGAGGCAGCCCTCCTCTCCTGCACCATCGAGACCGGGCGCACGCATCAGATAAGAAGGCATCTGGTCGCCGTGGGTCACCCGGTGGTGGGTGACAAGAAGTATGGCGACTTCGCCCTCAACCGCGACGTGCGGGCGCGGTGGGGGCTCAAACGTCTGTTCCTGCACGCCGAGCGCATCGAATTTCCGCACCCCGAAGATGGCAGGAAGGTCGTCGTGGAGACTCCGCTCCCGCCAGAGCTGACGGATGTGCTGAAGCGGGCGGCGCTCCTCTAAGCCTTGAGCCCAGGACTCGACAGAACACGCATGGCCGATCCGAAGACTGACCGCAGCCGCTCCAAGCTGGTGCTCGACGGCGTTCCGCCCAAGCGCAACATCCTCGTGCGCCTCCTGAAGCTCACCGCCGTGCTGGGCCTCATGGGCGCCACCGCGGCGGTGCTGGCCGTGGTGGGCGCCTACTACATCTTCTCCGACGGGCTGCCCGCCATCCCGAAGGTGGACGAGTACTGGCCGCCCATCGTCACGGAGGTCTACACCGACGACGCCGTGCTCGCGGGCGAGTTCTACAACGAGCGCCGCAAGGTGGTGCCCTACGAGCGCATCCCCAAGCGGCTCGTGCAGGCGTTCATCGCCAGCGAGGACTCCAGCTTCTTCGACCACTTCGGTGTCGACGTGCTGGGCACCACGCGCGCCGTCACCAAGACGGTGCTGACGAAGCTGGGCCTGCGCGGCGGTGGCGTGCAGGGCGGCTCCACGCTCACGCAGCAGACCGCGAAGGCCGTCCTCATCTCCGCGGAGGGCTACAAGGAGGCCACCGCGAAGACGCCCAAGCGCAAGATTCGCGAGGCCATCCTCGCCTTCCGGCTGGAGCAGGCGCTGACGAAGGAGGAGATCCTCTACCTCTACCTGAACAACGTCTTCCTCGGGCACCACAGCTACGGCGTGCAGAGCGCGGCGGAGAACTACTACCGCAAGGACGTGCGCGACCTGACGCTGGGGGAGATGACCCTCATCGCGGGCCTGCCCCAGGCGCCCAGCCGCTACTCGCCCTTCCTCCGCCCGGAGTCCGCCAAGCGCCGCCGCAGCTACGTGCTGGGGCGCATGCTGACCGAGGGCATGATTTCGAAGGAGGAGCACGACACGGCGAACGACGAGCCCGTGAAGGTGTACCCGGTGGAGGACGTCTTCCACGAGTTCGCCCCGTACTTCGTGGAGCAGGTGCGCAAGGACGTGGTGGACCGCTACGGCAACCCCGTGCTCCTGAAGGAAGGTCTGAAGATCTTCACCACCATGGACAGCGAGCGTCAGCGCGCGGCGCAGGACTCCGTGCTGGACGGCCTGATGTCCGTGGACAAGCGCCAGGGCTGGCGCGGGCCGGTGCAGCAGTTGGCCACCGACGCGGAGCGCCGGGCCTTCATCGACAAGTCGAAGAAGGCGATGGGCAAGGAGGAGCTCGTCGACAACCGGCTCTACGTGGGCGTCGTGACGAAGCTCGACGACGACGGCAAGGGCGCGGACGTGCAGGTGGGGCCGCACGCGGGCCGGCTGCCGCTCCTGGGCATGCGCTGGGCGCGCAAGGTGAACCCGGAGGGCTACTACCCGGCGATGATGATCACCTCCGTCAAGAAGGCCGTGGCGGTGGGCGACGTCATCGTGCTGCGCCACGTGACGAAGAAGGAGCTGACGGACGACCGCGAGCAGTGGGACAAGAAGCTGGCGGAGGACATCCCGGAGGAGGGCGTGAAGCTCTTCCGGCTGGAGCAGACGCCGGAGGCGCAGAGCGCGCTGGTCTCCATTGATCCGCATCGCCAGTACCTGACGGCGATGGTGGGCGGCTACGACTTCGACGACAACGAGTTCAACCGCGCGTTCCAGGCGTGCCGCCAGCCGGGCAGCTCCTTCAAGCCGTTCGTGTACTCGGCGGCGCTGGAGCAGTTGAACTGGACGGAGGCCACCATCATCGTGGACTCGCCCATCGTGGAGCACGACCCGGACAACAAGGTGTCGTGGAAGCCGGCCAACTACAGCGAGGAGTTCGTGGGTGACGTGCTGTTGCGCACGGCGCTGGTGAACTCCATGAACATCCCCGCGGTGAAGACCTTCGGCGCGGTGGGCGTGCACAACATGTCCGACTGGGCGAAGAAGCTGGGCCTCACCACGCCCATGAACATGGACTTCTCCGCCGCGCTGGGCTCCTCGTGCGTGTACCCGCTGGACCTGGCGAACGCGTACGCGACCTTCAACCGCTACGGCCGCAAGAAGCCCACGTACTTCATCCGCAAGGTGGAGGACCGCTTCGGCCGCACGCTGGAGGACCACACCGCGTTCGACGACGCGTGGGCCCCGTTGCAGGACCGCGTGGCCGCCGGCTACGCGCGCCTCTTCGAGCCGGGCGAGCAGGTGATGAGCTCGGAGACGGGCTTCATCCTCACGCACCTCTTGCGCGGCGTGGTGCTCCAGGGCACCGGCGGTCCCGCGCAGAAGCTGGGCAAGCCGGCGGCGGGCAAGACGGGCACCACCAACGACTCCTTCGACGCGTGGTTCTCCGCGTACACCAAGGACCTCGTGACGGTGGCGTGGGTGGGCTACGACCTGAACCCGCACCCGCTGGGCCGCTATGAGACGGGCGGCCGGGCGGCGCTCCCCATCTGGCTCAACTACATGAAGCGCGCGCTGGAGGGCCGGCCGCAGCCGGAGTTCTACCCCTGGCAGTCCATGCAGTTGGCCCGGCTCTACATCGACAAGAAGACGGGCAAGGTGTCCCATCCGGGTGCCAAGGGCGCGGAGCTGATGTTCTTCAAGAAGGGCACCGAGCCGAAGGAGGCCGTGCCCGACAAGAACCAGGTCGGCGTGGATCAATTCATGATGGGCGCGCAGTAGCCCGCGCGCCGCATCACCGGCAGCACCCCCGTCAGGCGCCTTCGCGGAACACGCGCGAGGGCGCCTGATGTGCTTCCAGGGCCCGCTTCAGCGCGGCCGTGTCCGGCCCGGCTTCCAGCACCGAGCGCGCGGCGGTGGGCAGCACCTGCCGTTCGCGGCGGTAGAAGAGCTTCGGCAAATCAGCGAAGCCCGCGCCCTGCGAACCGATGCCCGGCGTGAGCAGCAGCGCGTCACCCAGGCGCTCCACCACGTCGCGGTCCTCGGGCGGCAGCGTGGCGCCCATCACCGCGCCCGCGGGCAGCACGCCGGGGCCAGCCTTCGCGTTGAGCTCGCGCAGGCCATCCGCCACGGCCTGGGCCACGGTGCGGCCGTCGGTGCCGGTGGCGTTCTGCACGGGCACGCCCTCCGGGTTGGATGAGCGCACGACGATGAAGGCGCAGGCGCCGTGGGCCTTCGCGCGCTCCACCGTCTTCGCGAGCGCGCCCAGGCCCAGGTACGCGGTGAAGGTGGCGGCGTCCACGTCATAGGCGCTGCCCCTGCCGAAGAGGCCTTCGGCGTAGGCATCCATCGTGGAGCCGATGTCGCCGCGCTTCACGTCCAGCAGCGTGAGGGTGCCGGCGGCGCGGAAGCGCTTGAGCACGCGCTGGAGCACGACGAGCCCTTCGGGTCCGTGGCGCTCGAAGAAGGCGCTCTGCGGCTTCACCACCGCGAGGCTCTCACCGGCCGCGTCGGCCAGCCGCTCACAGAAGTCGGACAGGCCCTGCACGGTGTCCGGCAGGTTCCAGCGGGCGAGCACGTCGCGCGACGGATCCAACCCCAGGCAGAAGGGGGAGCGCGCGTCGGCGAGCCGGGCGAAGCGCTCGGCGAAGGACACAGGCGTCGTCACGGAGGGCTCCTTCACTTCAGCCGGCGCGCGGTGGCGTCGAACAGCGTGTTGGGCATCGCCTTGAGCACGCGCATGGAGGCGGAGACCTGCCAGGGGAAGCTCACCTCCGTCTCACCCGCGAAGATGGCGCGGCCCATGAGCTCCACCGCGTCCTCGGTCTCCATGAGGAAGGGCATGGGGAAGCGGTTCTTCGCCGTCAGCTCGCTCTTCACGAAGCCGGGGAAGACGCAGGTGACGCCGACGCCGGTGCCCTTCAGGTCCACGCGCAGGCTCTCCAGGAAGGTGGAGAGGAAGGCCTTGGACGCCGAATAGGCGGCGTGGCCGGACAGCCCCCGGTAGCCCGCGAGGCTGGAGATGCCCACCACGTGGCCCCGGCGGCGCTCCACCATCTGCGGCAGCACGGCGCACAGCGTGGCGGCGGCGCCGGTGACGTTGGTGTCGATGATGGCGCGCGCCTTGTCCCAGTCCATGCGCTTGCCGTGCGTGGGACCGCCCACGCCCGCGTTGGCGATGACCAGGTCCAGCCCGCCGCACTCCGCGTCGATGGCGCGGATGCGCTCCTGGGCGGCCTCCGCGTGGGTGACGTCCATGACCACGGGCTCCACCGTGGCGCCCGCCGCCTGGGCCTCCGCGGCCAGGGCCTGGAGTTGGGACAGCCGTCGCCCCGTCGCGAACACGCGCAGGCCGTGCTTCGCCAGCCACAGCGCCAGTCCACGTCCAAGCCCGCTCGAGGCGCCTGTCACCAGCGCCGTCCGGTAGGTCATCTCCGCCATGCCGTCCTCCAGGGGGTGTCGCAGCGTCCGTCTTGTCGCACGGTTGCGCGTCCGAGGGCACGCAAAACCCCTCCCCCCACACCCTGGGACGAGGCGGATCCCCGGCGGGTGGACATCTTCGGGGGCGGAAGTGGGGGCCCATGTCCATGTCCTGGCGCGACTGCATTCTCGTGGTGGATGACGACCTGGACCTGCTGCGGGCCTATCAAGAGGCGTTGCAGTTGGACGGGCACTCGGTGGTGCTGGCGCGCGACGGGGCCGAAGCGCTGCGCCTGCTCAAGCAGGGCCTGCGCCCGGCGCTCATCCTGCTGGACCTCTTGATGCCCCGCGTGAACGCCTGGGAGTTCCGGATGCGGCAGCGGGCGGACCCGGCGCTCGCTTCCATCCCCGTCATCGTCCTGTACGCCCTGGAGGTGGGGGCCCGTGAGATGAAGGCCCTGGAGGTGGAGGGCTTCCTCCAGAAGCCCGTGGACCTGGACGTGCTCCTGCGCGCCGTGGCCCCCTACATGGCGCGCGGCGGGTGGGACGCCCATCCCTCGTAGCGCTACCGGAAGGGCGGCGCCTTCTGCCCTGCGAACCACTGCTTCGCGTTCACCATGTGCAGGCCGTTGTTGCCGGGCCTCAATTCGATGCCGCCCGTCACCGGTCCCAGCGTCGTCAGCAGGGCCCCCGTGATGTTGCCCTGGACGAGGTCCAGGTGGCCTTCCAGCAAGAAGCCGTCGCCCTTCGCATTGAGCTCACGCACCTGGAGCCCGCGCTCGTCGATCTGCACCTGCCCCGTCACCTCCACCTTGGAGATGTTGAGCAGCGAGGTGAGGAAGGGGGGCAGGTTCTTCGACGTGGTGATGAGCGCCACCAGCGGCTGCGTGTCGGTGAGCTGGCTTGTGAACTTCGCGGACAGCACCGTGGGTGACAGGGTCAGGCTGGCGCGGGGCAGGCTGAACGTGCCGCTCCAGGCGCGGATGGGCACGGGGCCGTTCGAGGAGACGTTGCTCAGCCGCAGCGTCGTGCCTGCGAGTCCCAGCTCCTTCATGTCCCAGGACAGGTGCCGCGCATCCACCTCCACCTCCGCGCGCAGCAGGACCTTGTTCTTCCCCATGCGCCCGGACACGAGGTCGGTGTCCATGCGCAGCTCCAGCGCGTTGCGAGCCTTCGCGCTCTTGGAGCGCTCCTCGCTGCGCACCGTCGCGTGCCCGGAGTCGATTTCGAGCGTCTGCTCCAGCCACGGGTTGATCAACCGCAGGTCCATGGGCCGGCTCTTCGCCACGTACAGCTCCGGCTCCAGCGCGAATCCCGGCTGTCCTTCACGCCGCCGCGCGAGGACGGTGAGGGCGATCTCCGGCACCTCCACGCCGTTGCCCCTGGCACCGGAGAGCTTCACGGGCGCGAAGGCGACCCGCAGTTGTCCCGCGGGCGCACCTGGACGCTCCTCGTCCATGGACGCCTTGAGGCTCCAGGGGGCCCGGGCGCGCATGGGCCCCGCGCGCACGTCCAGCTCCGTGCCGGAGGCCTCCAGGCGGCTGCCCGGCGCCAGCGTGTTGCGCTCCATGCGCACGTCCAGATCCAGCCGTCCGCTTCCCCCGCGCAGGGACACCGGGGCGCTCGGGCCCAGCAGCTCGTTCACCCAGTCCAGCGGCAGCAGGTCCACCTTCACCTGCGCCTGCCCGCCAATGGCCTTGGAGAGGTCGTAGCCCTGCTCGCCCTGGAAGGGCGCGTCCAGCCGGGCCTGGGCGGACAGCGCCTCCAGCCGCGCGACCCGCTTGCCATCCACCTCCACGAAGCCCTCCGCCACGCGCACCGACGGCAGGTCCACCTGGATGCGCTCACGTGACTGGAGATTGAGGGCCCCCTTCACATCCAACGCGCCCACGAAGCGCACGCGGCTGAAGTCCAGCTCCCGCACCTCGTGCAGCGTCACGTCCTCCAGGTTGATGACCCAGGGGCGCGCGTTCGGATCCGGCGGGCCTTCCTCGGGGGCGGGGGACGGCTCCAGGTGGAAGCTCGCCCCGTGCCCGTCGATGCCGTGCACGTCCACGCGCTTGCGCAGAAGGCCCGTCAGCGACATCCCGGCCGACAGGGAGTCCACCTCCACCTTCCACCAGCGTTCGGTGTCCTGGTTGGTGAGGGTGAAGCCCTTGAGGTGCAGCCGGCCCACGGGCCACAGCCAGAAGGCCCGCTGCCACGACAGCTTCGTGCGGTCCGTCCCCCGGCGCATGATGGCCTGGACGACGCCGACGTTGAGCGCCACGTTGATGAGCACTTCCAGCACGACGACGCCCAGCAGGATCCACAGGGGGACGCGCCACCACCGCTTCCTGCGAGGGACGGCGTCCGGGGCATCCAGGGTCGGGGAGACAGTCATGGAGAGGCCGGGGAGCGTAGCGCGGATGCCCTGGGCCGCATGGGTTGGTAGAACGCCAGGGCATGGACGCGAACATCCAGAGTCACTTCGTCAACCTTCGCGGCGAGGACGCCGATTCCCGCCATGCCTCCTACCGGCACCTCATGGCGGTGACGGATGCGCCCGTGGACTGGGCCTCGGAGGTCTGGGACGGATTGCTGGTGCTCCTGCGTGAAGGTGACAACCACCAGCGCGCCATCGCGGCGCAACTGCTCAGCAACCTGGCGAAGAGCGACTCCCAGCGCCTCTTGAAGGACCTGGACCGGCTCATGGTCGTGACGAAGGACGAGAAGTTCGTCACCGCCCGCCACTCCCTCCAGACGCTCTGGCGGGCAGCGGTCGCGGACAAGGCCTTGCAAACGGCGGTGGTGGACCGTCTGTCCAAGCGCTTCCGGGAGTGCTCCACGGAGAAGAACGGGACGCTGGTCCGGTACGACATCCTGGAGGTCTTCCGGAAGACCTACGACGTCGTGAAGGACGATGCGCTCAAGCAGGTTGCCCTGGCGCTCATCGAATCGGAGGACGACTTGAAGTACCGCAAGAAGTACGCGGGGCTCTGGAAGGACCTCGTGGCGAAGAAGCGCGCCGCGAAGGTTTGAGTCGCACTCCGCGTGACTCACCGACGTGAGGCGTTCTAGGGTCCCGCGCCCTGGAGGAAGTAATGACCTCGATGTCGTCCGATGTTCCCGCAGCGCCGAAGAAGTCCGTACTGCCCGGGGTCGCCCTGGGTTTCTCCATCGCCAGCCTGTGCCTCATCTGTCTGTGGCCGGTGGGGCTCGTGCTGTCCATTGTCGCGATGGTGAAGACGGGCAAGCCGGGGCAGCAAGGCCGGGGGCTCGCCCTCGCGGCGCTGATCATCTCGGTGGCCAGCATCTTCTTCAGCGGCATCATGGCCGCCATCGCCATTCCCAACTTCATCAAGTTCCAGGCGCGCGCGAAGCAGGCGGAGTGCAAGGTGAATCTCAAGTCCATCTACATCTCCGCGCAGGGGCAGCTTGCGGAAGAGCAACCCCTGGGCTCCCTCCAGGAACTGGGCTTCGTGCCGGAGCCCGGCAACCGCTACGCCTACGTGCTGCGCCTTCCGGATGACTTCGTTTCCGTGAGCCCGCGTTTCACCGCGATTGACCCGACCGAAATCCAGGCGGCCCTGGACACGGCCGGCGTGGTGCCGGGCGTGCAGGGCGAATGCCCCGAATGCACCCTGACGGCCGCGTGCGTGGGCAACGTGGACAACGACGACACGCTGGATGTGTGGAGCATCTCCACCGCGGAGCGCACCGACGCGAATGGCAAGGCCATTGCTCCCGGAGAGGTGTTCAACCACATGAATGACGTCCAGGAGTAGGGCCGCCCCGGACGATTGACGCATGCAGTGCGGAAGACCTCGCGGCGAAGCAGCGCGCCGCGAGGTCCCCGGCTCAATCCAGCCGCACGTGCTGCTCCAGGCGTTCCGCCGGGGTCAGTTCGCGGTTGGCGTTCACCAGGTCGAACTCGAAGGTGACGTGTTCGATGCGGCCGGTGAACTTGAAGGGCATCAGGTCGCGGTACTTCGGGCTGACGGGCGCGCGGTTGTCCATGCCCACGTCCATGCACTCGGTGCTGAAGCGGGCGCGCGTCTGTCTTTCCAGGTGCACCCCACCCACGC
>NZ_RAVZ01000372.1 GCF_003611635.1 Corallococcus terminator | reverse complement strand
ATCCCAGACTCCCCTTCCACGTGTAGTTCGCCCCCGTCGTGGGCGACTGGTACGTCAACTGCTTCCCCGCCGCCATCGAGCACTGCACCACGTAGCGCATCACCATGTCCGCCGACGCGGGGTCCGCCGTGAACCACGTGCGGAACCCATTCGTGGACAGGCCATTCGTCGACAAGCCATTCGTGGAAAGGCCATTCGTGGAAAGGCCATTCGTGGAAAGGCCGTTGGTTGACAAGCCATTGGTGGAGAGCCCGTTCGCGGAGATGATCGCATCCATGGCGTGTGCGGGAGCGTCTGCCTGCTCGTCCGCCACCAGGGGCGCTCCACAGCCGGTCAGCGCGGTGGCGAGCAGCAAGGACAGCCAACGGGAAGAACAAGACGAGGGGATGCGAGGGGGACTGACGTGCATGGGGGACTGCCTCCGCGTGGGTGGCCGCACGAGCCGTACGGCCTGATCAATCGGTAAACGCGCCTGCGCAAGGCGAGCAGTGTCCCTGCACTCCCGACCCATCCCCTTCGGTCCTTCGCCCAACACGCAGTGCGTGAGACAAAGGACGCTCACGCGTTCACCGCATGGCGGTGAACGCTCACCCCTTCCAAAAGCTCAGGCGGTTCGCGTGCGACCCCGCGACGCCTTCGCCTTCACCTTCGGACGCGGCGGCCGGGGCAGCTTCACCGTGAACGTGGTGCCGTCCTTCTCCGACGAAGCCACCTCCACGATGCCCCCGTGCGCCTGGACGATCTCCTTCACGATGAACAGCCCCAGGCCCAACCCCGCGTTGCGCCGGCTCTGCTCGCGCTCCCCTTCACCCTGCCGGAACGGATCGAACAGCCGCTCCCGCAGTTCCTCGGGAATGGGCGTGCCGGGGTTCTGCACCTCCAGCACCTGATGGTCGCCCTTCGCCCAGCAGCGCAGGAACACCGGCGCCTCCGGCGTCCCATGCTCCAGCGCGTTGCCCACCAGGTTGCTCAACACCTGGGCCAGGCGCTCCGCGTCCCACTCGCCTTCGGCCTTCCCGTCCACATCCACCGCGATGGCGCGCTCCGGGTAGGCCGCCGACAATTCGTCCACCACCTGCTGACACACCACCCCCAGGTCCATGGGGCCCTTGCGCAGGGGAATGCCGCCGGCCAGCCGGGCCCGCGTCAAATCCAGCAGGTCCGCGATCATGTTGCCCATGCGCGTCGCGGAGGACTCGATGCGCTGCGCGTGCTGCCGGTGTTGCTCCGGCGTGCACTCCAGGGGGCCCCGCCGCTTCTGCGCCCGCGCCGACAACACGATGGCGTTGAGCGGGTTTCGCAGGTCATGCCCGAGGATGCCGATGAAGCGCTCGCGGAAGCGCGCCTCCTCCACCATGGACGCCAGTTCGCGCGTGCGCTCGGTGACGTCCATCATCGAACCAATCATTCGCACCGGGCGCCCTTCGTCGTCGCGCGCCAGCACGCCCCGGTCCAACACATGCGCCCAACTGCCATCCGCGCGCTGGAACCGGTACTCGTCCTTCCACACGTCTCCGGTGGACGCGACGAAGTCCACCAACTTGTCCACCACGCGAAAGCGGTCGTCGTCATGCACGCGCGCGCCCCACCAGCCTAGCTGGTGGTCCAGCACCGCCGTCGCATGGCCAAACGCATCCCCCGTCCCCGGGTCCCATCTCACGCGGTCGGTGCCGAAGTGCCAATCCCACAACACGTCGTGCGTGGCCCGCGTCGCCAGCCGGTAGCGCTCCTCCGCCTCGCGCAACGCGCTCACCGTCTGCTCCGTGCGCGCCAGCGCCTCCTCCACCTCGCGCCGGGCGTTGCGCTCGCGGGCCGCCTGCTGCGCGTCGGAGGCCCGTCCCTCGTCGCGCGGCAACAGCCACAGCGCCAGGCCTTCACCGTGGCGCACCACCACGTACTGACGGCCCGCCGCATCCCCCGGCACCTGGCCCACGTGCGGCACGCCGCGCATCAGCACCCGCACGCACGCCATCACATCCACCAGCACGACGCCTTCCAGCGTCCACAACGAAAGGTGCCGGCCCAGCTCCAGGGAACGCACCCAACCCTCGGCCGGGACGTTCATGGACGTCCACCGGAAGTCGAGCACCTCGCCCGTCTCCCCATGCAAGGGCTCCAGGAGGATGCAGGGCGTCTCGTTGTCGGCGGGCAATTCCCACGCCGAGGCCATACCCGGCCCCCAGGACAAACCCATCATCGTACTCCCCCCGACGCTTCGGGCCTTGCCTCAGCCCTGGCGACGGTGCCGGGCAGGCGTGAAAAACCCGCGTCTCGCGGAATACTGACACATTCAGGCACTTGTGGATCGGCCCTGGAGTGCAGGGTGGGCGAAAAACTGCTCACCCCTGAGCATTGGGCCTACCTGCCAGGGCGGTTCAGTACCGGCCTTTGACGCCGATGATGGGCAGGGCGATGGGTAACCCCACGGAATTCTTGGTCAAAGGCTGCCGGCTGTAGCCCCCGCCCTCGTATTCGAAGCCCAGGGTCTCCTGGTTGAGGGTGACGTTGAGCATGTCCAGGTAGGCCTCCAGGGTGAAGGTTTCGTAGGCCCAGGCCTTGGACAGGCGCACATCGAAGCGGAAGAAGGGCGGCAGCCGGTCCACCTGATCGCGATCCACCCGCACCCACGTGGGGCGGCCGTCGCTGTCGGTGCCCTCGCGCATCGTCTGGCTGCCCAGGGTGCCGTACTCGGGACGTCCGGTGTTGAAGTGGAGCACGCCCCCCAGGGTGATGTTGTTGGAGAACTTGTGACTGACCACCAGGTTCAGGATGTGTGTCTGGTCGAAGGCGAAGGGCAGGTCGGCCTGGTCCTCGGAGATGGCCTTCCCCGTGGCGTCGTAGCGGAAGAACGTGGTGCGCCGCGTGCTGCGCTGAAGGCTGTAGGAGAGCCACCCGAACCAGTTGTTCCCCAGCGGGTAGCGGATGAGCAGCTCCATGCCATACGCCAGCCCGTGGCTTTCGAAGTCCGGCAGGTCCCAGTCGTCGCGGCTGACCGGCGGATCATCCACGTTGATCTGCCGGGCGCGCACCCGGCGAAAGCCATACGGGTTGATGCCGCCCCCGCCCGGAGGCAGGTCGGGTTCAGAAGGATCGCCGGTGTCCAGGTCGTCGCCCAGGCCCTCGTCGGAGAAGGGCGTCAGCTCGATGGTGCGCAGCATGGGGTTCACATAGAAATCCAGCCCCACCTCCCACTTGCTGAAGGCCTTCCACTCCGCGCCCACGGACATCTGCACGCCTTCCTGGAGGCCCAACACCAGACTGCCCACGTCCACCACCGGCAGGCTGATGAGGGTGGTGGGCGGCTGGTGGAAGATGCCCGCGCCGCCCTTGAGCGTCACGGTGTCGGTGAGCTTGTGGCGCACCGTGAGGCGCGGCTCGATGACCTTGTGGTCGAACCCGCCGGACAGGTGGTAGCTGTCCAGGCGCAGGCCGGGCACCACCGTCCACTTCGGGTTCGGCGTCCACACCGCCTCCGCGTACGCACCGGCGAAGGTGGCCAGCGCCACGGGCGCGTGGATGCTATCCTCCTCCACCTCCTCGCCGCCCTCCAGGCTGATGATGTCCACGATGGCGCGCTTGTGGTCCACGTCCGCGCCCGTGCGCAACAACAGACGCTCCGACAGGGGCACGCTGTAGCCCACGCGTCCCGACAGCGTGCTCTGGTCGATGTAGATTTCATCGCCGTTGTCCGGCCCGCGGGACACGACGGAGAAGCGGTCCAGGCCCCACGTGCCGCCCACCTCGAACTCGCCCTTGCCCACGGGGTAGCGCCCCCGCAGGTCCACGCGGTGGAAGATGATGGATTGCAGCGCGGTGTCGCCCAGCGCGTCCTGCGCCTCCGAACCGAAGGTGTCCGACGAGCCAAAGGCAAACAGCCGCAGCTTGCCTTCGCCTACGTCCTGCTCCACGCGGGCCTGGTAATCCCAGAAGTCGAGCACCACCTTGGGGTTGGTGCGGCCCGGCGGCGCCGGGTCCTGGAGGCTGTTGGCCGCGAGCGCGATGAGCCACGGCGTATAGGAATAGCGGCCCGCGAGGCTGACGTTGGTGCCGGTGGACTTGAAGGGCGTCTCGATGAAGAAGCCCGCGTTGATGAAGTCCGCGTACGCGCTGCCGTGCACCCGGTCGTCGCGCGGCCGGGTGAGGCGTCCGTCGATGGCGCCGCCCATCAGCCGGCCGTACTGCGGCGGCGGCGTGCCCGGATAGAAGTCGATGGCGTCCAGGAAATCCGGGTGGATGACCGCGGGGCCCAGGAACAGGTGGAAGAGGATGGGGATGCGGATGCCATCCAGGAAGTAGCCCGTGGACGCGGGCTGGCTGCCGCGCACCACCGGGTAGGCCACGCCGGACAGCATGCTGCCCACGCCCGGCAGCAGCATGACGACGCGGAAGGGGTCGCCCATGGTGCCGGGCACCTCCCGCAGCTCCGCGTCGCGCAGCGTGATGCGGCTGACCTCCGTGCGCTCACGGTCGCCTCGCACCACCGTCTCGTAGGGGTTCAAGACGAGCGGTTCCAGGCCGTACACGACCTCCAGCGACTCGGTGCCCTTCAGGGCCTCGCGGTAGAGGCCCGGCTTGTGGCCCGGGGCGAACACGCGCACCGCCTGGCCACCCGTGGGGAAGCGCGCCTCGAAGCGGCCGTGCTCATCCGTCTGCACCGGGAAGTCCGGCGCGGCGTCCGACACCAGCGTGGCGCCGATGAGCGGCGTGCGGTTGCCCTTGGCGCGCACCAGGCCCTTGAGGGTGATGGGGCCCTGGATCCGGGTGCCTTCGGTGCCGCCATCCGCGCTGGTGGCCACCGGCATGGGGGCCTCGAAGCGGTATTCGAAGAACAGCCGCACCGCGACGGGCTTGCCCTCCATCAGGGCCGGGGAGAAGCGCAAGAGGGGCGCAGCGTGCAGCGCGGCTTCGTTGAGCAGCGGGTGCACGCCCTCCACCAGCATGGCGGTGTCCACCTCGCCCGCCTCGTCCACCAGCAGCTCCAGCTTCACCGTGCCGGCCACGCCCTCGCCCACCAGCCGGGGCGGGTATGGCGCGGGGGAGTCCCCCACCAGCGCGGGGGGCACGAAGGCGGCCAGCGCGGGCCCGCCGTCGGGGGCACCGCCGGCCTCCACCGCCCAGCCCGCGTCGGTGCGCTGGAGCTCCGCCTCCTTCGCCACGGTGCCCGCGCCGCCGTCCGGGGAGCCCTGCCCTTCAATCCACGGCGCGTCCATGCCCGAAGGCCCGGAGCCGGTGGTGAGGTTCTCCTCCTGGACGGGCAGGCCCGCGTCCAGCGTGTCCCCCAGGCGCACACTGCCGGGGTTCTCCGCCTCCACGGTGGCGCCGGCCCCAGGCCGGGGCCCTGCCGGCACCGCGCGCGCGGGGAGGGCCGGCAACAGGAGGGCCAGCACCAGCGCGACCGCACCGATGCGACGGGTCTCGCTCCACGTTCCTACGGGCATGGGCCTACGGTCATGGGCGGTGGAGCTCGTCGTACGTGAAGTCAAAACCCGGCCAGTGCCCATGAGGCCAGGGGATGTCCGCCCTGACAAGCGCCCCACCGTGATCGCCGCGAACCTCTTGGCTCGGGGGTTGTCCACAATCCGCGCATCCTTCCTCTGGCGGACACTTGGCAAAGGACTCCCGTCGCGCCGTGGATGCCCGTCCCCGCCCTCCGGACGGGGCGCCCCATTTCGGCGCAATCCCCACCCTCCAGGAAGTCGTCCCTTTCCTGATCCCTGGACTCCATGACACGCCCCCGTCCAACGAGGCCGCCGCCGTGCGTCGCGATCCGGGCCCGGAGGCGTCGGAGGACCAGGGTGTCGCGCGCCCGAGCCTCGGAGTCCCGGCCATGATTCCCCCGCCGTCCCTGCGGTATCTGCCCCACGGTGTGCTCGCATCCCTGCTGCTGGCCCTGGTGCTGATGCCGCTGCTGTTTCCACCGTCGCTCGCGCGAGCGGGGAACCGGGGGCCGGACACCTTCATCGACGAGGGCCCTCCCGGGGCCACGCACTCCCGGGAAGCCCAGTTCGTCTTCACCGCCACGACGCTGAAGCCCGTGTTCTGGTGCTCGCTCGACGGCAGCCTCTACATCCCCTGCGAATCCCCCTGGCGCCTGAAGGACCTGGGCGTGGGCGAACACACCCTGGACGTGTACGCGGTGGACGTGAACACCACGCACCGCGACCCCACCCCCTCCGGTTGGGTCTGGAAGGTGACGGAGCCGGGCCAGGACGCGTCCCGGGGCCCGGCGGCGCGCTGACGGGCCGTCAGCGGCGCGTCGGGAGGATGGCGCTGGCCACCAGGCTCATCAGCTTGAGCTGGGGGCGCGGCAGCCGGCGCAGGGAGCGCAGCAGGCGGCGCATCTCCGGCAGGTCATCTTTGTCCGTGGAGTCCTCTTCCCACAGCCCCGCGCCCGCCGCCGCCGCAACCGCCAGCCCCAGCGACGCGTCCGCGGACAACTGCAGCGCCAGGCACAGCCGGAACAGCGTGGGGACGCTGGGCATCATCTTGCCCCGCTCCAGCCGGCCGTAGACCTCCGACGCGATGCCGACGCGGTCCGCCACATCCGCCTGCGTCAGTCCGGCCCGCAGCCGAGCGGCCCGGGCCGCCGCGCCCACACTGACCGCCAGCTTGCGCTCCAACTGCCGTCGCGACAGCGCGGCGGCGGACGCAGGCGCCCTGGGGCGCTTCTTGCGGGCGCGGCCGGAAGCGATAGGACCTCGGGGGTGGGTTTTCACCACATCAACCTTGCACGTGACGTCCGGCGGGGTGGCCCCAGGCTCGCGGCCCCTCTGCATCCGGAACGGTTCATGGGTCGATATATAACCCAGCACGTCACCCGGGCCCATTCCTATATGACAGGTAGTCCCCGCAATCCCCCGCCCCCAGGGAGAACCCCGTCTTCTGCCTCCGGTGCGCACATCTACTGACATGCCGGCATGCACTTCCGGAAATGCATGAGGGATTGTCCGCGAGGGGGCCGTCCGGGTTGCGCCGGTGTCCCCGCGAAGCCGTCACGAAGTGAGCTCCAGCGCGGAGCCAGGGCCGCGGCCGGGACTCAACCCTCGGAGGTGGCCACGCGTTCCCAGCCCGGCGGGTAGTGCGTGACGAGCCCCTGGGCGTCGGTGTCCACCTCCGCGACGAAGGCGCCGCCCGCGCTCTCGTAGCGGTAGAGCGACGCCGACAGCCGGGTGTAGCGCTGCTCCAGCCGCTCCAGGGACAGGTCCGGCAGGCGCACCCACGCGGCCGTCACGTCGCGGGCCTGGCCCACCTCCAGCCCCAGCCGGCGGATGGGCAGGGTGTTGGTGGACGGGGTGACGCTCAAGTCCACGTCCACGCACCCGCGCAGCTCCGGCAGTTCGCGGCCGTCGCGCCACCAGCGCTGATGGTCATCCACCTGGAGCACCATCGTGCGCCGCGTGCCGCCCTGGTGCAGGACGAGCCGCGCCTCGCGCGTGTGCCAGTCTGGATCGCACGACACGGTGTAGCGCACGAGCAGCGGCAGGCCCTCGCTCACCAGCACCACGGTGCCCGTGAGGAGAGGGCCGGCGGAGGACTCCCACAGCTCGCAGTGCTCGGTGCCCGGAGACTCCAGGCGGCGCCACGTGACGGCCTGCACGCAGCGACCCTCGGGCGTGCCTCCGGGGCGGGAGGCAGGCGGCGTCATGGCGAGGGGCTCCGGATCAAGGGGCGCCCCGTCCGGCGTAGAGGGAGTCCAGGGCCTCGTCCAGCAGGCACAGGGCGGCGTCGCTCCAGCCGCGCAGCCGCTGCTGGGGGGTGGGCTTGCCCACGTGGGGGATGAGCTGCGCGTCGGCGGCGTCCTCGATGAACTGGGCCTGCTGCTCCGCGTTCAGCTCCGCCCACCGGCGGTGTCCCACGGCCTTGCGCCAGTCGTAGCCGTCACCCAGGTACTGGGCCGCCAGCGCGCCGCTCAGGTAGCCCGTGCCGCCGTGCTGGTGCTGCCACACGTGCGTCAGCTCATGCACCAGCAGCCGGAAGCCCACCGCGCCGTAGCCGGGGGGGATGAAGAGGATGTCGCCGTGGGCGAACGCGCGGCCCGGCAGGCCCAGCAGGCCCAGGGCGCCTTCCTTCACGCGCACGCAGCGGAAGTCCAGGCTGTCGCCGAAGATGGGCTTGAGCCGCGTCACCTCCGCGTCCGTCAGCCGGCGGCCCACGGGCTCCAGGCCGGACACCACCTGCACCGCGCTGAGCACGCGCCCGCCCAGCATCAGCACCAGGTCCACGGGCACCTGCGCCACGCGGAACAGGCCGCGCTTGAGCTGGGGCAGGCCTTCCCGGGAGCGACCCGTCGCACAGCGGGCCATGCCGCCGGCCAGCAGCAAGAGCGCCACGTACGCGCTGCGCGCGGCGCCCGCGGACGCCCCGGCGATGCCGGTGAAGAGTCCGTGGCCCGCATCCGCGACCCGCTCGGTCAGCGGCGCGGGACGGGTGTCACGGACAGCCTGACGATTCAGCGAGGTGGGAGACCCCAAGGACCAGCTCCAGGAGCGATCGCAACTCACCGGAGCGCCAGGGCCGGCCGAGTGCGAAGTGGGTATGGCTGGAGGCCCGGAAGGTGGCGCTGGCTTCAGGGCGGAAACCGGAGGACAGGAGAATGCGTGGACCGCTAAAGCCCCGGTCCACCAGACGGCAGAGGAAATCGCTCACGACGCGACGATCCGCGTCGAGGTCCAGCACCAGCCCATCGACGTCCACACCCACGTCCAACCGCCGGTCGGCCGACGTGGCCCCCAGCGCCGCCACCACGCGGCACCCCTCCCCCACTTCCCGAGCCACCGCCAACCGCACCTCGGCCGACTCGGAGACCACCAGCAACACCGGCACCGCCGACGCAGGCCGGGCCGCCGGAGCCGCCGTCAGCCCACCGCGCCGCGCACCCGGGACCGCGGGTCGGGAGAAGGCGAATTCCGGGACAAGGAGGGAAGACGGTGCGGTAGACACGTCCTCACAGTAAACAGCAATATCGGAAATATCAAGCTTGGCTTCAATCTCCGGCTAACGGGGTGCGGCAACGAGGGTGAGGGCTGCGATCTCCGGGGCGGGGCCCAGGC
>NZ_RAVZ01000371.1 GCF_003611635.1 Corallococcus terminator | reverse complement strand
GGGCTCCGTTCTGGTTGGGGGCGGTGCTGGCGCTGACGCCGCTGTTGCTGGGGAGGGTCGCCGCGCCTGGCAGCGCGGAGCCCCCCGGGCAATGAGTGTCATGCTGGGGGGAGAGAGCTTGGTGCATGGGCGAGGGGATGGTAGGGATTCCTCGCTCCTGAAGGGTGGGAGCCTTGACCCGTGGGGCTCTCATGAAGGTGTGGAGTATCGCCGCGCTGTTGTTGCTGATGACCGGGTGCGCGACGGCGCGGGTGGTGAAGCTGGACACCGGCCAGGGCGAGCCGATTGTCTACACGCCGGTCGAGACCGCGCCGGTGAAGGTCGACGAAGAGGCGTTCAAGAGCGCCGTCACGCGGCTCATCCTGGACATGCGGCTGGAGGTCGCGCACCGGGGGGATGAACCGGAGGGACGACACACGCTGCTGGCCTCCGCCGGGGGGATTGTCGAAGGCGTGCGGGGCCGCACGGTGCATGGGTCGGAAGAGAGGATTTGTCAGCGGCGGGGCGAGGCTGGCGGATGTCTGGGCCTGCTGACAGGGGGCTTCGCCCTGGGGCCGATGGAGCGGCGGATGACGGCGCTCTCCTTCGCGCTCGATACGGTGTGGGAAGGGGTGGAGGAGGCGCTCGAGGACATGCTGAACCCCGCCGCGCTGCGGGCGATGGTCACGTCGATGATTGGAAGCGCGTTGGTAATGCTGGTCGCGCCCGAGCCCATCACCAAGCTCATCGCGCTCGCGTTGACGGCTTCCCTCATCGCGTACCTGGGCACCGGGCCGGTGTGGAACCTGGGGCAGGGCTTCCTGCAGCTCATGGACGAGTCACGGGACGCGCGGGACCTCTCGGCGTTGGAGAGCGCGGGGCACCGGTTCGGCAGGGTGCTCGGGGACAATGGGGCCCGGGTCCTGGTGCTCGTCGCGTTGACGGCGCTCGGCGGTAAGGAGGCGATGGCCGCGCAGGGACCGAAGCTGCCGGGCTTCGCGCAGGCGAGCCTGCGGGCGCGGATGGAGGGTGGATTCCAACTGTCGAACGTGCTGGCGGGAGAGGCTCGGTCGATCTCCTTGTCCTCTGCCGGAGTGCTCAACGTCGCGCTGGCTCCGACGGCCGTCGCGGCCGTCGCGATGGGGCCCGGGAGCGCGATGCAGGGGGACCCCGAGGGGGACATCCACCACATCTGCACGGACAAGAACGAGGTGTCCGATGCGTCAGGTGGACCCTGGACGCCAATCTATGAGGATATCTTCCAGGTTGCGGGGATGAAGCTGAGCGACCCTGCGAACCAGGTTCGAATCCAGGGGCACAAGGGGCCGCACCCGCGCGAGTACCATGAGGAGGTTCTCTTCCGGATTCGGCGTGTGATGCTGGGATGTCGAGATTCCGGGCAGTGCCGGTCCGCCTTGGTTGACGAACTGGCGAACATCGCGCGAGAACTCACGACCGCTGGTACCAAGCTGCGGAAACTCATCACGAAGAATCCCAAGGCGTGATCCTCCATGCCGAGACATTTTTTTGAGCTTGAGTTCGATGTCGATGTGCCGGGCCGCTGGTATCTGCGTGAGCCTACAAATTTTGAAGGACAAGTGGTCCCGGATATCTGGGCGTTTGTTTATGGAAGGGCGGTGGCGGACCCCGGGAAGTTGCGTGTCCCGCTTTCTCGTCCTGGCAAGCCGCTGGACTTCGACAAGACGACAGTCGCTGGAACTCCGATTGTCAGTGGGCGGGTCGCCGACGTGTTCCGGGAACTGGCACCGAACGACGTGCAACTCTTCCCCGTGGATGTTCAGGGGCAGTCTGAACCCTATTGCCTCCTGAACGTGACCCGCGTGATTCGCTGTATCGATGATGCGGCCTGTGAAGAGGCGCGGCTTTGGACGCCACAGGACGGAAGGCCAGACAGGAGCGGCGAGTACCACGTCGTTTCCGGCCTGCGCATCGATCCTCTGGCGGTGAATGACGAAGTTGTATTCCGGCCCTGGGGCTATCTGCTGCCAATCATCGTGGACGGTGAAGTCAAAGCCGCAATGGAGCGCACGGGGATCGTGGGTGGGCGGTTCATTGCGGTCTGATTCGCGCCCTCCCTACCGCAGGATGTCCTGCTCTCAGTGTTTGCTTCTAAGCGACCTCCGGTCGCAAAAGCTCCGGGATGTGACGACGTGACGCGACGTTTCTTTGACCTGAACATTGATGTCTACGTTCAAGGACGCTGGTACCTCGCGGCGCCGACGCATTCCTCAGGCCAGGAGATTGACGACATCTGGCAGTTTTCGGGAGGCCATCCGGTAGCGCTTCATGAGCGGTTGCGCATCCCCATCTACCGACCGGGACGACCGCTCGACTTCACGACAGCAGGCGCAGGACGAACCCCCGTTCTCAGTGCGGGGGCCGCGTCCGTGTTTCGCGAGTTGGCACCGAACGACATTCAGCTCTTCGAGGTCGAAGTCGAAGGGCAGTCTGAGCCCTATTTCATCTTCAACGCGGCACGTCGGATCCGTTGCATCGACGATGCCGCATGTGAAGAAGTCCAGCTCTACACTGCGGAGGGCGTACAGGCGCACCGGGCTGGTGAATGCCGCGCTGTCTATGGCTTGCGAATCGACAAGCCCAAGGTCGGTGATGCCCGCGTGTTCCGGCTTTGGGGCTGGTCTCCGCCCATCATCGTCGATGACGAGATCAAGGATGCGCTGGAGCGAAGCGGCATTGTCGGCGGACAGTTCGACGAGGTCTGACGGTGCAGTCGCCGCGCTGGCATGGTTCCAGGCTCAGGCCCCCCGCGCCTCGAAGGGCTTCATCTGCGCCGCCAGGGCCCGCTGGAACGCCGGACGCGCCTCGCAGCGCTCCTTGTAGGCCTTCAGCGTGGGCTCGCTGTCCAGCAGGTCGGTGTGACGGAGGATGCGGAGCACCGTCGTCATCAACAGGTCGCCGGCGGTGAAGCGCCCCTCCAGGTACTCGCGGTCACCCAGCCTCACGGCGAGTTCCTTCAGCCGTCGCCTGACCGCCTTCTCCACGTCCGGACGGTGGAGCTTCGCCCACTCCTTGTCGGGGGCGAAGAGGTCGATTTCAGCGAGCTGCTGGACGTGGATTTCAATCGAGTTGAGCGCCGCGAACATCCAGGTGATCGCACGCGCCCGTCCTGCTTCATCCCTGGGCAGGAGGACTTCGTTCCGGGACGCGATGTGGAACACGATCGCTCCCGATTCAAACAGGGCGAGCCCCTCCTCCTCGAACACCGGCACCTGCCCGAAGGGCTGGAGCTCCCGGTAGTCGGTGGAGGCCTGGGCCTGGGGATCGATCAGCATTTCCTCGTAGGGCAGCCCTGCCTCTTCGAGCGCCCACCGGACCCGGAGGTCACGCACCACTCCCTGTGCGAACGGCGGTACCCACTTGAAAGCGCTGATGCGGATCATGTCGCGGTGTCTCCCTGGGCCGTGAGTGGCCGAGGAGGACGACTCTTGTCGCGCCGCCAGGGATGCTCAACATCATCCGTGGCACTCCACGGGCTGCTGAACACGGCGCGCCGGATTCGGGGCAGGGATGACGCGGCGTGTGAAGAGACGCGGCCCTGGGCCGCGCTACCGGAAGGAATCGACGACGTAGGCCGCAGCGGTGGAGCCTTCCAGGATGGCGGTTCCCGGCTTCGACTCCGGCAGCTTTCGCATCTGGTCCCGACTGAGACGGGCCACCGCGCAGACGGGGATCTTCTCGCTGTCGGGTGGATGTGCCTCGTAGTACCGGATGACCACCTGCGGGCCGCTCGTCCAGACCTGCCCGTACAGGCGTGTTGTTGCTTCGAGTGTTCCGAAGTCGTCCTTGAGGATGCTCTCCACCGGTCCGTCGTAGAGCGTGACCCGCTTCGCGTCGAGCTGGTTCGCATCCAGGTCCACCCAGGACGCATCCCCGACATGCAGCTTGAGGTAGCGCATCGCCTTCCTGGCTTCTTCCGAGCAGTCCTGCGGGCCCGGTGTGCCATCCGCGCGCAAGGCCACTCCGGTCGTCGCAGGGCAACCGGAAGCCGTTGCGAGGATCGCGATGGAAGCGAGCAGGAGGGCTTGGCGGAAGGGCATGGCCAGCGCTTCTACTTCCGAATGAGGGTGTGATCCATCGTCACGGCCACCTGGAGAAGGCCGTCATCGCGGAAGATCTGAAGGGCGAGATCCGTGAGCTGTCCCTCCTTTGTTTCAAAGGCGCTCTTGTCCGCCACGACAGCAATGGTCCCTGTTTGACCCGGAACGATGGTCGCGCGATTCATGCGCAGGGCGAAGGGACGCGACGTGGCGGAGGTGAAGTCGCGGCTCAGGGAGGCACCATCGAACTTCCAGGGACCGCCGTAGTAGGTGTTCTTCAACGTAATCACGGCGGCTGCCTTGCCGGGACCCGAGAAGACTTCAACCGAGATGTCCATGTCTTCGCGGGCCAGTCGCAAGAACCGCGTCTTGCGAAACGGCGTCTTCTTCACTTCGCCGTTGGCCAGCAGCGTCGCGTAGGCGTGGTCGACGGAGTTCTCCTCCTTCTTGAGCCGTTCGTTCTCATCACCCAGCTTCCGCTCCCGCTTGAGCGAGTCGTACAGCGACGACAGCACCGCGTCGTAACTCTCCGTATCCCGGAACACATTCACCTGCTGGTCCGTCCATTCCCGGTCCTCAGGGCTGGGACGCTTCACCAGGAACGCGAACTCGGTCCCATCCACGAGCGTCACCCGCAAGGGGACAGCCTCCCCTTCGTCCAGGTCCCGAAGCGGTTCGAGCACCACCTTCTTGCCGCCCACGAGAGGGGCCGCGAAACGCCCCTCCCAGCCGAGGAGCCGCGTCTTCGCGGGATCGACGTCCTGCTCGAAGCGGAGGGCCGTCAGCACCTGGCCGACGACATGGATGCTGTGCGCTTCCTGCGCCGGGTGCTCCGAAACCTTGAGGGTCCGGACCGTGAGCTTGTCGTCCCGGGCCATGGCCACGGAGGCCATCAGGAGGAGCAGCAGGCCGCATCTGGCAGAGAACAGGTTGCACATCATCCGGGCAACCTACCAGGGCGGTTCTCAATGCGGCAATTCGATGTGTGGGTTGTTCCTTCGTTGGGGGCGTGGATGCCCAGGGAGTCATTGGGTGTAGATCCCTGTCCATGAAACCCGTCCGCCAAGCCATCCCCACATGTCTGCTCTGCCTCCTGCTGCTGCTTCCTCTCGCGGCCCCGGCCCAGACGTCCAGGCCGCGTGCGCGGGCCAGTGACCTGGGCATCTCCTTCGGAGGGACGCCGGGCGCGCTCAATGCCATCACCGACGTGAAGGGCGTGGAGGTGGGCCACACGACGCTCCACTCGGGCGGGGGCGCGCCCGGTTCTCCCCAGGTCCGGACCGGCGTCACCGCCGTGCTTCCCCGGGGCCGGGACGCGGTGGCGCATCCGGTCTTCGCGGCGACCTATGCCTTGAACGGCAGCGGGGAGATGACCGGCACGCACTGGGTGAAGGAGTCGGGCCTGCTCTCCGGTCCCGTGATGATCACCAACACGCACGCCGTGGGCGCCGTACATGAGGGCGTGATTGCCTGGGCCCAGCAGCGCAACCTGACGTGGGAACTCGGGCTGCCCGTGGTGGCGGAGACCTGGGACGGCCTGCTCAACGACATCGATGGCTTCCATGTGCGGCCCACCCACGCCATGCAGGCCATGGACGCCGCGCGCCCGGGGCCCGTTCCGGAAGGCTCCGTGGGCGGCGGAACGGGCATGGTCTGCCATGGCTTCAAGGGCGGCATCGGCACGTCCTCGCGCAGGCTTCCGGCGGAGCAGGGCGGCTACACGCTCGGTGTCCTGGTGCAGTGCAACTACGGCAGCCGCCGGCTCCTCTCCGTCGCCGGGGTTCCCGTGGGCGAGGAGATCCCCGACCTGCGCGCCTGCTACACCGGGGCCCAGCCTCCGAAGGGGCCCTTCTTCTCCCAGATGAAGCCCTGCGCGGAGCGGGCCGGCACCACGCCCACGCACCCCGAAGGGATGGGCTCCATCATCGTGGTGGTGGCCACCGACGCGCCGCTCCTGCCGCACCAGTTGGACCGCATCGCCCGGCGGGTGCCGCTCGCCCTGGGGAAGATGGGGGCTCTGGGCGAGGACTTCTCCGGCGACATCTTCCTCGCGTTCTCCACCCAGCGCGCGCTGCCGGTGGACGGAGCCCCCGCGGCCAGCGTCGCCATGCTCGAGAACGAACGGCTCAACCCGCTCTTCGAGGCCACGGTGCAGGCCACCCAGGAGGCCATCCTGAACGCGATGCTCGTCTCCGACACGATGACCGGGAACCAGGGCGCGCGGGTGTATGGCCTGCCCCACGACCGTCTGGTGAAGGTCCTTCGCAAGGCCGGACGGCTGCCTCCGGCGCCAAAGCCGAAGCCGGGGAAGTGACCTCCGGAGCGCTCGCGCCTTTCCGCGTCCCCATCCGCTGCGCCATGCTGCTTCGCGAGCGACCCCCACCGCGTCCCCTTGAGGGCGCGTCCGTGGGGGCGCATACGCCGGAAGGGGATGCGGGATGGAGCTGACGGGAGAATACGGGCCTCCGCGGGATGAGCAGGAGCTGGCCTCGGTCGTGGACATCACCACGCAGGCCTTCGCCATGGTCGCCGCCGACGCCGAGGGCGTGGTGCGCAAGAACCACGGGGCCGGGCTGCTGCGCCTGCTGCGCCATGACGGACAGGTGGCGGCGTCGCTCACCCTCATCCGCATGGCCCAGTTCCTGGGGGGCCGCTCGGTGCCCATGATTGGCGTGGGCGGCGTGGGCGTCGCGCCCGAGCACCGGGGCGCCGGGGCCGCCACGCGCCTCTTCCACCACTTCCTGCGGGAGATGCGCGACGAGGGGGCGCCGCTGTCGGTGCTCTATCCCGCGACGCAGCCGCTCTACCGGCGCGTGGGCTATGAGCAGTCCGGCGCACGGTACGAAATCCACGTCGACGCCTCCGCGCTGGAACTGGGGGAGCGCTCGCTGACGCTGCGCCCCATGCGGCCCTCGGACGAGGAGGCGGTGGACGCGTGCTACCGGCGCTTCGCCTCCCAGCGCCAGGGCTGGCTGGACCGGGGCGACTACATCTGGCGGCGCGTGCGCACGCCGCGCAACGACACGGCGCACGGCTTCGTCGTGGAGGGCGCCTCCGGCCTGGAGGGCTTCGTGTACCTCATCCGGAGCCTCTCGCCGCAGGGGGCCGTGCCCAAGCAGGTGCTGAAGCTCAACGACCTGGTGGCCACCACGCCCGCCGCCGCACGTCGGCTCTTGCGCTTCCTGGGCGACCACCGCTCCCTGGCGCAGGACGTGGTGTGGTTCGGCGGCGCGGACGAGCCCCTGCTCGCGCTGCTGCGCGAACAGACGTACCAACTGAAGCTGTCCATGCACTGGATGACGCGGCTGCTGAACGTGCCCCAGGCGCTGGAGGCTCGCGGCTGGCCCCCGGGCCTGTCCGGCGCGCTGCACCTGGACGTGGTGGACGACGTCCTTGCCCAGAACCAGGGGCGCTTCGTGCTGGAGGTGGAAGGCGGCGCCGCGCGCGTACGGCCCGGCGGAGAGGGACGGATGCGGCTGCACGTGCGCGCCCTGGCCCCGCTCTACACCGGCTTCCTGACGCCCCGGGCGCTCCAACTGGCCGGGATGCTGGAGGCGGACGAGGCGTCGCTCGGGGTGGCCGGCGCCCTGTTCTCCGGGCCCGCGCCTTCCATGCGCGACATGTTCTGACGCCGTCCAGGACGCGGCTACCCGAGGCCGGCCGGGAGTGGTAGGAGCGGCGTCGTCTGGCAGGGAGGATGCTCACGTGCGCGCGTTCGTCACCGGTGGCTCGGGATTCGTCGGGAAGCACCTGCTCGCGGCGCTCGCGAAGCGCGGGGAGCCGGCGCGCGCGCTGGCCCGTTCGCCCGCGTCCGTGGCGGCGGTGCAGGCCGCTGGCGGCGAGCCGTGGGAAGGCGACCTGAGCGACCCGGAGCGGCTGCGCCTGGGCATGGAGGGCTGCGACACCGTCTTCCATGCCGCCGCGCACGTGAAGACGTCCGGCCCCCGCGCGGAGCTCTACGAGGCCAACGTGCGGGGCACGGAGGCCGTGCTGGAGGCGGCGCGCGCTGCCGGGGTGAAGCGTCTGGTGTACGTGAGCAGCCAGGCCGTGCTGGTGGACGGCGGTCCCATGGTCCGCCTCAACGAAACGCACCCGCTGCCCCGGCGCCCCGTGGGCCCGTACCCGTCCACCAAGGGCGAAGCCGAACGGCGGGTGCTCAGCGTCAACTCCGCGGACTTCACCACCGTCGCGGTGCGGCCCCCGCTCATCTGGGGACCGGGGGACACCACCGCGCTGCCCGCGATGGTGGCCGCGGTGAAGGCGGGGCGCTTCCGCTGGATTGGCGGCGGGCGCTACCTGATGTCCACCTGCCACGTGGCCAACGTCGTGGAGGGCCTGCTGCTGGCCGCGGAGAAGGGGCAGGGGGGCCAGGCCTACTTCCTCACCGACGGCGCCCCGGTGGAGTTCCGTTCCTTCATCACCGCCCTCCTGAAGACGCAGGGCGTGGACCCGGGCGACAAGTCCCTGCCCACCGCGCTCGCGGCGATGGTGGCGGTGACGAGCGACCTGCTGTGGGACGTGCTGGGTCTCAAGAGCGCCCCGCCGCTGTCGCGCACGGAGCTGCTGCTGGGGGGCCAGGAGGTGACGGTGAGCGATGACAAGGCCCGTCAGGAACTGGGCTACACGGGCAGCGTGTCGCGCGAAGAGGGTCTGCGGTCGCTGGCGACGCAAGCTGGCTGAAGCGCTCGGCCCTCCAGGTGAGGTAGCCTCCCCTCCCATGCGCAGGTTCGAGTTCGTCGACGGCAACAGCTCCAAGTTCTGGATGCCCGAGGTGCAGGGCGCCACCTTCATCGTCACCTACGGCCGCATCGGCACGGCCGGGCAGCGCAAGGAAAAGGCCTTCCCGGACGAGGAAGCCGCCCTGCGCGAGTACACCAAGAAGGTCGCGGAGAAGGTGCGCGAAGGCTACGCCGAGGTGGGCGCGGGCGAGGCTCCCGCCGCGCCGCCCCCCAAGGCCGCCGTCGCCGCGGCGCCCCCAAAGCTGGTGCTGCCCC
>NZ_RAVZ01000370.1 GCF_003611635.1 Corallococcus terminator | reverse complement strand
GGCAGGGGGAGGGCAGGGGCGGCGTGGCGCTGCTCACCGCCATCCGCGATGTGCTGGAGCTGTGCCGTGCCGTGCCGGAGCTGCGGCCGGGCCATGCCGCGCTGTGCGAGGCGTCCGCGCGATTCCTGGAGCAGGCGCTGGAGATGAGCGCGTCCGCGGCGGAAGGGCTCGCGTTCGAGGACGGCGTGAAGATGGAGTGGCTGGTCGGGCTCGCGGAGAACCTGGAGGAGGAGCTGGGGGTGATGGGCTCGCTGGCGGTGCTCCTCACGGAGACCGTGCCTTCCCTTCACGAACCCTTGCGCGAGGCCGACCGGAACACGCGCCAGCGGGTGGTGACGGCGCTGCGGCGTCGGGTGTCGGCGGCGTTCCCCGCGGGGTCGCCCCGGGGGCGCAAGGATCCGCTGGACGCGCTCTCCGCGGACTCGCGGCGCCTCACGCAACTGGAGAAGGCGCTGACGGCGCTGGACCCCTCGCAGGCCGGGTTGAAGCAGGAGCTGCTCAAGCCGCTGAGCGTGGCGTACGCGCGCGAGGTGCTGGGCGCGACGCCGTTCGAGCGCATCGAGCAGTACGGTCGCGCGGTGCAGGCGGTGGCGGAGAACCTGCGGCGCGAGGGCGTGACGGCCGAACCCGTGCTCATCGAGTGCCGCGAGCTGATGGAGACGCGCCTGCGGGAGCACGCCCGCGTGTTGTCGCGAGAGGTGGCGAGTCCCCCTCCGGCGCCCACGGCCGTGCTCAACGGCGATGCGTACACCTACTACCGGGGCGAACTGACCACGCAGGCGCCGGACGGGGAGCTGGCGGCGCTGGTGGGCCTGGATGGCCAGTTGATGGCGGCGCGGCCTCCCTCCGCGGCGGCGTTCCTCTCCGACTCGGTGCGCGCGGCGGTGGCCGAGGCGGAGCTGTCCTTCCTCCAGTCGCGCATCAAGTACCTGCGCAGTTGGTTGACGCAGTTGTTGTCCGCGCTGCCCACGCCGGAGTCCCTGACCGCGCGTGGTGACGCGGAGCGCACCTTCGAGCGGCTGGTCCGAAGCCGCTTCCCGCTGCTCGCGCTCAAGGAGGGGGAGCTGGTGCGGCTCAAGGCCACGCTGGGCATGTTGGAGACGCTCCCGGGCGAGTTGGGAGGCAGCGCGCGCAAGCTGTCCGCCCAGCTTCGCGGCATCGACGAGGACTTCGGGCGCTTCAGCCGGCAGGTGCTGGAGCGGCGGACCGCGCTGTGAGCGTGGCACCCGTGGCCGGAAGGCGGCGCTGAGGCGTGCTGGCGCGGCGACTCACCCAACTGCGGCAGCGCCTGGATGCCCTGCGTCAGCCCGCGGCGCCGGGGCGGGGTGGCGCGTCGTGGGCCTGGCCCTTCGGCCGCAAGGTGAAGGGGCCAGAGGACCTGTCCCTGCCGGTGCTCGTGGCGCTCGACCGCGAGTTGGATCGGGTGGGCGTCCACACCGCGGCGGATGCGCGGTTGCTGCTCGCGCTGGGCACCCAGCGGGGCCGGGCCGGGGTGCTCGCGCAGGGCCTGGCGGGACGCGCGGCCCAGGCCCTGGAGGAGTTCGAGGAGTGTCTGCGGCGCGTGGAGCGCGCGCACCGCTCCGGTGAGATGCCAGCGGGCGCGCTCACCGCGCTGGACCGGGGCTTCGTGCGTCTGGCCCGCGCGGTGAAGGTGGCGGACCTCTTCGGACGCCCGCTGGAGCGGCTGGAGGACGATGCGCCGTTCGAAATCTTCGACCGTCCCGGCAACGCGGATCACCAGCGGCCCCCTGCCAGCGCGAAACTGGCGGTCGCCGAGCTGCTGGCCACCCGGGCGCGTGAGAACGTCATCGACCTGGTGCAGAAGCGGCGCGACCTGGACCTGGCCCACGAGATGCTGCTCCGCCTGGGCACGGACGCGGACCGCGCGCGGAGCATGGCGCTGCGCAACGACGTGGCGGAGGCGCGCGAGCGTGTGCGTGAAGTGCCTCCCACGCGCTCCCTGGAAGCGCTGGTGCGGGGCGTGCGGGAGACGGCCCACAAGGATCCCCGGGGCGCCTATCGCTCGTTGCAGGGCCTCTACGAGCGCGCCCTGGAAGCCGGAGACCCGGAGCTGGCCGCCGCGGCCCGGAGCGCGCTGACGCTGTTGCTTCCCCCGGAGCCCCGGCTGACGCGGATGGTGGAGGAGGCGGAGTCGGAGTCGCTGGTCCGGTGGCTCGGGGAAGCGGACGGCGAGGACGTGGACCGTCAGGCGGAGGATGCTCCGGACGAGCGGCTCGCGGACCTGGCGTTCTCGCTCCAGCCAGACCAACTGGCCACATTCGACCTGGCGGCCGGGTGCGCGCGCTTCTTCGACGTGGAGGATTCGCTGACCGAGGAGATCATCGAAGCGAACACCTCCGCCGCGCGCGCCGTCCCACGCCAGGTGCCCTATCCGACGCAGACGATGTCGTTCTCCACGACGGGCAGCCTGGACGAACTCCACCAGTTCGTCATCACCGACCCGCGGCGGATCCTCCAGGACCTGGCCGCGCACCGGCAGTTGGTGCGCACCTACCTGGACGACGCGCCTCCGCCCAAGCCGCGCAAGGTGAAGCGCACCTCCGTGCGCGTCTACGTCTGTGACGCGTCGGGCTCCATGCACGGTGCGCGGGCCCGCTTCCGCGATGCGCTGATCATCGCGGAACTCAACAACCTGCGGGTCAAGGCCCGGCGCGACGAAGCCTTTGATCCGCTCTACTTCAGCTTCTTCAACGATGTGCCCACGGAGCTGGCCCGCGTGGACACCGCCGCGGAGGCGACGCGGCAGATTGAAAAGCTCTTCCGCGACTCGCCCGCGGAGGGACAGACGGACATCTCCCTGGCCCTCCTGTCCGCGTTCGACTCCATCCGCGCCGCGCAGGGCAAGGACCCCTACCTCGCCCGCGCCACGGTGGTGCTCATCACCGACGGCGAGGACCGCGTGGACCTGGAGCTCATCCGCCGCACCCGCGCGCCAATGGGGGACCTGGACATCGCGCTGAGCTTCATCTCCCTGGGCGAGGAGAACGCCGACCTCAAGTCCCTGGTGCTCGAACAGCGCGCCGCCGGAGGCCGCGCCTTCTACCATCCGCTCTCCGACGAGGAGATCCGCTGGGCGCGCACCGAGTTCGACACGCCCTGGCGCACGCTCTTGCCGCGCGACATCCCAGCCACGCTGGAGGCCCTGGAGGCGCTGGGGCCGCACCTGGATGCCCTGGAGGCGGTGGCGGCCGGGCGCGCGCCCCTGGCGGGCGTGGCGGTGGAGGCCTCCTTCGACGCGCTCTTCCCGTCCGTGCCCACGCCTTCGCCTTCTCCCGGGCCGGAAGTCCCCGGCGCGGACCTCGCGGCGCGCGTGGTGGACATCCTGGAGGCGGTGGCCGAGGCCGCGTCGCTGGCGCCCACGGAGCGGCGCGCGACGGAGAGCGTGGTGCTTTTGCAGCACCTGTTGTCCGTCTATGGACTGACGCCCTCGCGCTACCTCGCGGTGCTGTCCGGCGGCGGTCGCCCGGTGGGGGATGCCCTCGAACGCGTGCGCCTGCTCTGCCGCCCGTTCGGGTAGGCTTCGAACCCAGGGCACGCGCCATGTTCGGCTTCCTCAAACGCAAGAAGACGCCCCCGGCGGCCGTGGATCCGTTGGCCACGTTCGACCGGCTCATCGAGGACCTGGAGCGCCAGGCGGCCGAGGTGCGCAAATCCGCCGCCACGCTGCTGGCCCTCAAGGGGGAGCTTGCCCGTGGGGTGACGCGCTACACGGCCCGCCTGGGCGACATCTCCGGGCGCCGCCAGACGGCCTATGAGCGGGCCGACGCGAAGGGCGTGGGCGTGCTGGAGCGCGACCGCGTGCAGACCGAACGTCTGCTGGAGTCCACGCGCGAATCGCTGCGCCGCGCGGAGCGGGACTCGGAGCTGCTCCTGTCCGCGGCCGGAGAGCTGGGCGAGCGCGTGGCCGACCTGCGCATCGAACGGGAGAGCGCCTCCGCGCGCATGGCCGTGGGCGGCGTCATCACCGACACGCTGCGCGAACAGGTGGAGCGCTTCGACCGGGTGCTCGCGCTGGAGGCCGCGCGCGACGAGGTGGAGAAGGCGCACGCCCTGGCGGACATCTACCGCGAGGAGCACGGCCCCGCGTCCGAGCGCGCGAAGGAGTAGGGCAGGGGGCTCAGGAGCGACGCGCCGTCTGGTGCAGCTCCAGCACGATGTTGCCGCCCTTGAGCAGCCGCACCGCGCCCGACGTCTGGCTCACCACCAGCGCGATGCAGTGGGTGGTGGAGGTGATGCCGGCGGCGGCGGCGTGCCGGGCGCCCAGCCCCAGGGGAATCTTCACCGTGTCGTCGTTGGCGGACAGGTAGCGGCCAGCGGACAGCACCACGCCGTCCTCGCGGATGACGAACGCGCCGTCCAGCACGGAGAAGTTCTTGATGGCGTCGCGGATCTTCGGGTCGAGCACGTTGCGCTCGGCCTCCGACAGGCCCTGGAACGGGTTGATGGTGAGCTGCCGGCTCTTCTCCAGGACGCTCGTGTGGTCGCCAATCGTGATGATGGTCCCGATGGGGTGACCCTCGAAGCCCTCCTGGCCAATCTGGAGCGCCAACTGGATGAGCGCGTCCACCACCTGCGAGTTGAACTCCTCGCCCAGCTTCACGCCCTCGATGGCCAGCCGGTCGTCCAGCGACCCGCCGATGCGCATCTGCATCAGCGTGTCCGGTGCCCGACCCACCTTGCCCGTCATGCACAACACCAGGTCGCCTTCCTTGAAAGCACCCTGGGAAAGCGCGGACACGAGCGCTACCTTTACCCGCTCGGTGCGCGAGTAGTCGTAGGCGGGAATGACGAGTGCGCGTACCTTCTTGCGCTGGTGCTCGTGCGCCAGCGCTTCCAGCGTCACCGCGTACACGAGCTTCCTGCGGGCAGGACGACCCCGTAGGTCCTCGGGAGGAATGGGCGTGTCACAGATGTAGAGGAAGTGGTCGACTTCGCTCTTGGCGGCCAGTGTCAGTGCCGAGCGCAAGAATTCCCGATCGAACTTCGTGTTGTCGCTCAAGCCGCCCCTCGTGCATCCACAATTTCCAGCAGGTCAGCTTGACACTGCAAGGTGCATGAATAAAGCTTTCGGGCCCTTTTTTTCAGGGGCCAGGCCCCCTCTACCCGCCCCACCTGGAGCGCAGGCTGTGAACCAGAAAGATCTCAAGCGTTACAAGAAGATGCTCGAGGACAGCAAAGCGAGCCTGCTCGAGAGCGCGAAGAAGACCCTGGTGGAGGAGTCTTCTTTCGACACCGACGACCTGCCGGATGAAATCGACCAGGCCGCCTCCGAGTACACCCAGTCCATGGTCTTCCGTCTGAGGGACCGCGAGAAGTTCCTGCTGCAGAAGATCGACGGCGCGCTCAAGCGCGTGGAAGACGGCACTTTCGGCATCTGCGAGCGCTGCGAGGAGGACATCTCCCCCAAGCGTCTGGATGCGCGTCCGGTGACGACGCTCTGCATCCGCTGCAAGGAAGAGCAGGAGAAGAAGGAGAAGTCCTACGGCTGACGCCGGAGCGTGAAGTGTCCGGGCCGCACGGGCCTTGAAGCGCCGTGCGGCCTTGCCTTCCCGCCGCAGGACCCGCGAGGGACGTCCGCTTCAGGCGACGACGGCCTGGATTTCCACGCGCAAGAGCTGGCGACCGATGAGGAAGTGGTCGCCGTTGTCCACGAACGTCGGCCCGGCGAGCCGGATGAACGTGCCGTTGGACGAGCCCACGTCCCGCACCATCAGCCGGTCCCCGCGCACCTGCAGCAGCGCATGCCGCCCGGACACGAAGCCGTCCGTGGGGAAGGCGATGTCGCCCTGCTCACGACCCAGCAGGTTGTCGCCGTCCTTGAGCGGGAAGGCCGCGCCGCGCAGGCCACCCTCCAGAAGCTGGATGAGCCGCAGCCGGTAGCCGGGATCCGGAGACCCCCACACCTGCGTGCCGCCGGGCCCGAGCGCCGCGGTGGGGATGGGCTCCAGCACCAGGCGCTGACGGCCCAGGCGCAGCTCTCCGCCCGCGGGCAGCTCGCGCTCCTGACGCAGGCGCACGAAGACGCCGTTGGCGCCGCCCACGTCCTCCACGGCCAGCCGGGCGCCGGAGAAGAAGAAGCGGGCCTGCACGGGCATGATGAAGGGGTCGTCGTTGAGCGCGATGTCCGCCTGCTGGCCGCAGGTGAGGGTGTCGCGCTGCATGCGCACGAGGGACTCGGGGCCGCCGTCCGCCCGCACGACGCGGATGGACACCTGCGGGCGCGAGGAGACGTGCGCCACGGCCATCACCATCGTCCCGGAGCGCAGCGCCGAGCCGCAAGCGCGGCATACGGTGGCATCCCGGGAATTCTCGGTGTCACAGCGGGGGCAATAGTCCACGGCGTCCATGAGAGGCCCTCTTCTAGCAGGCTGGAGCGGTGTTGGGGGGCCCGGCGCGCACGGCTTGCTCCGCACCCGAGTGGCATGGTGAAGTCCCGACCCCACCCCACTGGACGCTGACGTGTACTGCCCTTCCTGCGGCGCCGACGCCGAAGACTCTTCCCGCTACTGCCCCGCCTGCGGCGCGACGTTGTTGCGCGCGGCGGAGGGCGGCGACGAGTACGTCGGCAAGACGATTGCCTCCAAGTACCGGGTCGAAGCCCTCATTGGCGAGGGCGGCATGGGCAAGGTGTACCGGGCCCGCCAACTCGCACTCGACAAGGTGGTGGTGCTGAAGGTGCTGCGCCACACGCTGTTGTCGGACGAGCGCACCGTCGCGCGCTTCCAGCGCGAGGCGAAGGCCGCCAGCCGGCTCAACCACCCCAACTCCATCAGCGTGCTGGACTTCGGTCAGGCGGACGACGGCGCGCTCTTCATCGCGATGGAGTACGTGTCCGGGCAGGATCTGCATCAGATCCTCAGCCGCGAGTGGCCGCTGGGCGAGGCGCGCGTGGTGCGCATCGCCGTTCAGATCCTCAACGCGCTGTCGGACGCGCACGGCGCGGGCGTCATCCACCGGGACCTGAAGCCCGAGAACATCATGGTGGAGCAGCGCCGCAACGAGCCGGACTTCGTGAAGGTGCTGGACTTCGGCATCGCGAAGATCACCGACGTGCAGGACGAGGGCCCGGCCCTCACCCGCGCGGGCTTCGTGTGCGGCACGCCCGAATACATGTCCCCGGAGCAGGCGCGTGGCGCGGTGCTGGACTACCGCTCCGACCTGTACGCGGTGGGCGTCATCCTCTACCAGCTCATCACGGGCCTGCTGCCCTTCGAGTCCGACTCGGCCGTGGGCTTTGCCACCAAGCATCTCACCGAGGAGCCACCCCCGCCCTCGCGCCGCCGTCCGGAGGCGCGCATCTCCCCGGGGATGGAGCGCCTCATCCTGCGCGTCCTGTCGAAGGACCCGGATGACCGTCCGGCCGATGCCGCGGCGTTCAAGGCGGAGCTGCTCGCGGTGGACAAGGAGCGCCGGCGCGGCGGTGCGAACGACGCCGCGCCCCGCCGTCCGCAGGCCGCCAACGTGCTGGCGCCCATTCCGCGCAAGTCCCAGGCCGCCCAGAAAGAGGACGCCCGGAACAACACCGGCTGGAACGACGTGACGGTGGAAGCCACCGTGCGGGCGCTGCCCGACTCACGCACCCCCGTGTCATCGGAGGAGGCCACGCTGGCGCCCGAGGAGGCCCGGCGCGCCGGCCGCACCTCGGTGTCCACCGCGCCCGCGTCGGGCGGCGGCGAGGGCCTCATCCTCTTCTTCAAGGCGCTCACCACGGTGCTGGTGCTGGGAGCGGTGGGCTTCTTCGTCTACTACTTCGGCATCGGGGCGGGCAGTGGCGCGGAGGGCAACACCTACCTGCCTCCGCCCAATGCGCCCCGGCAGCTCACCGCCGGCACGGATCCGAACCAGCCGCCCGAGTACCTGCGGCAGATTCCGAGCACCTCGCGCAACGTGGACAAGGCGCGCAAGCTGACGCAGGACGGGGACCGCGACGTGCTCGCGGGAGAGCTGAGCCGCGCGACCGCGAGCTACAAGGAAGCGTTCAGCTACAACCCGGAAGCGGAGCTGGCCCTCAAGCTGGGGGAGCTGTACTGGCAGCGCGACCAGACGGACGAGGCGCGGGGCTGGTGGGAGCGCCACATGCGGGACATGCCCGACTCCAAGGCGCGTGAGTACATCGAGAAGCGGCTCGGCAGCCCCATTGCGCGCCCCGCTGCGCCCTGAACCCCGAGGCGCGGTGCGGTGCTGGTAGCGCCTCGCCTGGAACGGGGGGCAGGGCCCTCCGAGCCCGGAACCCGCGCTCCCTCCGAGCGGATTGCCCTGACCTGAAGGTTCGAGGGGCCGTCGGTTGAACGCTGCAGCCTGCGTCTAGCCGAGCGTTTCCACCTGCACCACGTGCTGGCCCAGACGGACCCGGTCGCCCGGACGCAGGGGACGCTCCGTGGCCGGCGGGATGCGCACGTAGGTGCCCAGGCCTCCGGACAGGTCGCGCAGCATCGCGCCCGTCGCGGTGGGGCTCAGCTCGCAGTGCCGGCCGGCGAGCCCCTCGTCATGCGGGTACGCGAGGTCGCAGTGCGCCTGCCCGATGGTCAGCAGCGCGGCGGCCGTCACCACCGCCCGGCCCGCCCTGCCGCCCATGTGCACTTCCTCCACCCCGTACAGCGCCTGGCCCAGCGGCACCGGCGAGCCGTACAGGTTGGGGCGGCCCGCGACGGGCGGCGGGGACTCCACGCGGCCGGTGAAGCGGAACAACCGCTGGCCCGCGCTGAAGAGCGCTCGGGGCGCCAGGGGCTCCGTGCCGGAGAAGGTGACGTAGACGCCGGAGGCGCTCGTCTCGTCCCGGACGTAGAGGGCGCCGTCCTTCACCAGGAAGGTGGCGTGCAGCGGCGACACGAAGACGTCGTCGGGGAAGAGGATGGCGCCGCGCTGACGGCCCACGACGCAGCCCGTCACCGGAAGCTTGTAGCGCTGGCCGCGCGTCGTCCCGGAAATCACCGCCAGCCCGAAGCGCGAGGCCACCGGAGGTGGACGCGACACCGGCGCCCCTCCCGTGGGAGCCGGCGCCGTGGGCACCGGGCCCGTCGTCGCCGGGGCGGTGGGCGGCAGGGTCGACCCCGTGTTCGCACCCCGGGCGGGCAGGGCGCTGTCCGGCAC